>NZ_JACJFK010000013.1:0-148784 GCF_014164535.1 Pseudoalteromonas sp. SG41-2 | reverse complement strand
TCGGCAAAATCATTAAGAACACAAAAGTGATCATTATCGCGTAATTTTCGTGATCAAAGCTTAATGAGAATAAGTGATCAAAGTTAATGCCATTGGATGATCAAAGCTGGTGAGAATATGCAAATATCGGGAGTTCAGCTTGTGCCTGTCTTGTGTTAGCCCAGCTCTCTATATGTTTAGCGGTGATTTTCATGAGTGAAGTCCATTTATTTCTTGTAATACAGACTACTATCGCGACAAAAAAGGCAACATTATTTACTTAGAGACTAAAGGTCTATTTATTAAGGCTTAAACTATCTATTTTTAATAATAGTTTTATCAAGGGAAAGGGGGGAGTATAAATTTAAAAAAAAACAAGGTATTGAATAAGCTTAACTCGTAATTAATGTATTTTTTATTAAAATTTTTAATTTGGAAAATTAGGCCTGTAGGTGTCGTACAGTTTTACTATTTTTTATTTTCTTTAAGTTTACGAATTAATTCGTCTTTATCTGCCTCTTTGAGATTTTCAATTAGGCAAATCAACTCAGCTGTCTTTTCTGATTCACATAAAAAATAAGGCAAAGGCACACCTAACTCTTCAGCTACTCTTTTAAGTGTTGGAATGTCTGGGGTATGCCTACCTTTCTCATAGTGGTTCATACGACTACTCGCAGAACTTTGGTCGAGTCCAATTCTAATGCCGAGTTCTTTTTGAGAGATCCCCTTAGAGACTCGTGCCTGTTTAATTCGCCCTGGGACTGGGTTAATCGCAATTTCCAAGAATTCATCTTAATTCACAATATCAATACTTAGATTCTCTAAGTTTATGCTAATGTTGTATACTTAGGAATACTAAGCTTGAAATTTTTAACTTTAATATCGGTCATCGTTGATTATGAAAAATTTAAATGAAGCCATGTACTTACTTTTAGTGGAAAAAAGAATTGATAATTTTTCTGTTACTGAACTAGTTGAAACCTATATGCGTTTGTATAGTTCTACGAAAAATGATTTTAAAGCAAGAGTTTTTATACATCGACAGCTTTATCGACTTGTTAATCATGGATATTTACTAAAGCTTGGTAAGAAAAACACACAAAAAATTAGATATATTCATACCGAAAAATTTAAACAACATTTTTATAATTTAGGTAATCCGAAGACTGGAAATTACTTCATGCCGGAAGAGGAATTTAAGGCTATGCTAAATGACAGACTTATAAAGTATAGATATAGCCTACTTATTAGCACATCTGAAATGGAAGAGTACCAAAGTTATATGAACGAATACCCTGCAATTATAGCTTTACTGAAGTCAAAGTTTGATTTGGCCAAAGAGAAAAAATATCGATGTTTAGGTCGTATAACAGCGGTACAGAATATTTTAGGGGAGTGTCTTGATACTAGGAAAGGGGATAGTCCGATTGGGTACTAATTTTAGCTGCCACTTATTGTGTCGGTATATATTATCAAGAGCAACGTTCTAAAGGTAAGTCTCATCAATCTGCTGTTAGAGCGCTTGCATTAAAATGGATACGCATAATCTATCGGTGTTGGAAAACACGAAATATTGCTACGATGAGGCTAACTATTTAAAGGCACTTAAAGAGCGTGATTGGCCATTATTGAAGACATAAATGACCTGATGAATACCTCAGGGCATGATATATCATTCAGGTGAGTTTTCTCGAACAAGTTAAGACTTATTCAGATAAGGAAACTTCACGCATTTCGCGTATTTTATTATTTTCTTTACGAGCGACCCATAAAGCTTTTCTGCCGAGAATAATTGTAACCATAGGAATATCTGCTACCAGATTATCTCTCCATGATTGTTTATCTAGAAATGATGGTGAAGGGTAGTCTTCTGGGTGAGTATGCCACTCTCCAACATATTGCTGGAAGCCATTTGAAGAATAAAAGCACTCAACAACTTTTTTCTGGTGGTGCTTTCCTTTTCTATTAACTTGATACCTACTTCTGATATCTCCAATACCTGGGACTGATAAATCACATATTACTAGATGTGGGCCCCTACGCTCACCGATTAATACCCCTGCAGCCTCAAAAGAAGTAGGAGTTAATTGGCGATAATTTAGCATAATATTCAGTACATGCTCTAAAATAACGACTATTTTACCATCCTTATCTTTAAAAACTAATTCACTAACTGTCTTCATAGCAAATAGGACATTTTGGTTGCCTCTTTAAAATTCTTCGTTTACCAGTACGAAACTGTTCATCTAAAATAAATTCACTATAGCTCCAAGGTAAATTACTTTCTAAAGTATTCAAAACTGCTTCTTGAGCCATGGCAGCAGTTATATGACTCACTGAAGCATCATAAATTGTATATGTATTACCACAACTTACTTTGCGTTCAGACTTATCGAAAATGCTCGAAGCAAAACGTGTATCAGCATTATCTTGATGGATAACTCTATCCATAGTCATACATTTATAGCAACTATGGCCTGTATCTATAAACACTTTAGAAGCTCGTCCATTTCCGTCATTAAATGCATGAATTATACTCGGCCTTTTTAATTGGGGTAATAACCTAATTACATGTGCTAGTCTTTTTGAGAAAGGAGGGCGACCAGTTGCATCAATAATAATATCGTATTTAGATAACAGACTTTCATTTAGTGGGAAGGAACTAGCAAAACCATGAACTGATTTTATAGTGTGTATTGAGTGAGTTAAATTGCTGGCAAGCTCCAGAGCTTTGTTTTTCCCAAAGCTAGAAGATGTTAATACGTGCCTTGAGAAGTTATGCGGCATTAAAATATCATCATCATAAAGGTCAAATTGCTCGCTGCTACAACCAGCCCCATTCCTAATCAATAAACTAGCAAGATAACCTCCAATAGTGCCACATCCGACTAGAGCTATACGCTGAGAGCTAAGTTGCAGCTCTCTCTTTTTATCTCGACTTTGTAGCGTTGAAGTATCGGCCTTAATAACTGAAAAACGTTTGAAATGACTGCAAAACTTATTACTACGCACAATAGCTGCAAGAGAGTGGAAAGAGGTTTTGTTTTTTCTCTTTTTATTGGTGTTTTTGGCGTTTCTATGGAAATCAAAGGCTTGCACATTTAGTTCGATGTAGACTGCAATCGGATCTTGTTTATCAATATTAAGTAACAAAATGTGCTTCTTTTCTTTCTTTTTAGTTAAGCTATAAATTAAATGATCACGAGCACTACAATTAACTTCTTCGAGCCATTTTGTTAAATTGCCTAAGCTACTCGGAGGCCAATTAACACCAGCTAATTTATCTGGAGACACAGAAATACAATGTGTTTTTATTCCAAGGTTATCTTTACTACTAACTTCCAAGTTTCTTTGAGATAGCCATTTATTTAACGCATTATCATCAAAATATTCATTAGGTTTTTTATTTCCAGTATTTATTGTAATGAATTCTGAGTTGTTAGAGCTATTTTCATTAATGGATGAGCATAGAAATGTAACGAAGTTAGATGACGACTTATCTATTTGGCTTAACAAGTATAGAAAGCCATCAGGGACCCAATATGATACAAACTCATTTTCAAATTCTAAATCACCATTTTCCTGTCTTTGAAACGATTGTGCCGATTTATTTAGCGTTAACTGAATTTGTGCATTTATGTCTTCATATAGAGAGTTTAGATCGTTAGGCTC
This sequence comes from Pseudoalteromonas sp. SG41-2, assembly GCF_014164535.1. NCBI lineage: Bacteria > Pseudomonadati > Pseudomonadota > Gammaproteobacteria > Alteromonadales > Pseudoalteromonadaceae > Pseudoalteromonas > Pseudoalteromonas sp. SG41-2. The sequence goes on along the minus strand of NZ_JACJFK010000013.1, from coordinate 145,133 downwards.
CCAGTCAGCCTCCTTTTTTTCGACATAGCATAAGTAACCTTCGTGAGATATATGTGGAATTAATTTATCTTTATATGCATCGGGCATATTAACCGCATATGCTGACGGAAGTTCAATATGTGGATCATTAGGTATAACTAAAGCAATGGTAAAAACCTCATGATTTACTATAAAGTCTTTAATATAAGCACCATTACTAAGCTCAAAGGGTTTCCTCATCGATTTTTGAGAAAGCTTCTTTGAGCTTGCAAACTCAAAACCTAGATTTAGTAAAGTATGATGAACTAATTCCATTTATAGCTTATCCACTAACCATAGTTGTGCTTATTTTCGCTGGTGAATTTGCTTTAGTTGGTTCAGATTTAAATACTGAAGCTGCAGCTTTTACTTTAATTAGGCTCTGATCTTTAACACGATCTCCAAAAACTTCTGAGAGTATACTCAATGCAGATACCTTTGTTTCAGCTTTTTCAGCTTGAGAGAGTAAGCTAGAGAAATCTTCTAGCTTCCTAATAATATCTCTTTCTCTATCTTTATGCTCTGCTTCAGGAGGAAAGAGAGGTCTTTCATCTGTATCATCAGGGCTTTCAACGCCCTTTCTAAATTCATAAGGGAGGCTTTCGGCAACAACCTTAACAACTGAAGCAATATCGCTAGAATCATGAGCCTTTTTGTGGAGCACTTCGACAGTCGCCGCCATTAAACAAATAGAACTTGGTCCGCCTAAATCCCATTGAGCATCACGCCATGCTTTCATAAACCTACAAATATCCCGAAGATGGAACCCTATACGTCGGCACTCTCCAAGAAACCAGTCCTCAACAACTTTAGGATCACTATTCATCCATTTTGGACTTCCTGGTTTGTCATCTCGAAGAGCAAGGTTTACACAAGTAGAGTCTAGTCTTTGGTATAGCTCTTCATCACGTGTAGCTGAAGAGTCACTTACAGACTCAAACATTTTACGGCTACTATTCATTGACTCCATAGATGCAACCTCTTTTTGTGCGAACTGCTCTTTTGGTATTGCATACATAGGAACGTCTATATGAGTACGTTCACTTTTGATCCTTATACGACCACATGTTCTTTTTGCTTCAAACTTCCAACCATAATTTTCATTAGCTAAAGATTTGAGTGCAGTATCCACTAGTAAAGTTAAAAGTTGATGTCCAATTTTTGGCTTTGATTCAAATATAGGCATTGGCAGATAAGTACCATCATCAATATCCATCTCTTGACCTGAATGAAATGGCTTATTCAAAGTTTTATATTGAAAGCTTCCTTGCGTCATGAATCTGGGTTTTAATTGTATAAACTCTTGGAGTGTATCAAGTTCCATTTCGCTGATCAGTTCAGCAACAATTATCTGATCTTCGGGTGATAAATGCCGAACAAACGTTCCACTTAATTTTAAATTAATAGCGCTAATGGTTAAGTTGTTTTTGATGGTTTCTATGGCAATTAAAACTGCCTCCTCAAATACCTTCGTAATTCGTTTACGAACAATTTGACGTAGTTCTTTAAGTTTATTTTCCTCTTCATCAGACAATTTAAGTTGGCCAATTAAACCTGTTTCTCGATTAGTATAAAATGAATGTAAATTCCACATAACCACTACTCTCCTTCTTTAATAGGATTTTCTAAGCTTTTGAACGGAAGTGCCTGCTCTAAAAAAAAATTTCTTAAAGAAGGGTTTTTAGCATATTCTTCAGTAACTAGTTGTTGGCCTCGCGTAGCAAGATTATCTAGAGCAGACTTTGATGAATTGTCTAATGTAATTTCACTAGCTGCTTCATTTGGAATTTTGCTGTCTAGTTGAACTAAATTTTCAGTCAAACCTTTTGAACTAAGCTCTCTACTTAGCATGTATTGATGAAGTAATTGGTTCGACGTCATTGTTGTATGCACTAATTTTTCACCAGTTCCCCACAATCCCATATATCCTTTCTTCCTCTTGGAGGATAAAGTGTCTGGGCTTAATGCATACTCTTCGCCCATTGTTCCTACGTTTAATATGTGGATATTAGAATGAGTTGCGTTAGGAAAGTCTGATTTCATATCTCCAAAGACCTCATGTAACCCTATAAAGCTTGGGTTATTAGCAACCAAACCACCATCAGCAAAGTAAGCCCCCAAATCTGACCAGTAATGTGGTGCAAAATAAGTTGGAGCAGCTGATGTAGCCATTGCAGCATCAATTAACTTTAGACGCCCATCTCTTGTAAAATTAGGATTATGTGGAGTCTTAATAAATTGAGGGCGGCCTGTTGATAAGTTAACGGTAGGAATCATAACTCTTCGGGTCAGATCATTAAATTTAAAATCTTCACCTATCATTTCAACTATCGTTTCTCGTAAGGGGTTACTTTTGTACAAAGGCGATATTAACCTTTTTACAAATTTAATTTTTTTATCAAATATTTTGTGCTTTGGAAAGATGTAGCTACCTCGATCAAAAAATATCTTCTTTAACTCTCTTGCAGACCTTCCTTGAGCAAGAGCAAGAGCTAGAATTCCACCTATAGATGCACCTGTAATTAAATCAAAATAGTTTCCAATTCTGATATCAGTACTTTGAGATCTATCTTCAATAATTTGCTCTAGTTCAGCTAAAACACTAATTGTAAAAAGCCCACGTATACCTCCTCCATTCAGGCTCAAAATTTTAATTTTCTTTTCGTTAAAAGCTTCTTTCATTTTTTCACCTAGTTTATTTCGGAGTTTTTACTAGTTAATCACGTAATACTAATTTCTAGCTGAGTATGAGTACCTCACATAAAGGTATCATAAAGAATCCCCCAGTAGTGAATACACCATATATAGTGTTAATTACTAAATCAAATACAACATAGTGTGTTTTATGTAATGCTTCAAGGATATTTATTATGTTTTTCCTGATTAATTTTTTATATATAATTGTATGTAAGTACTTACATTTATTTGAGGTAGGAGAGTTATTGTTCTGTATAAAAAAACAGTGTTTTTTGTAAAGTTTTTTGATTAAAAGAATTAAGTTAAAACCGCTTCAATGTTTTAGAAAATCCTCAGGTAAATACTTATGCTTTGTTCGTTAATTTAGACTCTGTCGCCTTGGAAATTTGTATTTTCGCCGAGTGAAATCAGTTTTGAGAAATTACAGACGTTCGATATCTTGTTGTTTTAATGTTCTAAACTAAGTTTGATAGTCTCATAAGTCAATGCTCATGTAGGGCCAACGCAAGTTGCTGCACTCGGAAATTTATTTGTTGCGTTCCTAAATTTCTGGTGAGTAAGGCATTACCTATATTCGCTGATGGCAATGAGCCGAACTTCGCAAATGTGCCATGAGCAGTCATTCATGATTAACTCGTTTCTGCCCCAAAGTGAGTTAACTTAATTACTCTATAGATCACCTTTGAGCTATCAGATACAGTGATTCACCTAATGATATTGGCTCTACTCCATAATCTGATATTCCACTAACTTTTATGTTGGTGATGGCATAAATAACTGTATTAATATACAGTCCTGTTGTGCTCCCATATTCAAGAAAATGAGCGACGGGCGCATTTTCTTTTTCTGAATACCTTTAGTGTCAATATTATAATTGGCAATGCATTACGTTATTTGTTAAAAATAGATTTATTAATTCATGCGCGTAACATCGGCAGAAAGATGCGCGACGAGCGCACTATAAAATTGTTATGTGATTTAAGGAGTAACCATGGCAAAAAGTGCCAAAGAGGCATGGAAGCACTTCAAGAGCGACTCTAAAAGCATTTGGAGTATTTTATGGTGGATGGCAAACTTTGTATGGCTTTGCTATTTCACGTTCCAGATCAAGGGTGCAGAAAAAACTGCGGAGCTTATCGCTACTAAATTATTCATTGGTTTTCTTCCTTTTTTAATTAGCGCAATCGCTTTATATATTTATCACTATCTAAGATCTGATCTTTACCTTGAACAAGCTAGACCACAGATAGGTAAAAGTCTTATCCCCGGGAGACTCCTTAAAATGGTCGAGCATTGGAAAGCAGAACCAATCGTCGGCTTAGGCAACAGCAACGTACAATATAATGCTTATAGAACATTGCTTCAGTATCGCTCGTCATATGAGTTTGATCATATACATAGCCAAATTGACGAATTTATTAAAGCTTTTAACGTGTCTGGCAATATCTTGATGCCAGAAATAAAGACTAATTTCTCCACAAAAGAAGAAGCTGAAAAGGCATTCCCGAGGCTTAAGCAGCTCGCAAAGGAAATAGGCCGTGAACTTACATAACAAACCGCTCAAATTCGTTCCGGCCACAAAAAGCGTGGCCTCCACCGGACTCGCTAACGCTCGCCGTTTAGCGGGGCGTTCAATAAATATTAAGGAAACGTACATGATCAAAGTGGAATATGAGTATCAAAAGCAGACAGGCACTTTAGACTTGCCAAAAGTCAGCGATTATGAGGGCAAACAAGAGCTAATAGACTCTTTAGATATATCAAATCTTGAGTATGCCATCATTGAAGAAGTTCTGTCTGTTATAGCTCCAGATGTAGATCCAACACCGAAAATGTATGCGTGTGAGAGAGGCGGAGAGAGAAACGTAATATCTCCATCTTCGGAGGCAGCAAGACTAGGTTTTACAAAACTAGAAGCGACGATTGATAGTAATGAAATCATTATCTTAGCTAGAACCTAACAATCTGTTTAAGAGTGATTCGCAACGCGTGGCATTTTCATCATGCGTTGGTTTAAGTGATTAAGGTAGCATGCAGCGACATCGGTATTGCCTTGCTCACATCTTAATAGGGCGTTGAGGCTGTAGAATTACTCTTTTTAGGAACTGGTTCTACACAATTGACTTGATTGTTTTCTAACCTTGAATCTACCTGTCCGCTGTGATCTAATAGATATTATTCACCCACGGTAAATTGTTATGGCCAACTACAAGCCAGACTTATCCTGCCAAAATAAATTCATTCCAATCAATTTTGCTGAGCAAATATTGCCAGGTACATTTGAGTATGCGCTTTGTTATATTGTCGAAAATAAACTCGATTTGTCGGGCTTTGACGCGTGGTATAACAACGACAAAACAGGCGCGGCGGCGTATCCGCCGTCAGTGATGTTAAAGATTATTTTGCTCGGCTATGCACATGGTTTGATCAGCAGCCGCCGTATTGCGAAGGCGTGTGAGACGAATATTTTGTTTATGAGTGTGTCGGGGGACATCCAGCCGCATTACACATCAATCGCGGGTTTCGTGGCCAAAATGCATGAACAGATTGAGCCACTATTTACGCAAGTATTGATGATATGCGACGAAGAAGGGTTGATAGGCCGCAATATGTTTGCCATTGATGGCTGTAAGTTAAAGTCGAATGCGAGCAAAGAATGGAGCGGCACATTCGATGAGCTAGGGCGTAAAAAAGCAAAACTAGAACGCGCGAGTAAACGTATTATCGAACGTCACCAATCACAAGATAGCCTGAGCGAAGAGTTGATAACACAGGATTTAAAGCAAAAAGAAAAGCTGGATAAAAGTGCAGATAAAATCACGGAGTTCTTAGCGACCCACGAGGAAAAAACGGGCAGCAAAGGCAAGCCCATTAAAAGTAATATTACCGACCCTGATAGCGCGAAAATGACCACGTCAAAAGGTACAATCCAAGGCTACAACGGGATAGCGATAAATGACGATAAACATCAAATTATACTGCAAGCACAGGCATGGGGTTCAGTGGGCGAGCAGCAAACCCTGCAGCCAGCGGTTAAGCAATTAAAACAACAGTTAGATAAACTGAGCACAGATGAATCCTCAGATAAACACGCCATCAAATTCACCGCAGACAGTGGGTTTAACAGCGAAGCAAACCTTGAATACATGGCGAAAAGTGGCTTTGATACTTACATTGCGGATAACCAATTTAGAAAACGAAATCCGCTGTTTAAAGAAAGTGAAACTTATGAGACAGAGCAAGAAAAGCGCCGACTAAAACGCAGTAAAGGCAAGCCACGGTTATTTACCTCAGACGACTTCCATTATGATGAGACGACACAAACCTGCCGCTGTCCCGCAGGCAATGAAATGTGGCGAAGCGGTATCAATGTAAACAGCCATAACCAAAAATACACCCGATTCTGCGGTTACTTAAAAGATTGCAAGGTATGCCCACTGCAACAGCAATGTATGCGAAAGCCACCTATAAAAACAGGACGGCAAGTTCAGTTTAAAAATGATGAATCGCGTAAAAAGCTAAGCTATATCGACAAAATGAAGGTCAAAATAGACAGCCCAATCGGGCGATGGCAGTACAGTAAACGACTTGGCTGTATAGAACCGGTGTTCGGGAATATTACAGTTAACAAAGGCATGAATAAATTGACCTTACGCGGTCAAACGAAAGTGAATGCCCAATGGCAACTGTATTGCTTAGTTCATAATATAGAAAAGCTGCAAAACAGGACGCATTAATAAAGGTAAGCTGCTACCTCTCCAAATAAGCCACTTAAACACCTGTCATACCTTCCAAAACGCCCATTAAAGCAACAGCAAATCCTCTTTTTATATTTTACGTAAAATCGAAGTAACCGATTGAATCAAAATAGGAACTCGGCTATGGTTAATGCATCAATAAAAATAAATCAAAAACGAGTAATTCTACAGCCTCGTTACCAAATAAGTACTCTAAAACGTTTTTGTCCAAAAACGAGTTTACCCGACCGTTCGCTCTTCGCTTTTAGCCGAGCTTCGTAAAAGTGCCAATAGTGGATGGTCGTAACCTTAGTCTCTTGTTATGTACGAGCTACACGATTCCAAAATTCTTCAGCGTTACTCTTAGCCTGTTGCTCAGATTCTTCGATTGGATAGCTAACTCGTTGAAATAACGTATTTAAGCTAAGTAAGATGTTTTTCATTTGATCCAAAAGGTAGAATACATCTCCAATTTTATGACCATTAGCTTTTACATCATAAACCCCGTCTTTATGCGCTAAGAATTTATCGCGAAGAGGCTTAATCCTTGCAGCTTCCTCTGAGTGCAGTAGTCTTTTTATATTGCGAGTACATTCATGAAAAACTTGATCAAATTTGGCTTTGCGTTCACTAACAAAATCTTCTTGCCAATTAGAGCCCGATTCAGACAAATTTAATGAACTTGGGGTTGTAATAAAGTATTCTTGAAGACGCTTTGTATTAAATTTGACATCAGGATCTACCAGTGACTCCAGTAAGTTATAGGGACTCAAATTGGAAGATTTATCTGATTTATCGAAAAGCCATGAATGAACATCCACTATTAACGATGCATAAATTGTATCTTGGATCGAGAGTATGCACCTCTGAATTGGAGAGTCTAGATTACTTAAAGAACTACTTGTATTAATTGAAACCGAAAGAAGCTCTTTGCGTTCCAACAAATTCAGATACCCTATGACAGCTGAATTGATTTGATTTTGAAACTTCGCCAATTGCTCTTTTCTCATAGTGATCAATCCCACCAGAAATATCAAAGTATAAATTCTTTCGCCCTTCAGCGTAACCTCTAAAATTTCGAGAGTCACCATTTAAATAGAATTCCCATTTTACCGCATTGGCCAAAAATAACTCCTGTTATATAACTGCTTTATCATAGGGTCGTTTCCCTATTCTTTCGTGAAGACGTCTTCATTTCATAAGCTTCTATTATTAGCAAATAGTGTAACTTATTGCCAGCTATAAGTATTATAACTTACTGTAGGTTATTTAAACATGCGAGAGAAGGAAAGCTTTCTCTTATTATTACTAATCTAATGACGACTCACCTGACCGTCCGGTTATCGCTCAAAGCAGAGCTTCAAAATAATTAAACTAACTCGTTTTGGGGCAAAAACGAGTTATAGTTGAACGTCTGAAATTGGCACTGAGCCGAACTTCGGCAAAGAGCGAACTTCGGCCATTCAAAATTGTATTTCTATTTCGTCAAAGTATATTGCTTGCATAGTCGGAAAGCGACCCAATTGCTCGTTTTTGTCCTGTGACAAAAGCTAGAACTACTGCATTTTAGTAGTAATGGCAATTAGTTAAGAAGTTTGCTACAAATGAGTCATTCAGAAAAACTAGCGACGCTGTGGTTAAAAAATGCGCGACTCGCTCGCTATAAACATGTTATACGCTTCTAGAGTACGGAGACTTTTTTGGCTAGATTGGCACCAAAACTTGAAACAATAAGAGCGTTATTTGCTCGTTCAGGAAATCAATGTGCATTTCCTGGATGCATTCACCCTCTAGTGAATGACAAACAAAAGTTTATTGGACAGGTTTGTCATATTGAAGCAGCAATGCCTGAAGGTGAAAGGTATAACCCTGAACAAAATGATGAGCAACGACGATCGTATGAAAATTTACTAATCCTATGCTATCAGCATCACATTGAGACTGACGTAGTAGAGGAATATCCCGTTGAAGCAATGATTAAGATGAAGCGGGAACACGAAGCAAACTTCCTCAAATCAGATTTCAAAATAGATGAAGCAGCTTTACATAAGCTAATGCGTGATGTTGAAACTTATTGGGACAAAATTGAAGTATTAAATACCGTTGAACATTCGATGGAAGATCTTGCTTTTCGGGTTACAACTAAGGGCGGTTATAGCAAGCTATTTGATGATGCTCGTGAAACTATAACTAGAATCGAAGAATTATTAGAGAGACTCAGTCAAAGTAACGACAGATTAAATGATGATTTTATCAACTTCATTGAAGAACATGGCGTAGATAGCTCGGTATTCAAAGAACTCCCGTATTCAGTTAGTCCTTTTAATATTAGGAACTGGGAGGACTTTGCCCTTAGTCGTCCAAACTGCCTGATACAAATTCGGATTGACCTGCTCACAATTGAGATTAAATACTTAGAAGAATTTCTCAAAACAAACAGCCAAGATAAACAAGCAATTGCATATCTTGAAGATGCTAAGTCTAGATTGGCGGATATGGCCCAAAATGCTGTGATGTATGATTAAAAAGGGTATAAGTCGTTTAAAAGGACAAAAACAATTGGTTTTTGCTCCTTTGTCGCTAATTTTAGCCAACGATTTTTTGCCTTTTAACGAGGCGTTGGTACCTTTCTAGAATTGGTGTTATCCCCGTCAGTTGTGACACAATTTACAATTAGAAATTAAAAAATTTACCAATAGGAGCAATTAGGTGGGTGTATGTTTATTAACAGGAAAAGAAGGGAAATATGTTAAATCCCACATAATTCCTAAATCATTAACTAGGCCTTCTAAACCTGGGAACAAATTTATTCAACCTGCTCAAAATCCAACTAAGAAGCGTTACATTAAAAGAGCTGATAGCTGGTATGACAAATCTATTGTAATAAGAGAAGGCGAAGACTATTTATCAGATATTGACTCCTATGCGATAGATGAATTAAGAGCTCAAGGTTTACTTTGGTCAAGTGATAAAATTAGAGAGCCAGCAACTGACTCCGTAAACGAGCTAACAGTTGTTAGCTTTAATGAACCGGTCAAAATAAGAAAGTTCTTTTTAAGCTTGCTGTGGCGAGCTGCCGTTTCATCGTTATCTGAGTTTAAAGATATTATTTTATCTGAAAAACAAACAGAGCTGTTGAGAAAAATTCTCGTAGGGGAAGTGGAAGATGATTTAAGCCTTTTTCCTACTACTTTAATTCAATTAACTGAAGCAGGTCCTGCACACAATCTGACTCCAATTAAGCAAAGAGTCGGTGCTGACGGCAGAGAAGTCTATCGATTTTATATGAATGGTTTAATTGCTCATATTCATCTTCATAATCCGAATATGGCTGTTTTAATGAATCCAGTTCCATATGATCACCCTATGTTTGTTGGTACTGAGCGAACTATAATTATTCAAGTTGAAACGGAACATTCTTTCCAGTTAAATAACTTGAGAAAACATACCAACCAATATTCGCATAAATAAGAATGTATTGGTGCAATCGGTATATAATGAGGCGTTACCGAGCGTCTGCTTCCAAAAAGTCAGGTGTATTGCTCTTTAGTAGCCGAACGGCGGTTGTTGGCACCCAGGCGTACTTCGGCATAGAGCGAAAACCGGTCATTGAGATTGGCTAAATATTGTCGTTAATTGATTGGTTAAACTGCTCTTTGCGCATATATTCATGAAAATGAGCGCTGCGCTCATGTTAGTTCATTTAACTTTACCTAAAAACTTTAGAAAACTTTGTAATAGTAATACCTTAGGTAATTTGTTAAAAGTAGATAAATCAGCGTTAAATCGGCAGAAAGATCCGCCCTTCGCGCACTATAAAATTGTTATACAAAATGGAGATCGAACATTGAATGACTTTTTACAGCTAATAGGTTCTTTAGCGTCAATAGTTGGTGTCCCATTGGCTATTTACTTGTATCTCAAGGGACAAGTGCAAAAGTACGCAAATGTACGGAGAGATATTGTAAAGAGGCTATCCCACCAGATTGGCGAAGGTCGATCAATTGGCTTGTTTGAACTTAATGCAATCATTGACTCTCTAGTTCGAGAAAATCGCTTACGCTCAGGTACGATATCACCCAATTCCGTAATAGAAGATCTTATAGCTGAAACCGTTTCTAGCCCACTATTAGATAGCGCTAAAAAAGAATCCCTAATTAAAGAGTTGAGCGAAGTGCACTCACTTGGGCGTATATTTAATTCTATAAAGAGTGATAGTGAACTTTTTAATCGATTTATTGAGCACATTAAATTATCTAAACCTGAAGCAGACGATGTTGAAGAAATGCAAAAAGAATTGCAGTCAGCTAAAGAAAAATCCGCTGAGACCTCTAAAGCACCAGAGGTGTTTGCAATGATTGCAGGTATTGCAACTATCGTCGGTACGGTTGCTAGTATCGCTAGTTTTACTGAAGGTTTAGACCTCATCCCTAAGCTTCTTGATAGTTCAATAATATCGTCATTAGGGTTAGGGATGGCAATTTCAGTCATGGCAGGGTTTCTTACTGCCATTATTAGTAGAAAATCTAGAAAGTAATGTATAACAATCAGCTGTTGTCGGAATCACTCGCTTCGCTCGTTCTCCGCAAAGCTGGGCGTTAGATTTTTAAGGTGTAATCAAGTTCTGAGTGTATTCTAAAATGGGTAAATAATTAATGTTTAACGAAGTTGGTTTAAAAGCGAAACATGTAAACTCTGCTGGCGCCATTGCATTTGTGTCTGTAGAGGATGAAGAAACTCAGGACTGTGGTATAGGTACTGCTTTCCATGTCGGAGACGGAATATTTGTTACTGCTAAACATGTAGTTCAAGGTAAGAGGATAACAGAAGTTGCAACGACCAAACGTATAATTAAAAAATATGAAAATGACAATCATAAAGTTGAAACCAAAGACTATCTACAACCTCAAAAATTAAAAATTATTGATGGTCCAAGGTACTCAATTGATGGGTCAATAGATGTTGCAGTTTTTAAAGTGGATATTGAAGGCATCTTTCTTCCCAAGCTAACCTTTGATTCTCACACTAAACACGATATCGATGATAGTTCCTTTCTCTTGGATGACGTATTAACCATAGGTTATCCGCCTATACCTTTTACTATCGTGCCCATACAAGTAGCGTCGTTAGGTCAGGTAAATGCCGTTGTAGATGTGTGGCACTCAAAACACCCGCATTTTATAGTATCTAGCATGGCTCGTGGTGGCTATAGCGGAGGTCCAACGCTTTGTGAGAATGGGAAGGTCATAGGAATTGTAACGGAAAGCTTAGTGCAGAATGACAATCAAACCGAGTCAGGGTTTATGAGTGTATTGTGTGCTGAGGCTGTGATTCTAGAAATCAAGAAGTACTATGATTTCGATAATGAAAAACATGGCGTTTACTGGGAGTTTGAGCAAATAGTTGAAATAAAGTTGCGCAATCCAAAAAAAGATGTTGGTGAGCTTAATCCACAAATACCTGATGTTGTAATCCATGTGTGTGATATCGACCCAGATGCTTGCGGTCATATAGAATGTGATGACCCCAAATTACTACTAAAAGCCATTAAGCTGATTGAAGATTTATGCTCTGTTGATAGATTGAATGGAGACTACAATGAAACAGTTTTTGAATTCTACTCACATAGTTATGGTGAAACACTACAAGGTGCAGCTTATGCTGTAAAAAACCTTTTCATAGAGAATGATTACATTGAAATATCAGCAAAAGATAACTTCTGTGTAGAAGAATAACAAATCTAATCGGGTAGCCGGAGGTCTCTAACCTCCAGCCCCCACACCACCCATCATGCGGGTCCGCAATGGGCGGTTCATCTCCCGTAATGAATATTGATCCAAATATCCCTCAATGACACTAAACCTTGTGAAGCTAAGTAGTTATTGCCTAGCGCAATGTTAATACCTTTTGTTTTTGAGCTTCTACAAGGGCCTTCACCGTGTCCCCTCCATTACGATGGGCGTTTGGCTACTATGCCGTCTGCTGACTTCTGATAAATCACTCTAGCGATTACTCGATAAAGCGCGTCTAAAACTAACGCTTGTTTACTGCTATTTCGCTCGCTGTAGGTCGCAGCAACCAAAGCGCCAAGGGTTGAACAACCAGTCCCTAACTGGTAATCTCCAAGCGTTAGCGCGGATGCGTGTTTATCAGATCTCCCCGAATAAGATGCATCGACTTTCTCTGCACAACTGCATCATTTACGGTGGCCGTTAGATCACATGACTTCGCTATCTTGTGCTAGCTCGTCTCCAGCCTACGCCTCATATGATGTTTTTGTTCATCAGCTCACAGATTTGCTAGCGGCTTCCTCCAGACTATCTCTCGCGATTTAGCCCTTGCCATTCGCTAGTAGTTATCGTTTAATAACAGTATGTTATTTAAACGGTGATCTTCCTACAGAGGACTTTCACCTCATAAGTCAATGCCCATGTCGGGCGTACACAAAGCGTTTAAGACAGATTCGCAACGCTTGGCATTTTCGGTTTGCTTTGAATTTAGTGTTTACGGCACAATGGCTTAGGTAAGGTGGGCAGCGTCGCTCACTACTTAACGCGGCGTTAGCTGATTATCATAGGAGGGAGCTCTGTGGAAAGTAAAAAGTTGTTCTTTGGCCTTCATGGTCTCCAGTTACCAGAAACAGGTTTTGATCTGGGCAATGGGGTTGTGGTTCGCGAAACGTATGCGCATATCTTTGCCCCATTCATGGTTGCTTTTGCTCCACCCGAAGAGCCTACTAAGCATCATCCTGGTCCGTGGTCTTCGGCATCCGGTGGTATATCCTATGATATTTCAGCAGAGCTAGTTGTCCCAATTGAAAACGAGGGTGGAACAGACAGGGCCATTCAGACTGCGCGTGTAATATTGTTCTTACTCCGAATTGCGGTTAATCCTGCGATTACACTTCCAGTTTTCTCGAATCTAGCTTTCGATAGCGAAAATGCCAATGAAAAACATCAGGCACTCTATCCATTTGAGGTTCAAAACCGATCCTTTGCTTTATCAGTAGAAGAAGAGGCTGCCAGCTTTGGAGCTCTTAAGTGGGTTCAAGACCATTGGCAGGTAACGCGGGAACTACTGAAGAAAAGTCCGGAGTTCGTTCTCGCAAAAGAAGCAATTGATCAGGGGCAATTCATCCAAAATACGACATTAACGCTCGTGTCATTGTGGGGAGCGCTTGAGGCGTTATTTTCACCGAGTACATCAGAATTGAGGTTTAGGGTTTCGGCTTTAATTGCATCTTTTTTGGAAAAGCCGGGGCCAAGTAGACGTGAACTTCAAAAGAAAGTCGCAAAACTATATGACAAGCGTTCTGCTGCTGCTCATGGGCGGCCTAAACATGATCAACAGCACTTACTGGAAACATTCAATCTACTAAGAAATGTGCTTTTTAAAATTATTGAGAGCGGTTATGTGCCAAATAATGAACAGTTAGATATCATGTTGTTTGGTTCGGAATCGTAACTATCCGCTAACAAACGTAAGCACTGCGACTCGCAAGCTCGCGCGTTTTACGGGCGTTATATTTTTCTAGGAATTGAACATTGAGAGCTATCTTTGCATTGTGTTTTTTTAGTTGTTTTGCTAATTCAACAGCTTGCTTTCATACAGAAGCGCAAGCTGAAGAATGGAATAGAAAATACGGTAATCTTTTCAAGGTAGAAACTAAACTAAACAGCGGCGCATACGACGTAATTGCAGAGCTACCAAAAAGTATTGATGGTCAACTCTTTGATTCAGTCTCACTATTCGTAAGCAATCTTGAGCAACCAACCTTTTTCGCCGAATTAAACACATACGAAGATGATGGCGTTAGTAAAGTATGGTTCGTTACAGACCATAAAAACTCTCAGCAGCATTTTTTAAGTTTTAGCTACGGTACTGGGTGTGGCATGTATGTAACACTGGAGGTTGATTTTGAGTAAAAATATAACAAACACATTATATTCATTCGCTTCGCTCATTGGGACGCGTTATAACTCAAAATGAAATTTAGCCGCATATTTAAAGAAACTAAGCTCATTTGGGCTTCAAAAATTAACATTGCTGATGGCACATTAAGCGAAACTGGTGGTTACTTTCCCCAGCTAAGCTCAGAGTGGGACTTGGCTCAAGAAAGAGTTACTTCACTAAATGAGTTTAACGACTTAATGGTGTGGGCAATTTTTTGTGGGCTTCATAAGTTGGCTATTGAAACTTTGAAAGCAGGCGGCACTGAAATATATATTAAAAATATCAACAGTGGCTATGTAGAGTTCAAGTTTTCAGAAAGTTTAAAGAACTATGAAAAAAGGCTAAGAAATTCATACATCAACGATATTGAGTTATAACAAGTGACTATGGTTACGACTGTCCGCTGTTGGCACATGTGCGACTGTCAGATTTGATTGAGTCCTGTTAATTGAATCTGACGTATTCAAATATACCCAAAGAAAGATAACTTTAGTGTTGCATTTAAATGAAGTAACCTTGGTGGCTTTTACCTTAAGGGTCAAACTCAGTTGTACCTAATCAGGTAAAGGAAATGTAGTGAGCCATTTGAGCCCACTACATTGCTTTTTTAAATTTATTGGTTCAAATAGTTTAAAACTACTTCATGGTGATCTTTAGTTTTGAATTTATTGAAAACATGCTCTATATCACCATTCTCATTTACTAGAAATGAAGTACGAACTACGCCCATGTTTTCGCGTCCCATGAATTTCTTCAGTTGCCAAACACCGTAAGCTTCGCAAACTGCATGATCTTCATCGGCAAGTAAAGTGAAATTAAGTTCTTGCTTGTTAGTGAAATTAGTTAGCTTCTTTGGTGTGTCGGGACTAATACCCAGCACAACGACATTTAAATCATCAAGCTCAGCTTTAGAGTCTCTTAGTGCACATGCTTGAACAGTGCAGCCAGGAGTAGATGCTCTTGGGTAAAAATAAATTAATACCTTCTTGCCCTTAAAAGAGGCAAGTGATACAGATTCATCGTTTTGATCTTGTAACGTAAACTCAGGGGCTTTTTGGCCAACTTCTATCATATTTTTATCCTTCTCTATTTTGCTAAACTTCTTAAGATATCAATACTATGTCGTATTTAATAGTCGATTTTTGCTAGTAGGAGTTTTAATTAGCTCTATGATAACAAGTCACGCATAATATTTAACTGTTTTGTTAGCTCAGTGGTTTTATCACGTTCTTGTTTTAACATCGTTTCATAGTCATTACGGGCTAATGACATTCGTTCTAAGTTTATTTCTAGCTGCTTAATTTGCTTCTCATTATCTAGATTTTTATTAAACCAATACACAAGTTCATTTTTTGCATTATCTAATTTATCTTCCAAAATTTTTATAGGGTTTTTATTTACAGTGGGTTTGGTTTCAGCCTGTTGTTGGGATTTTCTTTTTTCTTTTATAAGCTGAAGCTTTTGATTTGGCCAGACTCTATTACTTATAGCATTACGGTGAAGGCCTGTTAATTTAGAAAGCTCAGCTATTGTTGCTGATAGGGAAGGCGCATTATTTATTTTATCTATTGCGGCAACTAGCTTTTCAGTATTTTCATCAAAGTCACGTTGATTTTTGGTGTCAAACGGATTACTCATTGGGCACTCCATGACCAAGTAATGTTAATACGCCTTTAGCTTCACTGATGACTTCTTTGATTTGCTCTCTATTGTCTGCAAAGCTAGGGTTATTAAGGTTAGCTAAGTTGGTTGAATAGATCTCTCTCCAGTATGGTGCGTTTGCTTCACTGACTATGGCGTTTGAGCACCTGTTGGGGTTACATCTTAGTGAGCCTATACAGGGGAGACTCTCATTTTTACTATCTGAACCATAACAGTAACCTAATCCAACATTTATCACACCGAGCCCTTGTTCTGCCATAGCTTCAAAAATTTCTTCTTTTGAATACCCGCTTGCCATGTAACCCTTAAATGCTGTTTTAAGGCGCTCTTTATGCTCATCAGCTTTACCCCCAAGGTAATTACCGTCAGGGTCTGCTGTTGCTTTGATTACTTCAATTTCTGATTGTTTTCTGAGCTTTTGTGCGGTTTGGCTCTCAACGAGGCTATCAGCAATTCCACCATAGCCCATAGTCACATCGCTTGTTGACCCCCTAGATAGAAACTTATCTACAGTATTTACTAAGTGTTTAAGCTGGAATGAGATTAGTGGCAGGCCAGCTTCTAACCTATAAAGTTGATATGCAAGTGTGTGACGCATCATGGAATTACTAAAGCCAAGATCATCGTCTGGCGAAACGAGCTTTATGAATATTTTTAGCTGGTGACGGATCATAACTGAGGTTTGGAGTTTCTCTTTCTCGTTGTTTTTCTTTGTGTGGAGAGAGCTAAATATCAAGCTTCTTTCTGTAATTGTGCTTAAAATTTTTATCGCTCTTATCGCATCTTCAATAATAGGGATAACAACCCATTTATCATCAAAAAGGCCTTTAGTAGAAGTATCTTTTCCTTTGAAAACATGAGAGCGAAGAAGCTTTATGCCACTCTCTTCGGTGAGGCAAGTGTGTAACTCTATCACAGCTAATTCTGAAGGTCGCATTCCTGTATATTGACCAATTAGATACTTTGCAGCACTTGATACTAGCATTAAATGTTCGTTAACTTCAGATAGTGAGAAATTAAAACCATGACACCTAGCAAGATAGGATCTCATATCTTTTAAATTATATTTTCCTCTGGAATTACGCAATTCATCTGGGATGCCATACTTTGACTCAATATAGCTATCTTCATAACCTGCACTCAAAAGGCGGTAAGCCCGATAAAGTTGAAATGTATACTTGGTAATTCCAACTTTGTTACAGTATTGAGTTTCGGTTTGTAATGCATATCTACTTACGTAAGAGTCTAATACTTCCTCTTCCATAGTTTGTAAAAAATCGTGTACGATTAAAGATGAAGCTCTGATAAGTTTATCAAAAGCTGCGTTAGGTATCACTTGGTTTGATACTTTCTTCTTATATCTTTTTTTCCAACTGAATTGGTCAGGATCAAAGGCAGGAATATTTTCTCCAAAAATGTGCTCTGAAGTATATGGGTTTAGTAAATAAGAAAAAAACTGTCTCAAGTCATCGTTATAGGTATTGGTATGAACTTGTGCTGTTTCTCTGTAATCGATGGCTTGAACTTGAGTAAGAGAGGAATATATTTTTTCAATATGCTCATTACCAAGTTTAACTTTTAAAACTCTAAAAAGTGTGTCTAAGAATCTAAACCCTGATTTCAAATGCCCTAAGATAGTGTTTGTAGCAAGCTTGGTAATATTAGTCTTTTTGGCTTTTTTACGATTATTAATAAATACTTCAGGTGTTAATTGTACACTAAGTAGCAGACACTTTAGCTCGATTATCACATATGGTGGGATGTTTTTATATTTACTAAAGTTAATTTTTAATTTACTACCTGTGATGTTTGCAGATGCATTAGGATTTTCTAAGTTAAAATCCCACTCAGTGTCATCGAAGATTGATATACAGGAAACTGGTAGATTTAATAACTTGGTTAGATATAACGTACTTTTATTGTCGGTAACTCTATCGGGATCAGCACTTAAGAAATCCAGCTTATTTTTTTTGAGCTCAGCAATAGTACTTAGTAAACTGTAATGTTTTGGTAGCCTTTCCATGTCAAACTCCTAAATAAGCTCTGTGGTTTCTATATAAAGAGATATTTTTTCAGCATCATTGAGCTCTTCGGCACTAAATTCGGACAAGTTCGAATCTAGAATCGAATTCAAAAGTGTTAGGTTACTTTTTATAACATGTCCAAATGGAGTATCTAATACTCTACTATTTTGAATTTTAATAAGGTAATCACGTTTCATCGCAAAGAGCTTTGGCAAATCAGTTTTGGTTATGATTACATTAGGGCAACTAAGGCACATGTTGTAAGTACTACAAGGCTTTCCAGGTGTGTAATTAGATAGACTTTTCACAGACTCAGGTGGGTCAAAAATATTTTTGCACGTCGCTAATGGGGTTGACATGGGTAGCGACTCTTTGTTGCCTACCTGTTTATGAGGTTTACTACTAACTGAAGAGCTAATGTTGCTGTGAAGTTCTATCAATTTATCTTTAATTTTTATTCTCGCGGTCTGCCCAAAATCATGAATATCTAGGTAGCGCATTGTTGTATTGAGATTTTTATGACCCATTAGTAGCTGTACTTCCCTAATTGAAACTCCTTCCCCTATTAGGTCGCTGATAAATGTAGGCCTAAACCTTGTTGTCTCTAAAAGTAACTCGTTACTATTTTGTTTAAAAAGCTCGTGTTCGGCAGAAAAGGTTTTTATAGCCATTGAAAGGTGATACATAACGGGAAGGCATTTGATTAAACCGTTGTATGTTTCAAATAACCATAGTTTATTTTTATGCTCTAAAGGTGCCTTTTCTCTTACTTTTGATGTTAGCAACAAAACATTATTAAATATTTCTTTCACTTGTTCACTTTGGCTAAGGGTTAGCCATTGAAGGTCAGCCTTGAATATATCTAAGTGATATAACTTCTGCCCATCAGAGCGGTTCTTCCAATACCTCAAACAAGGTTTCCCAGTTGCAGGGTGAGAGTCTACTAGGTCGTCAATTTCAAGGTTATAAATTGACTCAACATTCATACCTGTGACTTTTAACAGTTTCAGCAAAAATGGAAGTAAATGTCTCATTGTAACCTTACTTAAAACTCCCCAAGATTCATATACATTTTGATAATACGCACCATTGTCTTTAATGATTTGGTAGAAAGCTCTATAGGCTCGTTTACCTCGAAAACCATAACTATTAGTAACGGGAATACATCCCATTTTATTCTCAAAAATCCAACGAGCATCATCTAGTGTTAAATTCTCTACACCCTCTAAGAGCATACAGTCATCATCGAGAATAGCTCTACCTCTTCCTGTTTTCTCATAAGGAATAAGGAGTTTTAAAGCTTTGTTGATTTCAACTTCAATAGCCTCATCAATTTTTTTTCTCTCATTCTTACTATATGGTTTGTAGCGTTCAGTTACTCTTGTTTGATAGCAAAAAGAACTTGGTAAATAAAACCTTTTAAAGTTTGGAACTTTGAGCTCTATAGCTTTATTCAGAACGTTCTTATAGGTACTTTGCAAAACGTTTGCATACCGATTATGTATCTTGTTGAGCAACATGCAGCTTTTCAAATATGCATGAAAATCATCTAACGAAAACTCATTCAGAACTTTAGTCAAATAAATTGGTTGATTACCGAACTTTTCTTTCATAAGTTCAGTAACATGAGAGTGTGTAGCATGAACATCATCTTTATAGGAGTGGCTTACCTTTGTTTTATAAACTGATGCAAATAAATGTGTCAATTGCCGATAAGGTAAAGCTTGGGAGGGCTGCGCTAAATCTTCAATGCAAGTTAAAGGTGTATCAACTAGTGTATCCCATTCACTTAAGTTTGTTTTGCTTTTTGTCATTTCTTGTCCTTAAGTGATATTTTAAGTTGTGTGCTTTTAACAAGCCTTTCCATTCTATCTGCTTTAGTTAATAATTCACCGTCGCTATTAGTTATTGTTTTATATAGTTCTGAAGGTATTTTAGTGTAAACTTCAGTGCTACTTAAGAATGCGTGGCCAAGTGATTTTTGGACTACAGCAAGCCTGTCCACATAGGTTTGCCCTATGTCAGGTGATTGAAGTAAATCGTATGCGTAACCATGCCTTAATTTGTGCGGTGACATAGGCTTGGATAGCATACCTTTCTTTAATGCACGCTCTGATAGTCGATCCAATAGCTTAGACAGGCATTTGGGGGTGATCGGGCGTCCTTCTGCATTAAAGAAAGCAGGGGTTTCTGATAGGGATGAATACTTTCTCGAATGCTTTTTGTATAGGGGGGAGGCATGGTATCTCATTATACGGTTCAAAACAGCTCGACTTACCAAGGTCATTCTTTGCTTAGTATTGTTATGTCGGCCTTTCACACCTTGTATCGAAAGTGGGGCGTAGGGTGATATTACTGGCATGTCCGTATTTTGGTGTATCAACTTTTGACTATTAAACTCTATAGCATCTTCTATATCTTGTTTGGTTATGTTTAGTAACTCTGATCTTCTAACCCCAGAATCAAAAATAAACTGAATAATGAGCCTTTCACGCTCTGAGCCACTTTGTAACATCAATTTTGTTAACTCATCTAGAGAACATGAAATGACAAGCTTTTGCTTTACGGGCCCACTTATTAATCCACTTGAATACGGGCTTTTCTCAATATATGCGTTTCGTAGTTCTTGATTTTGATAGAGGAATTTGTGGATGAATGCTTGAAGTGTTGCATCTCTATTTCGCACTGTTGCAGTAGACAAATCATATTTAGTTCTTAATTCCGCTAAATATTCTTCGATAACAAATTTTGATACCGTAAGGAATGCTTCATCAAGGTGAGTTTTTTGAAATTCTTTCCTATTTTTAAGATAAGCCAAAAAATAACTCAGATTCTTAGCGTACGTTTTTGCCGTGTGGCGGCTTATTTTGTTGTTTCGGAAGCTATAGGATAGAAATTCAGAAATTAATGGGAGTACTCTCATTTTTTCATCTAATGCAACTACACCACTATGAAGCTTGTTTACAGATAACCAGACTCCTTCATCTTCATTTAATAAAGACTTTGATAGATCAACGGATTCATTAGCGACAATATAAGAACTGAATTGATCCATAAAAACGTACTTTATCTATTAAGACTGTGCAGTTTTTAATCGTAGTAGTAAAATTGAGTTTTAGAAAGGAGGGATTAACTTTTTAGTATGTAGTGTGCATAATATTAATGAGGGTATAAATGAATGCCGTCGTACTCTTTACCCATAAACTTTTTGTAGCCCCATACGCCGAATGCTTCTGCAATCGCGTGATCTTCGTCTGAAAGTAGGTCAAAGTTTAATTCTTTTTTGGTTTCAAAGTTCTTTAATTTTTTTACCGGATCAGGGCTGATACCAACCACGCGGGTATTTAGCTGTGCTAACACAGCTTTTTCATCACGTAAGTTTTCAGCTTGCACGGTGCAACCAGGTGTTGATGCTTTTGGATAAAAGTACACTAATACTTGCTGCTCTTTTAATAGCTCTGCAAGGACGATTGTTTCATCATCTTGGTTTTGTAAGCTAAAAGCGGGGGCTTTGTCGCCGGCTTGTAATGGATTAATTGTGTTCATGCTTTGCTCCTTAGCGAATGCGTCGAAATATGTAATCTACGTTTAGAGTACGCGACAGATCTTCAAATTGGACTTTAAACGTATCAATGTCAACCTCAACAGGAATGTTAAACTCCAGTTCACAGCGCATTTTTGTATCTTTTTCTTCGTCATAGGTATCTGACTTTAAAGAACAAATACTAATGTGGTTGTCGGCAAAAAAGCGGGTAACTTTACTTAACGTGCCAGGTGTATCGATACCTGTATATTCGAGGGTGTAGCCAGCACAAAATTCACTTTGAGTATGACTGGCTGTCCGCTTCATCATAGTGAGTAAGCCCAGCTCCATGCCTTTGAGGGGCAGGGTGTGTTCAATGCGGCTGATTGCCGACATATCACCTGATAACAGCATAATAAATGTAAATTCATTGCCTAAGATGGCAATGCGACTATCAATAATATTACAGTGACAGTCACTGACTAATTGGGTTAATTCACTGACAATACCAGGGCGATCATCGCCAATGGCAGTTAAAACGATCTGATGATTTGAAAAAGCAGTCATGAATTCAAGTACCTAGGTTATATTATTAATAACAATCAGAGTAAGCTAAGCCGGCAATTACCACCACACGGCGGCGAAGTTTAACACAAAACAATCGCTAAACTACAGGCCGAGATAATTAAGCTGTTATTAAAGCACAGTGTTTCTTGTTTTTAGTGGCATGGGAAAGTACCATAGTTAAAATTTTGCATATTGACAGGCTGACACTTACGTTTAGCCGTACCCCAAAGTAACGGGTTTTGCATAAAAACAAGATACGTAAAGTTAATATTGACTTTACACTGAACCAAATCGGCATAACCCACTCATATATTTGTTAAAACAATTAAGGGTATGCTAAGGAGAATTATCTGTGCAGTATTGGATCCCAAAAGCGCTTGCTGTAAGCGTATTGGTTAGCTTGTCAGGATGTGGTGTGTTCACTGACGAAGCGCATCAAAAACGTAATTACCGTGCCAGTGAGCCGGTACAAGTGCCAGGACAATTGGCTCAGCCAGCTTTAGACCCCATTTATAAAATGGATGTGGCGGAATATGACAATAATCCGGATTCAACAAACTATCGTCCCCCAGCACAAGTATTAACTGTGGCAAAAGGCAGTTGGGTTGAAGAAGGTGATAAACAAGCACGCGTTTATTTTGATAAAAACGATGGTATTGTCGATTTAGATGAGTTTATTTGGGATTCTGTGCACGCTGTGTTAGCGGAACACCAAACAAAGGCAATCAAACAAGATAAGTTATTAGGTTCAATAGAAACTGACTGGTATGCCATAATTAAACCTGAAGAAGGTTGGTTATGGGATAGCGATACTGCGGTATCTGAGCAACGTTTTATTTTTACTATTGAAGAAAAGTCACATCAACGCACAGCTTCATTAAGCGCTAAGTTAGCTGAGTATAAAAGTAAAGATGTGCCATTGACACCAGTTTTACAACAGCAGCTAGAAGTGCGTGCACTGAACCAAGTAGTGGCTGAGTTTGATTATCGCTATCGTCAACTTGAAGTTGAAATACGTAAACAACAAGGCATTATTTCGCTGGAAATGGGTTTTGATAATAAAGGCAATGCGGCACTGGTAACTGAACAGGATTACTTTGTAATATTTGATCGTTTCTCAGGATTTCTTGAGCGCCTATCGTTTACGATAGTTGAAATTGATCAAGAACGTGGTTTGATCACGGCTGATTACAACAAACCTGAATCAAGTGTTTGGGATTCAATTTGGGGTGAAGAACTTGCTGAATTGCCGATTGAAAACGGCCAATATCAAATCTTAGTCAGTCGCACCAAAGAAGGTGGTACTAGCTTAACGTGGATGGACGATGAAGGCACAACGTTAGAGCCTGGTACGATGAATGACTTACAACAAGCGTTAGAAAGTGCTCTGCGCCAACGCGGTATTAAAATTTAATAATAAATAATAATAACACCACAAAAAGAGCTTTTGCTCTTTTTGTGGTTTCTACAGGTTGAAAATAATGTCTAATCTAGCTTCCTCTCACCCGCAGTTTGACTTTAAGGTATGGTTTAATTTTTTAGTTCCTTCATTGATTGGCGTCCTCTTATTCATGACTCCAGTGCCAATGGGCGGGGCAATGACTATTCCTATCGCTGTTATGGCAAAAGCGGTGCAAGCACATATTACATCGTATGCCGATACGTTGATCACTCTAATTATTTGTACTACAGGTGTTTTATCATTGATTTTCAAGGCTTTTAAGCCTGCGGTATTAATGAAATCTACTATTTTAAAGCATCTTTTTGATGTGCATTGGCTTTGGCTAGTGATCCGCTTATTTGGTATGGCGTTTATTATCTTAACGGTTTTAAGTATTAATAATCCGGATTTTAAATCGACGTTACCAGAGTTTTTAATTCCACTTTTCGATGGTATTACATCAGGAAATACCGGTGGCTTAGTGCTAAAAGATTTATTGCCGGTGTTATTTTCGGTATTTATTTTAGCGGGTTTATTACTGCCTTTATTGTTGAATTTTGGCTTGCTTGAGTTAGTAGGCACGTTATTAACTAGAGTAATGCGCCCGTTATTTGGCGTTCCAGGGCGAAGTGCTGTTGATTGTGCAACTTCGTGGCTAGGTGATGGCAGTGTGGGTATTTTAATGACCGCGCGCCAATATGAAGAAAAGCATTATACTCAGCGTGAAGCGGCGATTATCGGTACTACGTTCTCCGCGGTATCAATTACTTTTTGTTTGGTGGTATTAGGCCAAGTAGGGCTGGAAAAATTATTTGCCCCGTTTTATTTAACCGTTTGTTTAGCTGGGGTTGTTGCTGCGCTGATCGTGCCACGTATACCGCCATTGAGCTTTAAAAAAGATATATATATTGATGGAAGTCAGCCCGATAAGCATAAAGAACGCGTGCCACATGGCAAAAATGTGTTCAAACATGCGCTACATGTAGCGCTGCACAAAGCTAAAAACTCACCGGGCTTTGCTGGTACCATAAAAGAAGGTATTCACAACGCATTAGATATGGTGTTTGCAGTATTACCTGTGGTTATGGCTGTGGGCACGTTCGCATTAGTTATTGCTGAATATACGCCGATATTTGCTTATTTAGGCAAACCGTTCATCCCATTTTTAGAGTTATTACAAATCCCAGAAGCAGAAACTGCTGCGCAAACGATCATGGTTGGCTTTGCGGATATGTTTATTCCGTCAATATTAGCTGCTGGCACGATCGAAAGTGATGTTACTCGTTTTATTATTGCGGCAATGAGTGTAACCCAGTTGATTTACATGTCAGAAGTGGGCGCGCTTTTATTGGGTAGTAAAATCCCAGTCAATATATTTGAATTATTTGTAATATTTATTCTCAGAACCTTGATCACGTTACCCGTTATTGCCCTGATGGCACATTGGTTGGTTGGCTGATCCTGCCAGTTGTTAATTTATAAAAAGCCTTGATTAATCAAGGCTTTTTTTTATGGTTGTTAAAGTGGTTTATCAATCAATAAAATTGCTTGATCGGCGGGCAGGGGTTTAGCTTTTAAGAAGCCTTGGCCAAAATCACATTGAGTTTTTTGTAATATGGCGAGTTGCTCTTGAGTTTCAATTCCTTCGGCTACAACATCTAACTTAAGTGATGATGCCAATGACAAAATGGCGTCAACCAATGGCGTGGCGGTGTCTTTAAGGCGGTCAATAAAGCTCTTATCAATTTTTAGCACATGAATTGGCAGTTGGTGTAAGTAACCCAAAGAAGAGTACCCCGTGCCAAAATCATCTAAACATAACTTTACTTTTAATGGCGCTAACCCTTCAATTATCTTAGTTGCTAATTCTAAGTTTTCGATCAAACCTGATTCGGTGATCTCTAAACATAAGGAGCCTAATGCTAGCTCATATTTATTATAAATAGCATGAATTTGTGAGATAAAGTCTATGCTTGCAAAATGTCGTGAGGAAACATTCACTGTCACACGTAAGAAACGTTTACCTTGTTGTTGCCACGCAGCTATTTGTTTTCCTGCCAGATCTAATAAATGCAGGTCGAGATTAATTATTTGCCCAGTGTGTTCTGCTATTGAAATAAAATCATTAGGTGAGACAAAGCCTTTGCGTGGGTGATGCCAACGCACGAGTGCTTCAAAACCGACCACGTTACATTGTTGTATAGCAAAGATCGGCTGATAATATAACTCAAACTCATTATGCTCAATGCCATGCTGTAAATCATTTTCTATATCAGCGTGGCTTTTGAGCTTTTTACGCATGGTGTTATTAAAAAATCTTACTTGGCCACGGCCTGTTGATTTAGCTTCGTACATTGCAGCATCGGCATGCTGTAATAACTGATAGGCTTTGTCGTTTTCGTTTTCACAAAATGCAACGCCAATACTGGTCGAAGCTTGCAGTAAATGGCCATCAATATTAAGTGGCTCCGCGAGGACTTTTTTAATCCGTTTTAGTGCGTCGTTAACTTGGTTTTTGTGACTGATATTTTCCATAAAAATAGCAAACTCATCACCACCGAGTCGTGCGAATGTATCGGTATTTCGTATTGTGCCTTTAATTAACTTACAAATGGCGATTAAAAAGTGATCGCCCACTTCATGTCCTAATGAATCATTGATGCTTTTGAAGCGGTCGAAATCTAGATACAGCAACGCATGATATCGCCCTTTGGGTGTTCGAGTAAGCCGTAAAATGCCGTGCTTAATGCGGTCAATTAGTAAAGAGCGATTAGCAAGCCCAGTTAATTCATCATGCAAAGCGCGATGTTCCAGTGCTTGGCGAGATAGTTGTCTGTCGATGGCCATACTAATTTGGCGGCTGACATACGTCAGTAGGGTGCGGTCATGATCATTATAATGGTGAGTTTTATCGTAACTTTGTACCACGATCACACCGCTTATATGATCGCTTACTTTAAATGGTACACCAAGCCAAGATTCTGACTGGCGACCCACCATTTTAAAGTGGCCATCATTTATATGTTGTTGATATTCTTTTTTATTTAATAGTAATGGCTGTTCGGAATTTAAAAGATAATAGGATGCGGTATGTTTTAGTTGCTCTTTTGATATCTTTTTATGGGCATTTGAACGTACTCCTTCCTCGACAATGTAAACAATATCGAGAATATCGATATTTTTGTTGTATAGCCCTACCAAAAAGTTATCAGCGCGCAGCAAGTTGGTCATAATGCCATGCAATGCTTCTAAAAAAGTATCTAAATCATTGGCTTGATAGGTTAAATTTGCTATTTGTAACAGGGTGCCTTCTAGCTTTTGTGCTGCATTTAATTTGCTTACCGTTTGTTGCAAGTTTTCAACGGTGTTGACCTGATTTATTTTAGCACTGAGCAAATGCGCTACGGTGGTTAAAATTTCAAGATGGGCATCACTAAAATAGTTACGTACCGGATGCTCGCAGTCTATAACTCCTAAAACCTGCTGCTTATAAACTAATGGTACGCATAGTTCAGACATTGCAGGGCGTACATCTGCGATATAACGGCTATCAGTACTGACATCACCAATAATGACTGCGCTTCCTGTTGAAGCAACATAACCAGTAATGCCTTGATTAAATGCGATGGTTTTTCGTTCTATGGCATAGTTACTATTTGTAGGAGACACTCCCATTGATGCGACTTCATGCAAGGTTGTAGCACTTTCATCGGCAATATAAATAACACAATCAACAAAACCTAGCCGTTTAACTACTTCAGTGGTGACATAGTTGAATAGCTCATCGAGTTTATCTAACTGTAATAAGCTTGATGAAAACTGATTAATAATACTCAGTTGCTCGGTTTTAGCATCAAGCGCTGAAGATAACTCTACTTTATTCTGCATATGCCACGCGTGAATATACCGTCTTGTGTCATTAATGAATCTATAGATTAACGGAATGTTAACGTTTAGACAAAGAATAAATAAAATTAGCAAGATATGTACGTAAAGGAAAACGCACGCCAAACTATTGATGATTCAGTGCTTTCATTCTATCCGTTGATAAAAAGCATCAGTAAAAACCGCAATAAAATCTTTACTCAGATAGGGCATATGCATATGATCAACTAAATTCAGCCGAGGAAACAAGTAATGACAAAGCAAGCCTTCGACACTCAGTCAATGTTAACTATCACTCGCCCAGATGATTGGCATGTTCATTTACGTGATGGGGATCAATTAAAAGATACAGTGCGTGATATTAGCCGTTATATGGGACGCGCTATTATTATGCCAAACTTAGTTCCTCCGGCAACCTGTACTGAAACGGCTTTAGCGTATCGCGACCGTATTATGGCGGCTGGACCACAAGGAAATTTTGAGCCTCTGATGGTGCTTTATCTAACTGATAACACGAGCGCGGATGAAATCAAAAAAGCGCATGCCACTGGTAAAATCGTTGCCGGTAAAGTGTATCCAGCAGGTGCGACAACAAATTCTGATTCTGGTGTAACATCAATTAAAAAGATTTACCCAGCATTAAAAGCCATGCAAGAAGTTGGTATGTTATTGCTGATCCATGGTGAAGTGACAGATTCATCGATTGATATATTCGATCGTGAAAAAGTATTTCTAGAGACTATTTTAATTGATGTGGTACAAGACTTCCCAGATTTAAAAATTGTGCTTGAACATATCACCACGAAAGATGCCGTTGATTTTGTAAATAATGCCTCTGATAATGTGGCTGCAACCATTACGGCACATCATTTATTGTATAACCGCAATCATATGCTAGCGGGGGGGATCCGCCCACATTATTACTGTTTACCAATATTAAAACGTAATACACACCAACAAGCACTTATTAGTGCTGCGACCAGTGGCAGTGCTAAGTTCTTTTTAGGTACTGATTCGGCGCCGCATTATAAAGATAAAAAAGAAGCCGCATGTGGGTGTGCCGGAGCATACACCGCTCATGCTGCACTTGAGTTATACGCGGAAGCATTTGAAGAAGCCGGTGCGCTTGATAAGCTAGAAGGCTTTGCAAGTCATTTTGGTCCAGACTTTTATGGTTTAGCACGTAATACAGATACAGTTACACTTCTAAAGCAACCATGGACAGTGCCAGCAAGTTACCCATTAGGAAATGATCACGTGGTGCCAATTAAAGCCGAAAGCACAATTGATTGGCTGATTAAATAACCATAAAGTCAGTAAAGCACAGCTAAGAAAGGTGTGCTTTTTGTATTAAAATTAATCACTTGAACAGTTTTATTGAGTTGATGTTAAAAGCATTAAAATAATTCTCAATTAATAGAGCTAAAACAATTATATTGTGTTAACCTTAACTTGCTTTGAGTTTTTGCGTATTGAATTTTTTGGTTAATGTGCGGCGTGTAAGGTTTCCGGTTAATGGTTATTACTTCTTCCTGTACTTTATCCCAGCGATTTATTGGGCATTCACTCAGGGAGGATATAGCCAATCTGGCTGAATTTTAATTATTGACTTACAGGAAAATTTGGTATGTCAAACACGGTTACTGGTAAAGTTAAGTTCTTCAACGAAGCTAAAGGCTTCGGTTTTATTGAACAAGAAAATGGTCCTGACGTATTCGTACATTTCAGCGCTATTACAGGCTCAGGTTTTCGCACTCTAAGCGAAGGCCAACAAGTGTCTTTCGGCATCAAGCAAGGCCAAAAAGGCCCTGAAGCTGAGAACGTAGAACTAGCATAATTTTTATTATGTGAACCTAGGTTCAACTTGGTGAAACAGGACTCTGTTTCACCATAATTCCCCCTCATCAAATTCTTTTTTAAAATAAACCTTTTACCGCTACTTTTTTAAATTCAATAAATATACACTAAATTCTGAATGCTATTTCACTAGACCAAATGCTGCTCAATACAAGCGGTGTACATATTTGCGTCCCTCAATAAACTTTTTATACCAACTGTATATAGTTAGTCAGCTACTCAACACCAATAAAGATGATGTTTTTAATTAAATTAGTATTTAATTAGATAGTGCTATTTTGCCTCTGATTGCTCATACATAAGTTCGGCACGTTAGTAATCGGTATAAATAGGAACAGGGGATATCGCCTCAACATGTTTAATGTGATTATTTCTAATATCTTGATAACACTGGCAGTGACTCTTTGAGTCTTACAGAGAAAACGGGTATTACTTTAGGCCTTAATCATACGCCACGCTTTCCTTTAAAAGGTCCAGTTGCTAATTTTTATATGCGATATATCCTAGGTTTGGCTGCATAAAAAGGCTTTTTTACTGAATGATTACGCTTATTCGAAATAATTATGAACTTTTTTTAACCCTCTTAGATTACACATAAAATGTTACATTTATGTTTTGTATTTCATGGCTGACGGTAGAACTGTTGTTAGGTAGCGGCTTTCATCCCAGCTGAAAACTCAGTGGTGTTGCATTTATGTTAATCCTTTGTTTTTTGTGTTTTAGTTTGCAATGATTGAATTAATTTATTTCGATCTAATTCCAAACATCAAGTTGACAGCATGCATTGCATTTAGCATTATTGGAGGGTTGATATCTATTAAAAGATATCAGGGTTGTCTCCTTCGGGAGGTAATTAAATTATAAAAGTAACATTACTTAATTGGTTGGGAACTATGTCTGTTAAAATCAGAAAGAGTCTTGTAGCAACTGCGTTGGTTGGCGCTTTTGCATTCGCAAGCAGCAATGTGATTGCAGATCCTTTGAATGACGTGCAAAAAGCAGGTCTACAAATTCAAACGGCTGCGGTTAAGTCTCAAACTAAAATTGACAATGTATATGGTCAAACTCAAGAGCTATTAGCTGAGTACCGTAGCGTTGTTGATGAATCTGAGCTATTGAAAGTATACAACGATCACGTTGCACGTTTGGTCGCTGACCAAAATGCACAAATTGAATCGTTTGACCGTCAAATTGCTACGATCGACAACACAAAACAAAACGTTGTGCCTTTGATGTATCGCATGATCGATACGCTCGAGCAATTCATCAAAGCGGACGTTCCGTTTAACAGTGACAATCGTTTGGCGCGTGTTGAAAGATTACGTGAAACAATGGTTTCTTCTTCTGTAACGACTTCAGAGAAGTTCCGTCAAGTATTAGAAGCATACACAATTGAAGCTGCATACAGCTCTTTAGTTTCTGCTTCACAAGGTACTTTAGAAGTTGATGGCAAGAGCATTAACGTTGATTTCGGCCAACTTGGTCGTATCACTTACGTTGCTCAATCGTTTGACTTAAAGCACGCATGGGTATGGGATAACAACACTAAACAGTGGAAAGAATTAGGTGATGAATACCTAAAACCTGTTAAAGAAGTTATTCGTATGGCGCGTAAGCAAGCGACATTAGAACTTGTTAAACTACCAATCTTTGGCGCGGAGTAATCAATAATGAAGAAACTATTTAAAGGTTTTGCTGTTGCAGCAGTACTATCTGTTTCTGCAGGTACCGCGCTTAACGCACATGCAAATACTGATGCTTTAGATAAAATCCTTGAGCAAGTTAAGCAAGAGCGTATCTCTGAAGGCAAAATCAATAAGCAACGTGAACAAGAGTTCTTATCAGATCGTGCTGATAAGCAAGCGTTACTTAATAAAGCAAAAAGCCAATTAGCTGCTGAAAAAGCACGTGGCGATAGCTTAACAAAGCAGTATGCACAAAACGAAAATACAATGAATGAGAAAGCAGCAGCTCTAGAAAGTGCACAAGGTACTTTAGGTGAGATGTTTGGTGTTGTACGTCGTGCTGCGCAAGATGCAATCGGTTCAATCGAAGCATCTCTTGTTTCTGCTGAAAAGCCAGGCCGTGCTGAAATCTTACGTTCATTAGCTGCTGCTAAAGAGTTACCAACAGTTCGTGAACTTGAAGAGCTTTGGATAGCGCTACAAACTGAAATGACTGAGTCAGCTAAAGTTTCTACTTTTGAAACTGAAGTTGCAGGTCTTGACGGTAACGCAACAGTTAAGAAAGTAACCCGTATCGGTAACTTCAACTTAGTAACAGACGATGGCTACTTAATCTATTCGCCTGAAACTAAATCGATTCAGCCTTTAGGTAAACAACCTGATGGTTATATCCTTGCTGGTATTAAAGACTTAGAAAATACGTCTGCTGATAACTATGCTGGTGTATATGTGGATCCGACTCGTGGTGCTATCTTACGTATCAATACACAAAAAGCGACACTTGATGAATACTTCCACCAAGGTGGCGTAGTTGGTTACATCATCACTGCGTTATTAGGTTTAGGTATCTTAATCACACTAGTACGCTTTATTGACCTTACTCTTACTCGTAGTAAGATTAATAGTCAGCTTAAAAACGTGTCTACACCGAATACAAATAACCCATTGGGTCGTATTCTTAAAGTGTACCATGACAACAAAACGCAAGATGTTGAAAACCTTGAGCTTAAACTTGATGAAGCGATTCTTCGTGAAACGCCACGCATTGAAGCTGGTATCAATATCATTAAAATCCTTGCTGCAATCGCGCCGTTACTTGGTCTACTAGGTACGGTAATCGGTATGATCTTAACGTTCCAAACAATCACATTATTCGGTACAGGTGATCCGAAGATCATGGCAGGTAACATCTCTCTAGCACTTGTAACTACTGCGCTAGGTCTAATAGCTGCATTACCACTTATTCTTCTTCACGCTGTTGTTGCGGGTCGTAGTAAGTCGGTATTACACATCCTCGATGAGCAAAGCGCAGGTATTATTGCTACTCACGCGGAGAAGGAGAAAGCCTAATGCTAGTCCTGATGGAGATCTGGGAATCTATCAGGGATTTTGTTGGCACAGGCGGCCAGGTTTTATACGTGGTCGCGATAGCACTCTTTCTTATGTGGGTTTTAATGATTGAGCGCTATTGGTTCCTACTTGCAGAATTTCCTCGTTTATCGTCGGAAATTGTAGCAAAGTGGGATGCCCGCCAAGACACTACGTCTTGGTACGCACACAGAATCCGTGAAGCATGGATTTCTGAAGCGTCTGAAAAATTAGATCAGCGTATGTTGTTGATTAAAACATTAGTAGCTGTTTGTCCTTTAATTGGCTTACTTGGTACAGTAACAGGCATGATCGCGGTTTTTGAAACCATGGCAAGCCAAGGTACAGGTAATGCACGTTTAATGGCATCAGGTATTTCAATGGCAACAATCCCAACAATGGCTGGAATGGTTGCGGCATTATCTGGAGTATTCTTTAGCTCACGCCTTGAGGCAAGAGCGAGAATGGTGAAAGCCAAGCTTGTTGATAGTATGCCTCATCACTAGAGAGAGAATTAAATATGGCACGTAAACAACGTTTTCGTGAAGAAGAAGATGCAACGGTAGATATGACACCGATGCTTGACATCGTATTTATCATGCTTATTTTCTTTATCGTAACTACATCGTTCGTTAAAGAGGCTGGTATCGAGGTCAATAAACCAAAAGCGGCCCAAGCTACGAAGCAAAAAAATGCTAACATTTTTATTGCAATTCGTGACAACGGCGAAATCTGGATTGATAAACAGCAAGTTGATGTTGAACGTGTTTCAGCAAAAATCGAAAGTTTATTAGCAGAACAACCTACTGAAGTTGTAATTTTGCAAGCTGATAAAGATGCAAAACACGGCGTAGTGGTTAAAGTTATGGACCAGATCAAAGCGACGGGCGACAACCTGAGAATTTCAATAGCTGGAGATCAGTAATGATTCGTTTTCTGTTTTCACTGATTGCAGGTGGGGCAGTTACTTTCGGCTTGTTCTACTTCATGGCCTTCCTCATCTCTGGTGGGGCTGACCGTAATACGGAACAAAAAGAGCAGATCATAGTCGAAATTATGACGAATCCGCCTGAATCTAAGGTGCAGGAAAGGAAGCGAGTACCGCCTCCGCCGCCTCCACCGCCAAAGCAGCCGCCTAAACCGCAGCCGCCACAGCCGGAAAATAACAACCCAAATCCAGGTGCTATGTCATTTAACATGCCAAGCATTGATGTGGGAAGTTCGGCAGGTGGTCTAAGTGGTCCAGGGGCATTCGGACGAGACGGTGATGCGACACCAATCGTTCGTATTGAACCAAAATATCCAACACAAGCAGCACGTGATGGCAAAGAAGGTTGGGTACAACTTTCATTCTCAATCGATGAATTGGGTGGGGTTACTGATGTTGAAGTAATTGACGCAGACCCTAAACGTATTTTCGATAGAGAAGCTAAACGCGCCTTGAGCAAGTGGAAATACCGTCCTAAAATTATTGACGGTAAGCCACAAAAGCAAGTTGGTTTACAAGTTCAGCTAGACTTTAAAATTAACCAAGGCAATTAAGGAGGCAAGTAATGAGAAATTTATCTAAAGTAACAGCACTTGCGGTACTTATGTCTTTCTCGGGTGCAGTATTTACTGCACCGGTTCTAGCAGCGCCAGATCCCGCGAAAATTGAAGCGCGGAAGAAAGCAAAAACTAGGATCATGGGTGAGCGCACTGGTAAAAAAGTTATAAAAGCGTTTGACTTGTATAACGAAGAAAAGCTTGATGAAGCTATCGCCATGTTGAAAGAAATCGATGCTTCTGATGATTTCGACAAAGCAACAGTTAACCGCTATTTAGGTAGCATGTATGGCCAGAAAGAGCAGTACAAAACTGCGATTGGTTACTTAAAATTAGCTGTTGCCCCTGATGTGTTAAACTTTGCCGATCAAGAACAAAGTTTAAAAACATTAGGCGATATGTATGCTGGTACTGAGCAGTATGAAAAAGCCAAAGATGCTTATGTTGCATGGATGGACTTTACTGGTGAAGAAGATGCAACGGTTTATACTCGTATAGCCCAAGCTAACTATCAGTTAGGTAAATTCCGTGATGTTTTTACACCCGCTGAGAAAGCAATTAAACTTCAAAAAGAGCCTAACAAAGGCCCTTACCAATTAAAATTAGGTTCTTACTTTGAGCTTAAAGACTATAAAAATATGGTCAAAGTTGGTGAAGAAATTGTTCGTATCTGGCCAGATGATAAAAAAGCATGGGTAAGCTTAGGTAAATACTACCTTCAGACGGAAGACTATAAAACTGGTCTTGCAACGATGGAAGTAGCTTACAAAAATGGTTATTTTGAAACTGAAGTTGATTATAAAGTTTTGTCTAACTTTTATTCATTGAATGAAATTCCTTATAAAGCCGCTAAGGTTTTAGAGAAGTCTATCAATGATAAAATTGTTAAGCGTAATAAACAAAATATCAGCGCAGTAGCCAGTAACTATCATCGCTCAAAAGATATTGAAAAAGCAGCTAAGTACTATGAAGAAGCGGCTAAATTTGATGACGATGCTGAGCTTTATCGCAAAGCAGGTTCATTACTTTTACAATCGCAAAATTATAGTGCTGCCGTTGTTCGTTTGAACAAGGCGCTTGAATTAGGTTCTGATAAGACAGGAACTATTTATTCAGATTTAGCGGAAGCTTATTACTATCAAGAAAAGTATAAGCAAGCTTATGCTGCAATTACTAAAGCAATGGATGACCCTCGCACGCGTAAGTTTGCAAAAGGTTGGTCTGTATTTATTAAAGATAAAGCCGCTCGCAACGGTGTTAAGATTTAACTTTAATTCGCTATAGCAATTTATAAAAAGCCCCTATGGGGCTTTTTTTATTGGATTTAACTCATTATGAAACACCTAATATGGATATGCTTCTCAGCGCTTTTCTTGAGCGCATGTGGTGATACGAATAATCAGTATCAAAGTAAAGAGCAAGCTCAGCAAGCATTGCAAACACTAAATCAATTTTTAAGACCAACAGGTGAAATTAAACAAGTTAACGAGCAACAGTTTCCATTTAGTGATGCATATTTGAAAGAGCGTCACAGCATATATCAAGCCATGCAAACCTTAGACTTCACTCCTGTCGCGCAGAGTTCATTGGATTATCTTATTATTGCAGAGCGTTTTCCGGAGCGCTATTTTACATGGCCGGTGTATATTCCTGTGCTTGATAATATGCTTGCCTATAACCAACAACACGACATTACTGCAAACATAAACAATTGGCTCAGTTTTACTCAGCAGCAGTTGGTGCTTGCTAAAGAGAGTA
This sequence comes from Pseudoalteromonas sp. SG41-2, assembly GCF_014164535.1. Taxonomy (NCBI): domain Bacteria; kingdom Pseudomonadati; phylum Pseudomonadota; class Gammaproteobacteria; order Alteromonadales; family Pseudoalteromonadaceae; genus Pseudoalteromonas; species Pseudoalteromonas sp. SG41-2. The sequence continues at coordinate 109,413 of NZ_JACJFK010000013.1, read as the reverse complement.
AACTTAGACTCAACTCAATTGAGCTTAATGCGTTACAAACGCAGGTAACTAAGAATCTTACTCGCGTTGATCTTCCAGAAAACCTTAAACACACTCTCAACGAGTTTAATGAGTATTTAGCGCTCTATACACCCCGTGGAAGTGTTGGTTTACATGGCTTATCAAATGGTGGGTCTTGGTATCAAAGTAAGTTAAATTACTTCTCAGGCACTACTAAAGCACCAATAAATTGGCTAGTTGCAGTGCAATCTCAGTTGAAGGAAATGCAGCAAGGTGCATACTCTATGCGTTTTGCAGTTGATCATCAGCACTCAGTCCTTGAGCAGCGTTTTGCATTGTCTAAAGATAAGCAAGTTGGCTTTGATTGGGCGCAAAATTACTTGAGCTTAAGGGGTTATGCAGGGCAAGCTGCAACACAGATAAGTAATCAAGAGCGTACTTTCTGGTTAGCTATGATGGAAACCGATCTTGGCATCCATTACCATGCTTGGACTGTGCAACAAGCGAAAGTTAATTTACTGAAACGATTAAAAATGACGCCACAACAAGTCGATTATTTAGTGGCTGATATCATTTTTTATCCGGCGCAAAGTTTTGCGTTCGCAACACTTTTAACAACTTCGTAAGCTCGCTTGCTGATTTTTATGACCTTGGCTCGCAGTTGCCGCAGCGCTGCGCTGTTGGATCGGCATTTAGCCGTTGCGAGTCAATTTTTTCTTCACAGTCACAGCAATAACCATATTGGCCGATATCGATTTGGCAGACTGCCGCTTCAAGTTGTTCTAAGCGTACTATGATATCTTTATATTCAGTGCCAAGTTGCTTCTGCGTAAGCTCTAACCATTGTTCAGGGTTATTTTTGCGTAAGGTTTCAGCTAGCGAGTGATGCAGTAGGTTACATGAACTTGATAGTGTCGTAAGCAAGCACAGCCTTACTTGCTCTAACTCTGTATTAAGTTGTTGAAGGTGATATTGAGCATTGATCATTGTCATTGTCCTCGTTGAGCAATGCTGCAGTATTCATTAATTTAAAAAAGCCGACTATGATGTGTGTCAAATTAAGGTGCGATAGCGTATTTTTTCAAAACATCGGCAACATCTTCTTTTGTTTTAAGGCGTCTGATCTCATCGAACAAAATATCGGCCTGGCTATATTGGCGTTTTAAATAGCCCAGCCACTGCTTAGTACGAGAAGCAAAATATTTTTCATCTTTCGCGGGGTCATGATGTATGGCTGAATGGATCAGATGATAGAGAATATGCTCCCACTTTAAGCCAACATAGTGCTCATCATTAAAGTGTGCTTTTATTTTGCGTGCTAAATCAGGATGCGACAGTGCACCGCGACCAAGCATTAAGTCTTTACAACTACTACGTTGCTGGCAAAGTAGTGCATCTTCTACTTGCCAAATTTCACCATTTGCGACTACGGCGATGTTTTTATCTTTGATCAGTGGTGGAATTTTCTCCCAATAAGCGGGCGGGTTATAACCGTCTCGCTTTGTACGGGCATGTATAGCAATACTATTGGCACCGGCACTAACAACGGCATCAACAATTTCTTGACTGTTACTGTCATCATCAAAACCTAAACGAATTTTAGCGCTTACTTGATGCTCGCTTGGCACGGCATCACGGACTGCTTTAATGATTTCATACATGTGTTCAGGGTCTTTTAACAGCACAGCGCCACCTTTACTGCGGTTGACTGTTTTCGCAGGGCAACCAAAATTAAGATCAACGCCGTGAGAGCCAAGCTCAATTACCCTGACAGCGTTTTCAGCTAATGCGTGTGCGACTTGGCCAAGTAATTGGATACGCACAGGAGTGCCAGAACGCGTTAAACCGTTATTATTTAGCTCTGGGCAATAGCGATGAAATACTTTATCAGGCAAGCAGGCATCGATAACACGTACAAATTCAGTGACGCATAAATCAAAACCACCAATTTCGGTGAGTAGTTGGCGCATTTTAAAATCGACAACCCCTTCCATAGGCGCTAAAACTAATTTCATGATAGGGGCACTTTGACTTGATAAAAGGAGACGTAGTTTACCTGTAAATATAACATTGATAAATGCCAATTTTACTCCCATAGTTAACTTCAATTGTTCACTCTTTTGTAGCGTTATTGTAACTAACAAATAAAAAGTTGCGATTAAGTGAAATATTATTTTTGTAGTAAGGTCTACTTAGTACACCCCTTACATGTTTAGAGAGAGTCATAAAATGAATACACTTAAAAAAAATTCAATTGCGTTAACATTAGGCGCGGTAGTTGTAGGCAGCACAAGTTTTATTTCTGCAGATGTTCAAGCGAATCCATTTGAATTTCAACAAATGGTAACGGGCTACCAAGTCGATGCTACAGAAGGTAAATGTGGCGAAGGTAAATGCGGTGGAGATGCTAAAACTAAAGACGACAAAGCTAAAAAAGAAGGTAAGTGCGGCGAAGGCAAATGTGGTGGCGATGCCAAACACGACAAAGCTAAAAAAGAAGGTAAGTGCGGCGAAGGCAAATGCGGTGGCGATGCTAAACATGACAAAGCTAACAAAGAAGGCAAGTGCGGCGAAGGCAAATGTGGCGGCGATGCTAAACACGATAAAGCTAAAAAAGAAGGCAAGTGCGGCGAAGGCAAATGTGGTGGCGACGCTAAACACGATAAAGCTAAAAAAGAAGGTAAGTGCGGCGAAGGCAAGTGTGGTGGCGACGCTAAAAACGACAAAGCTAACAAAGAAGGCAAATGCGGTAGCCATTAATTAGATAAGTTATGAAACCTGCACTTTAGTTAAGTAGTTTGTTTATAAAAGGGCCGCATTGTGGCCCTTTTAAATGAAGGAGTGGATATGACTGTATCTAGTAACAGTGAATTTGGCATGGTAGGGCTTGGGCTGCGCAGAGAAATGCTCGATGAATTATTGACGCAGATACCAAAGCAAATTGATTTTATGGAAGTGGCGCCTGAGAACTGGTTAAAACTCGGTGGTCGCTTTGCTAAGCAGTTTAAGTCACTGACCGATACAAATAATTTTGTTTGTCATGGCTTGTCATTGTCGATCGGCTCACCTGAACCGTTAGATATTGAATTTGTTAAATCCTTAAAAGTCTTTTTCAAAGCACATAACGTTAAGCTTTTTAGTGAGCACCTTAGTTATTGTTCCGGCAACGGCCACATGTATGATCTGATGCCGATCCCATTTACTGAAGCTGCGATTGCCCATGTTGTTGGGCGGATAAAACAGGTGCAAGATATTCTCGAACAGCAAATAGCTATCGAAAATGTGTCTTATTATGCCGCACCTGGTCAGCAAATGAGCGAGTTAGAATTTACCACTGAAATATTACAGCAAGCTGATTGTAAGTTATTACTCGATGTAAATAATATTTATGTGAATTCGATAAATCATGGTTATGATGCAGAGCATTTTTTAGCTAGCTTGCCATCGCAACGTATAGCGTATGGTCATGTCGCAGGGCATTTCAACGAGGCGGATGATTTACTTATTGATACTCACGGTGCTGACGTGATTGACCCTGTTTGGCAATTACTTGACCGTGCTTATCAACATCATGGGGTGTTTGCGACTTTATTGGAACGTGATTTTAATATTCCAGCTATCGCTGAGCTTACCAAAGAGCTGGATATAATTCATCAACTACAAGCCAAGCACGCAATAATACAGCGAAAAGAAAGTGCCTGATATGAATTTTATTGAAACCCAACAAGCGTTTATGGCGCATATTCGAGCGCCAGATACACAACCAAAGCCCGATGACATTGAAGAACGTCGTATGGCGATCTACCGTGATTTATTTTTCAATAATATCAATGGCTTTATTTCCTCAGCATTTCCGGTTCTGAAAACACTCTACAGCGATAACAATTGGTTAAGATTAGTTCGCCAATTTTTTGCTGAACACGATTGTCAATCACCTTATTTTTTGGATATTGCTGGTGAGTTTATTGCGTATTTAAGTAGTGATTACCAATTGCAAGAAATTGATCCCCCCTTTATGCTTGAGCTTGCTCATTATGAATGGATTGAGCTTGATGTCTCGGTTGCGCATGCGGATCCAACTGATTGCATCATTAATGCACCGCTGAGTAATGTGCCTCTTTATATGGGTAGTTGCGCGCGAAATTTAAGTTATCAGTTTGCTGTACAGCATATTAGTGTTGATTTTCAACCACAGCAGCCTAGTGAACAGCCTCATTATTTTGTGGTGTATCGCGATACCGACGACGAAGTACAATTTCTTGCTACCAATGCAATGACCGCATTATTACTGGCGATTATAGATACAACACCGAGTATCAAATTAGCTTCGTTGGTGGAGCAAGTTGCTTTACAAGCGCCGCAATTTACTACAGAACAGCTTGTGCAAGGTGCTACAGCAACATTACATGCAATGGCAGAGCGTGGCGTTATCGTGACAAAAAATCACCCTTAAAGTCTTTATTGATTATTTTACATCGTCTATTATGTGCGCCTTAATTCGTCGCGCTTAATAAAAGGTAGTACCTATGTCAGAAGATAAAGATTTTAAAGATCCGTTTAATGCAATGTATTTTCTTGCATTCTTAGCTGTGTTTGCAGGAATTGGCTGTTTAAATGCAATCCTAGGCTGGATCACCACAGTCTCTTAATTTAGCACTGCTAAATTATAATAAGGCTGTATATAGTGCAGTCTTATTACTTAATTATTTAACTTCTTACCGACAACTCATTTTTGTGATGTTATAATTGTCTGCTTTGTAATATTACAGATAAAACAGTTTAAATTATGACTCAAGTAACTCCATCTATCATTAAAGATAGCATAACTACTATTGCAGATTACCCTAAAGCAGGCATTATGTTCCGTGATGTAACTACGCTAATGGCTAATCCCGCTGCATTTCAAGCAACAATTAATGCATTTATTTCAGCTTATAAAGATCAAGGTTTTACCAAGATTATAGGTACTGAATCACGTGGTTTTATCTTCGGTGCACCGCTTTCATATGCATTAGGTATTCCTTTTATTCCAGTGCGTAAACCGGGTAAACTGCCACGTGCAGTGATCTCTCAAGATTACCAGCTAGAATATGGTGAAGATGTATTAGAGCTGCATACAGATGCCATTGTCCCAGGTGACAAAGTGCTTTTAGTAGATGACTTGTTGGCAACCGGCGGTACCATTGAAGCGACCGCTAAATTAGTCAATAAGTTGGGTGGTCATGCGACAGATGCAGCATTTGTAGTCTCTTTACCAGAACTAGGTGGCGAGCAACGCATTGCAAAAATGGGGATTAAAATCCTGAAATTGGTTGAATTCGAAGGCGAATAATTAATGAGTTATCAAGTCCTAGCGAGAAAATGGCGTCCACAGACCTTTCATGAATTGGTCGGTCAGTCCCATGTGAAACAAGCGCTTATTAATGCTTTAACACAAAACAGACTGCATCACGCTTATTTGTTCACTGGGACTCGCGGGGTGGGTAAAACCACCATCGCACGTATTTTTGCAAAAAGCTTAAATTGTGATGAAGGCATTTCGGCGCAACCTTGTGGCAAGTGTAGCAGCTGTATAGATATCGAAACTGGTCGTTATATTGACTTACTTGAGATAGATGCCGCATCGCGCACTAAAGTTGAAGATACCCGTGAGATATTGGATAACGTGCAGTACGCGCCAACTCGCGGTCGCTACAAAGTGTACCTGATCGATGAAGTACACATGCTTTCAAAGCATAGTTTTAATGCATTATTAAAAACCTTGGAAGAGCCGCCTGAGCACGTTAAGTTTTTATTAGCGACGACGGATCCACAGAAACTGCCTGTCACCATTTTATCGCGTTGTTTGCAGTTTAATCTTAATGCGTTATCGCAACCTGAAATACTCCAACAACTTGAATATGTGTTAGGCGAAGAAAAATTAAGTTTTGAAACTCAAGCCCTGCAAATTATCGCCAAAGCTGCTGATGGCAGTATGCGTGATGCATTGAGTTTAACTGATCAAGCGATTGCTCAAACGAATGGTGATATTAAGCATCAAGCGGTGCAAGCAATGCTAGGGTTGATGGACAACCATTATAGCCAGCATTTGCTGGTTGCATTATTAGCCCAAGACGGCCATGCATTGATGGCGCAAATCGAGCAAGTTGCCACCCAAAACCCAAATTATATTGCTTTGTTAGATGATCTAATTGGCCTTACACATTTAGCACAATTAACCCAATTAGTGCCCGATGCCGCCAAGTTAGATGAATATAATCGCGAGTTTATTAATGAAGTAGCAAAGAGCTGCGATTCACAACAAATCCAAATTTATTATCAATTACTGCTTAATGGCAAAAAAGACTTACAATGGGCGCCAGAGCCTCGTTTAGGTTTTGAAATGGTTATGCTGCGTTTACTGGCATTTCAACCAGTTGATAGCCAAATTCTTGCAAGTACTGCGGCGCAGGCACCAGCGGCCGATAACAACCGGTCTCGCTCAGCAGCATTGAGAGATATTCTCAATAAAAATAAGCCTGCAACACCACAGCCTGTTGATAACCAAGTATCATTGCCTCAAGCTGCACCGGTACAAGCGACCGAGAGTGCGCCTGAACAAGTCGTTGCAACAACTGAACAATCTGTAACCGGTGAGCAAACAGCACCTGTCGATACGCAGCCAACTGTTACTACTGCACCACATACAAATTCGGGAATTATGCACGAAGCCGCGCATGGTAATGAGCATGATTCAGATGCTGAGCTTGAGCAACAATTAGTATCCCAATATGATGAGGTAATGAATAACGCAGTGGAGCAGGGCTTTCATAGTGGCTTTGAGCATGCGCCAGAACAATCTTTGCCTGAGCATCAATATAGCGCAGAGCAAACCGCTCCAGCACAAAATAACAGCTCATTCTCTGACTATTCAGATACCACAGATATTAGCCAAAAAGAAGCACAAGCGCAGTCTGCAATTGCACGTATTTTACGAGATAGAAATATTTCCGGTGCAGGTACGCTCTCTGGTGGTAAAACACCTGTGGCGCCATCAACGAATAAACCAGCTGCGGTTGAGCGCGGTACTGCGGTAAAAAAGTCACAGCCCCAGATAACGGGGGCAAGTAGTCAGCCTGAGACTGATGGTTACACGCCGAATATCGCCGCAAATAAGCGTGTGAAACCTGACTTTAAAGAAAAACATCAGACTATTACTGAGAATTTAGCACCGGAATTGCTAGAGCAAATTAATCCACAAAAAGTAGTTGCTGCACCTGAGCCTGAAATAAATATTCAAATACCGGATGATTTTCAAAGCCCGATCAGCGATATTCGTTTTGCACATCAACAAGATGAGTGGGCATACTTAATTAAGCGGATGGGACTTGGCGGGCGGATGCGTCAATTTGCTTTGCATTCAATTTATTCAAAGCAACAACAACAGCTGCACTTAGAAGTGGATGAATCGCAAAAACATCTCGATACCCCGATGTTAAGGCAAAAGCTTAGTGCAGCGCTGGCCAGTATTTACGGGCATAATGTTGAGCTGACAATCAATTTTGCCCCTGGGGTGATAGATTCGCCTTATTTAATTCAGCAAAAGATCGATGCAGGGCGCCATCAGCAAGCAATCGATGTGATCAACGGTGATGAAAATATCGTACAGTTACAGCAGCTATTTTCTGCAATTATCGATGAAAACAGTATTCAGGCATTGTAATTCATTGCAATAGCCCTTATCTTCATGGCAATTAGAAATAGAAAGAGAGAAAGTTATGTTTAAAGGTGGAATGGGTAACATGATGAAGCAAGCGCAGCAAATGCAAGAGCGCATGCAAAAAGCCCAAGACGAAATTGCTCACTTAGAAGTGGTTGGTGAAGCCGGTGCCGGTTTAGTTAAAGTAACCATGCTTGGTAACCACAATGTTCGCCGTGTTGAACTTGACGAAAGTTTGATGGAAGACGAAAAAGACCTTATTGAAGACTTACTTGCCGCTGCGTGTAATGACGCAGTACGCCGTGTAGCAGAAGAAACACAAGAGCGTATGGGTAAAGTAACTGGCGGTATGCAATTACCACCAGGTATGAAAATGCCGTTTTAAGATAAAACATGCAACTTTCAGAGAGTTTAAACCAGCTGATCGAAGCACTACGCTGTCAGCCGGGCATAGGCCCAAAGTCAGCGCAGCGCATCGCGTTTCATCTGCTTGAGCGCGACCGTAAAGGGGGCACTCAACTTGGTAATGCACTTATCAAGGCGATGACTGCAATAGGACACTGTCAATCGTGTCGTACTTTTGCAGAGCAGCCGCAGTGTGAAATCTGTTTAAGCCCCAAACGCCAAGATAGCGGAATTTTATGTGTGGTTGAATCACCTACCGATGTGTTGGCGATTGAACAAACTGGCCAGTATAAAGGTTTGTACTTTGTATTGATGGGACATTTATCACCTATCGATGGTATTGGTCCAAATGAAATTGGCCTTGATATTCTTGAAAGTAAGTTGCAACAAGGTGGGATAAACGAGGTTATATTAGCGACCAACCCTACAGTTGAAGGGGAAACTACAGCGCATTATATTGCCCAGCTTTGTCACCGTTATAAAGTTGATGCATCGCGGATAGCCCATGGTATTCCGGTCGGTGGCGAACTTGATTTGCTCGATGGCATGACATTAATGCATGCATTTAGTGGCCGACGAGTGGTTAGTCAAAATTAGCTCTTAGAAGCGCATTAATTTAAAACCTGCATTAACGTCTGTTATGCAGGTTTTTTGTTTTTATACCTTGGTGGTAAAAGTTTGATCGTAATTTATCCAATAACTGGGTAATCTATTTTTAGTAGCTGGAGTCTCTTTTTCACCAGTTTGGTTAATTTGTAAGGATCACAATGCAAGATAATAAAAAACATCAGCGTGCTTTACTAAAGAGTAAGCGCTTTCTACCGCTTTTTGTCACCCAGTTTTTCTCTGCGTTAAATGATAATATTTATAAACAAGCGGTGCTACTGTTATTGATTTTTCAAACGGCAAATGTTGCCGATGGCGCTTTTTATGCTAACTTAGCGGCAGGCTTATTTATTCTACCGTTCTTTTTATTTTCAGGGATGGCGGGACAAATTGCTGAAAAAAAGGAAAAGTCAAAATTAATTCGCACCGTAAAACTTGCCGAAATTCCGATTATGCTAGTAGGCGCTGTGGCCATTTCAACGCAATCTGTTTGGTTGATGTTAACCACGGTATTCTTAACAGGGTTACAAAGCACCTTTTTTGGCCCGCTAAAATATTCAATTTTACCGCAACACGTGGCAGCAGATGAATTAACCAAAGCCAATGGCCTTGTTGAATCTGCGACATTTGTGGCTATATTGATTGGCACAACGTTTGGCACGTATTACATTACCCAAACAGTGGGGCCAACGGTCATCTGTGTGGCAATTATAAGCCTGGCGATTATTGGTTATTTGAGTAGTCGCTCTATTCCAATCAGTGCCGCGAATGATCCTAATTTAGTGTTTACTTTTAATATTTTCTCATCCACCAAAAGCCTATTTAGGGTACTTAATTCACAAACTGAGTCGGTCGGAAAGTCGGTACTTGGTATCAGTTGGTTTTGGTTTATAGGGGCGATTATTTTAACGGCGCTACCAAATTATGTGAAATATGTCATGGTTGGCGATGAGCTGGTCGTCACCAGCGCTTTGGTGGTGTTTTCATTGAGCATCGCAATAGGCTCGCTGTTGTGTGAAAAGTTGTCTCGCTCGCGGATAGAATTAGGTATTGTGCCATTTGGCGCGTTGTTGATCACATTATTTTTGTACTTACTGAGCCAAGAGCCTGCAATGAGCTTTTACCAGCTACCAAGCGAAGAATTATTTACACTTTCACAAATACTGCATACTGGTGACATGTATTGGCATTTTATTTGGATGGCCGGCATTGGCATTGCCTCTGGTTTTTATACTGTGCCATTGTACGCTTTGATCCAACAACGCACCGTCGAATCAAGCCGTTCACGCATCATCGCCGCTAATAATGTGTTAAATGCGTTGTTTATGGTCGCCAGTGCGGTGTTAAGTATTGTAACGCTATCTATATTTGCATGGACGATCCCACAGTTATTCTTGTTACTGGCAGGATTGAATTTACTGATCTCTGTGTATATTTATACCAAGGTGCCAGAGTTCTTCTTACGCTTTGCTGTTTATTTATTGACCATTTGTATGTATCGAGTGCGTACCAAAGGGGATCATAATATTCCTAGTGAAGGCGCAGCAGTATTGGTGAGTAATCACGTCAGCTTTGTTGATTGGATGTTTATTTTAGCGGCATCACCAAGGCCTATTCGATTTATGGTATTTGCCCCCATTTATTATTCTCCCGCGTTGCATTGGTTATTTAAAATGGCCAAAGCTATCCCAATTGACAGTGAAAAATCTAATCCGCAGGCGTTTCAAGAAGCATTTGATGAGGTTGCTAAAGCATTAGATAACGGTGAGTTAGTGGGTATTTTCCCTGAAGGGAGGCTAACTGGCGATGGTTCGATTGATATTTTCCGCCGTGGTATTGAACGTATTATACAGCGTTCACCGGTGGCCGTTATACCTGTCCATCTAGGCGGGTTATGGGGCAGCATGTTTAGTCGTAAAGCAAAATGGCGACTTCCACGACTGAAATGGTCGCTGGTCGCTGTGACTGTTGGCGAGCCTATTGCTGCCAATGCAGTCACTGCAGATGAATTGCGTGAGCGAGTGGTTGCCTTAAAAGAGCAGTATGAAAAAGGTGCTGTTTAATAGCGATTAAACGCTGATGTAACAGAGATATAAATTTAGCGCGCAATATTCAGTCGTGAATATTGCGCGTGAGTCTTGTGCTTAGTTGGCCGCTAACTAACTGCTAACCAAATACCAACCGCGATCATCAAACTACCAGCGATGCGGTTCATCCACTTGATATTGTCACCTTGGTTTAAAAACAGCCGTAAACTTTTACCGCCAGTGGCATAGAGCATCATGCAAGTGAATTCGCTGAGCATAATGATGGCGACTAACATACTCAATTGTGGCGCAATCGCGTAGTCAATATTTATAAACGGCGGTAGCAGGGAAATCATAAACGCCCAGCCTTTAGGGTTAGCAATCGCGGTGATAAAGCCTTGTGAGAATAGCGCTTGGCGAGATACTTTTAATTTACTGTCTGCGCCTAATTTGATGGTTGCTTTTGCTCGCCACATTGAAATGCCAATGTAGACTAAATAACCTGCACCGAGCCATTTTAATACGTTAAATAGTGTCGGGTAGTTGAGCATGATACTTGCCACCCCTGCGACTGCTGCAACAGCCACAATGGCAACGCCAAGTAATTCGCCAATCATCATCCACATAGTTCTGCGCACGCCAATACTCATTCCTAAGGTCATGGCTAAAGTCATACACATCCCAGGTGTAATAGAGACAAAAAAGAAGGTGGGTATAAATACCCCCAGCACTGCGAAGTCGAGCATGTAAGCATCCGTTAGTTGCTGCAATAGAATGCGCAATAGAATACGCAATAGTAATGGTTTTCGAAAGCGTTAGAAACCAATTTGGGATAGTTAAGCGCAATTATGAGATTGTTAGCACCCGCGATAAAGCTCCGGTTTATCGCTTATTCGTAAGCTAATTGCGATCCCTATAGAGGATGCCGCTGTGATCTTCTGTGTATTGATTACAAACACTTATTTGTAAGTGGGTTTTAACAAATATATTTTTGCTTTGTTGGGTGCTTTGAATTAGGATCAAATCAGTTTAAAACCAAGAACTAATGCCCTGTGTCTAGATTATTTATTGCTATTACCACCATTTTCCTAAGTTTCACTGCAACTGCGGTTGAAGTTACTGATCTATATCAGGACGTATTAAAAGTATCTGACAAATCTCGCGATGCTCGACTCAGCGCCAGCCGCGAAGCGTTGCTAAATGTACTGGTTAAGGTCAGTGGCGATCCAAATGCGGACAAAAACCCAACGGCTCAGCGACGTAGTAAAGATATATCAGATTACATGCTCAAATTTGAATACGACGAAAAAGCCAATGGTCAGCTTAACCTCGTGGTTAAATTTGAAGCAAACAAAATCAACGCACTCGTCAAAGAACTTAATTTACCATTGTGGGGGACGCGTCGTCCGCTGGTGGCTATTTGGCTTGCCATTGAAGATAACTGGCGTCGCGAACTTGTTACCCAAGAAAGCTATCCGCAATTAGAGCAACTAATTTATAGCACCGCAGCGCGACGTGGTTTGCCTGTCGTGGTGCCATTACTTGATTTACAAGACCGTGCATTAGTGGGAATACCTGAAGTGTGGGGAAATTTCTCTACGCCAGTCGAGCAGGCATCAAGCCGCTATAGTGCAGAGCGTAGTATTACCGCGCGTTTATACAAACAACCTGACAGTGAGGTTTGGCTGTTGGATTGGCGTTTTACTAACGATGAGCTGTTTGAAGCAAACAGAGTAACCGGTGATAAACAACAAGCCATAGCCTTAATGATTGACAGTTTAGCGGCAGGCTTAGCCAATGAATATGCGGTTGATCCAAATTCTACAACGCAGCTTGCCCAAGCGGTGTTTAAATTAAAAGGCACCACTAACTTTGTCGATATAGAGCTTGCTAAACGTCAGCTACAGAGCTTAAGCGTGGTTACCCAAGTGACAATTCGTTCTCGTACCGCTGATATGGTTAGTTTTGCGATAAATCATACTGGCAGTATGCATGATTTACAAAAAGCCTTAGAGCTCGACCGCGCTTTTCAACCCTTTGTTGACCCTCGTGCGTTTTATCCTGTGACAGCGCAAGACGATTTAGAATATCAATGGGTTGGTTTGTAATGCCGGCAATGGAGCCGGTGCAAATGGCATTGCCGGTGACGTTACCGGATGATGAAACGTTTGCCTCTTATTTTGGTGGTGAAAATTCACTGGAAGTGAGTCATTTAAAAAATGCCTTTAAAAGTTTAGCAACCACTTTTCAATATACTTATTTGTGTGGTTTAGGGGATTCAGGTAAATCGCATTTACTGTATGCAACCTGTATTCATGCTCAAGAGCATGGTTTATCAACTATGCTGCTATCAATGCGCGAAGTGATTGATTTTGGTCCTATGGTGCTCGATGGCTTAGATGCCCTTGATGTGCTGTGTATTGATGACGTGCATTTAGTAGCAGGTAACGATGCGTGGGAAAAAGCGTTGTTTAATTTTTTTAACCGTTTTAACGAACCGGGTAAGTGCTTGGTAGTGACAGCGGATCTGTTACCAGACATGCTAAATATTAGCCTGCCGGATCTTGAGTCACGATTAAAATGGGGTACGACATTTCAAATCCGTTCTATGAGTGATGATGACAAAGCCGAAGCCTTAGTAAAGCGTGCCAATATGCGCGGCTTAGAGCTCAGTGATGAATGTGCGCGCTTTTTATTAACGCGTTTGAGTCGTGATATGCGTGCGCTACTTGATGTGCTTGATAAACTTGACCATGCATCGATGGCTGCACAACGTAAATTGACAATTCCTTTCATAAAATCCACTCTAAAACTCTAGTTTTCTCTACAAAATCGTCTAACTTCCCATTTTACTTAACCAGAATGGGAAAGAATTCAATAAGATTGGTATAAGGTCTGGAATCTAGCCATTGCTTTCAGTTATCATTAGCTATTACTTAAATCACCTTCTGTGACAGATCAGGTATCGAATGAACTTAGAAAATATATTAGCGCAAGCACTTGAGGCGGTCGCCAGTGCCAGTGAAATCGCGCAGCTTGAAGATATCAGGGTTAACTACCTTGGTAAAAAAGGCGAAATCACGAATCTATTAAAAACCCTTGGTAAAATTGCCCCTGAAGAACGCAAAGAAGCAGGCCAAGTAATTAACCAAGCTAAGCAAGATGTACAAGTTGCGATTAACGACAAGCGCGAATTATTAGCAAGCAAAGCCCTTGAAAAGAAATTAGCCGCTGAAACAATCGATGTAACATTACCCGGTCGTGTTATGCCAACAGGTGGTTTACACCCAGTGACGCGTACCATTGAGCGGATTGAGAGCTTTTTTGGCGAATTAGGTTTTGCGGTTAAATCTGGCCCAGAAGTAGAAGATGATTTTCATAACTTCGACGCGCTAAATATTCCTGAGCATCACCCAGCGCGTGCTGATCACGATACCTTTTACTTTAATCCAAAACTGGTGTTGCGTACGCAAACCAGTGGTGTGCAAATTCGCACCATGGAAGCTGAGCAACCGCCGCTGCGTATTATTTCTCCAGGGCGTGTATACCGTAACGATTACGACCAAACACATACGCCGATGTTCCATCAGGTTGAAGGGTTGATGGTTGATACTGATGTAAGCTTTACTGAGCTTAAAGGTATTTTGCACGATTTCTTGCGTAACTTTTTTGAAGAAGATATGGAAATTCGTTTCCGTCCTTCATTTTTCCCATTTACAGAGCCTTCAGCGGAAGTTGATGTGATGGGTAAAGACGGAAAATGGTTAGAAGTATTAGGTTGCGGAATGGTGCACCCTAACGTGCTTAAATCAGTGGGAATTGATCCAGAAAAATACACTGGTTTTGCCTTTGGTATGGGTGTAGAGCGTTTAACCATGCTGCGTTATGGTGTAAATGACTTACGTGCGTTTTTCGAAAACGATTTGAAATTCCTTAATCAGTTCCGTTAAGAGTGAAGAAATAACATGAAATTTAGTGAAAAGTGGTTAAGAGAGTGGGTTAATCCTGCAATTGACACGCAGGCTCTTTCGGAACAGTTATCGATGGCCGGCCTTGAGGTAGATGGTGTAGAGCCCGCTGCTGCAGAATTCTCTGGCGTTGTTGTCGGTGAAGTAGTTGAATGTGGTCAGCATCCTGATGCAGATAAACTACGTGTAACTAAAATCAATGTCGGTGGCGATGAGCTATTAGATATTGTATGTGGTGCGCCAAATTGCCGTTTAGGTATCAAAGTTGCAGTAGCTATGGTTGGCGCTGTATTACCGGGCGATTTTAAAATTAAAAAAGCCAAACTACGTGGTCAACCGTCTCACGGCATGCTGTGTGCATTCGTGGAGCTGGGTATTAGCGAAGAAGGCGACGGTATCATGGAGTTGCCACTTGATGCACCAGTGGGCACAGACTTACGTGAATACTTAAGCCTTGATGACAACATTATTGATGTTGATTTAACCCCGAATCGTGGTGACTGTTTAGGTATTAAAGGCATCGCTCGTGAAGTGGGCGTACTTAACAGTATTGATGTTAAAGCCCTAGAGATACCAGCGGTTGCAGCAACTATTGATGATAAAGTATCAATTGAACTAGTAAACGATGAAGCCTGCCCACGTTATTTAGGGCGTGTGATCAAAGGCATCAACCTTGACGCCACAACACCACTTTGGATGGTTGAGAAGCTTCGTCGTAGTGGCGTGCGCGCAATTGACCCTGTGGTTGATGTAACTAACTATGTGTTACTTGAACTTGGCCATCCAATGCATGCTTTTGATTTAAATGCGATTGAAGGCGGTATCAAAGTACGTAGCGCCCATGCTGGTGAAGAGCTGGTATTACTAGATGGTAATACTGCTAAGTTAAATGAATCTACCTTAGTAATAGCCGACCATAACAAAGCGCTGGCGATTGCCGGTATCTTTGGCGGTGAGCAATCAGGCGTTACCGAGCAAACAACGGATATTCTATTAGAAAGTGCGTTTTTTAATCCAGTTGCTATCGCAGGGCAAGCCCGTAGCTATGGTTTACACACAGATGCATCGCATCGTTATGAACGTGGTGTGGATTTTGCGCTGCAACATGATGCAATAGAACGTGCAACTGCGTTGTTACTTGAGATTGTAGGCGGTCAAGCAGGCCCTGTAGTTGAAGCTGTTGCAAAAGATAAGCTTCCTAAGGTCACTGAAGTGCGTCTTCGTCGTGCGCGTTTAGACCGTGTTATTGGTCATCATATTGAAGATGCGAAAGTAACCGACATTTTAACCCGTTTAGGGCTTGATGTGAAAATTGTCGATGGTGTGTGGAGTGCAGATGTACCAAGCTACCGTTTTGATATTCGTATCGAAGAAGATCTAATTGAAGAAGTTGCTCGCGTATATGGTTACAACAGTATTCCAAACGTAGCTCCGACTGCTAAATTAAAAATGACCACTCATAACGAAGCCAATATTGCAGTGAGCAAATTTCGCAATACGTTAGTGACTCGTGGTTATCAAGAAGCGATCACTTACAGCTTTGTTGATCCTAAAGCACAGGCTATTTTACACCCAGACAGTGACGCGCTTATTTTGCCACATCCAATTTCGATTGAAATGTCGGCAATGCGTGTGAGCCTTATGCCAGGTTTACTTGCATCAGTAATGTATAACCAAAACCGCCAGCAGCCACGTATTCGTTTATTTGAGCATGGCCTTAAATTTCTACGTGATGAAAACGCAGAGAATGGCGTAAACCAAGTTGCAGTTATCGGTGGTGCTATTACTGGTCTGGCACATGGTGAACATTGGGTTGAAGAAAAGCGCACCGTTGATTTTTATGACTTAAAAGGTGACGTTGAAGCATTACTTTCATTAACCAATGATATAACGCGTTTTGAAATCAAAGCAGAGCAATCAGATGGCTTACATCCGGGCCAATCTGCGGTGATTTATGTTGAAGGTAAAAAGGTCGGTTTCTTTGGTGCTATTCATCCTCAAGTACAAAAATCGTTAGATATCAATAATGCGACTTACGTGTTTGAAATTGAAATGACAGCCATTGAAAAAAGAAATTTACCAGAGGCTGTAGGGGTTTCGAAGTTCCCTTCAAACCGCCGCGACATCGCTATTTTAGTGGAAGATCAGGTGAAATCTGGCGACATTTTATCAGTGATAGAAAAAGTTGGCGGAAATCAATTGGTTGACCTAAACTTATTCGATGTGTATAAGGGCAAAGGTATTGAGCCAAATTATAAGAGTTTGGCGATTGCTCTAACACTGCAAGCGGTTGATAGAACACTCGAAGAGAAAGATATCAATCTAGTAGTTGATAACGTGGTGGCCGCACTGGCCGAACAGTTTAATGCATCGTTGAGGGACTAGATATGGCGCTTACTAAAGCCGACATAGCTGAACACCTATTTGAAAAATTGGGGATCAATAAAAAGGATGCCAAAGATTTAGTTGAAGCGTTTTTTGAAGAAATCCGCTCAGCGCTTGAAAAAGGCGAGCAGGTTAAGCTCTCTGGATTTGGTAACTTTGATCTTCGTGACAAGAAAGAAAGGCCTGGCCGTAACCCGAAAACTGGGGAAGATATCCCTATTTCGGCACGACGCGTCGTCACCTTTCGACCTGGTCAAAAGCTCAAAACTCGTGTTGAAGTTGGTACGAGCAAATAAATTAAAAAAGGCAGCGTCAGCTGCCTTTTTCTTTTCTATAAACTAAGTTTGAACGCGATTAAAAATCCCGTGGTGAAACAAACTGCCCAGCTTGAATACTGTCGTAGGTTTGCTGTGCGAGGGTATCTAATCCGCTGAGACTTTTTCCTGTTGCTGTTAGCTGCTGTTCAATTGGGAATATTTCAACATTGGTTATCCCAGAAAGCTGCGCAATTTTTGCAAAAGTATAGGCATGCTTATATTTTTCCTGCTTATAAAACAAACTGGTCAATGTGGTGAATATTTCGGGGTTTGGAGTTTGCTCAGCTTTGTTTAGCTCTAACGTTTTATACAGTAAGTCTATGGTCTTATCTTCATCAAACTTAATATAGTAGCTGGCTAAGAAAAACTGGATTTCAGCGTCCTCAGTGACACTAGGATCGTTTTCAAGCGCAAGTAATTTAGTCAGGGCTGATTGGTCATTATTGCGTGACCAGTGATAATACAACAACCCAGGGTGGTTAGTATTTTTGGTATCTTGAAATAACCGTGTCATTTCCTTGATACTGGTTAAATGCGCTTCAACGCGGGAGGTGGTTTTTTCTTTTAACTTGATATGCTCAATTTTTGCCGCCAGCGATACGCATCTATCGTATTTTTCAAAACCCTTTAATAATAAATATTTGTTATCGTCAGTCGGTTGTTTGTATTCATGGTAACGCGCCATGATCACATCAGCACGCTGTGCTTTACAGTGACTATCGGTATTTAAATCATTACATAAACCTGGGGTTTCTTTACACACCTTTGCAAGTGTCAACGGTTCTTCACACCCAGTTAATGCCAACAAACTCAGTAAAACACTTGCTCTTAGTAACATCCCTTAACCTCACCTTAATAATTACCTTGTTATTCTAGCGTAATGAATTGATCTCTAACAGTGGAGAATAAAGTTAGTTTAAATTAGAATAGCGAAGCCCACTGAGGCGTGTTGCTCTCAAAATTCAATACGTCTTATGGCTATCCGTTCAAAAATTGTTTAATTAGGTAAATAAAATGACCTCATCTCACGAGTTAGAATACACAAATAGTTGGCAAGAACGCCAAGATTACGCAGAAAGCATGCAACCTATCATTGGTAAGCTTTATCGTAATCGTGGTATTGAAATCGCGGTATATGGCCGTCCTCTCGTCAATGCCAGTACAATTGATATCATCAAATCTCACAAAACAGTGGCACAGTTTGAAGGTACTAAACTACGTTTACGCGAAAGCTTTCCGTTTTTAGAAGCTATTAGCAAAATGGATTTAAACTCTGCCCGTATCGATATTGGTAAACTGGCTTATGGTTATTTATTTAACGATGTTGCAAATGGTCGTTCTATCGAAGAATATTTAAACGACGAGTTAGCTGAAATTGTAAACTCACAAGCCAAAGAGCCACGCGATGTGGTGTTATATGGTTTTGGTCGTATCGGTCGTTTACTAGCGCGTTTGTTAATTGAAAAATCAGGTCCTTATGCGGATTTACGCTTACGTGCAATCGTTGTTCGTGGTGGTAAAGACGGCGACCTTGAAAAGCGTGCTAGCCTATTACGTCGTGATTCAATTCATGGTCCTTTTAATGGTTCAATCACCATTGATAAAGAACGTAATGCAATAAAAGCCAATGGTAGCTACATTCAGGTGATCTATGCTAACTCTCCAGATGAAATTGACTACACAGCATATGGTATTGAAAACGCATTGATCGTTGATAATACGGGGATCTGGAAAGACGAAGCTGGCCTTGGCTTACATTTAAAATCAAAAGGCGCTGCAAAAGTACTATTAACAGCACCGGCGAAAGGCAATATCAAAAACATCGTATATGGTGTTAATAACCACGATATCAAACCGGAAGATAAAATTGTTTGTGCAGCAAGCTGTACTACCAACGCAATCACACCAACATTAAAAGCACTTAATGATAAGTTTGGTATTAACAATGGTCACGTTGAAACAGTTCACTCGTACACTAATGACCAAAATTTGATTGATAACTACCACAAAGCAGATCGTCGTGGCCGTGCCGCAGCACTTAATATGGTGATCACTGAGACTGGCGCAGCTAAAGCTGTTTCAAAAGCATTACCAGAACTTGAAGGCAAATTAACGGGTAACGCAATCCGTGTACCTACACCGAATGTGTCTCTGGCTATTTTGAACTTAAACCTTGCGACCAGCACCACGGTTGAGGAGTTAAACTCGTTCTTACGCCATGCTGCTCTGCATTCAGAGTTACGCGACCAAATTGATTACACGGCCTCTACTGAGATTGTGTCTACCGATTTAGTCGGCAGTCGTTATGCGGGTGTAGTTGATTCAACCGCCACTATCGTTGATGACAACCGTATTGTACTTTATGTTTGGTACGATAATGAGTTTGGTTACAGCTGCCAAGTTGTGCGTTGTATGCGCGATATGGCCGAGGTTTCATTCCCAAGCTTGCCACGTTAATTGGTAATAGCTTAAAAATCTTTACAAAAAGCCAGCATTCGCTGGCTTTTTTAGTCATGAATGTTTTTTCAAAACCCAAGCCATGTGGTAGGCTGTATCCAGTTTGCTACATTTTAATAACAATGCGTCCATTATAGTGAGGCGTTATTTAATTTCTAACTAACAAGCGATGAGTTAGCGATTAATTTTTCATATATAGGTTTAATAAAATGAAAATCACCAGTAATTTTGACAGTGGCAATATCAAGGTCATTGCCGCGACCGATCCACTTAATATTCAGCTTGAGATCAATAAAGATCATTTATCTGATTTTTTTCAGTGGTTCCATTTCCGTTTAGAAACAACACCTTTTCAAAGCCATAAATTACATATCAATAACCTTGAAAATTCAGCTTATCCTGACGGCTGGGAAGGTTATCAGGCAGTTGCATCATATGATCGCCAAACCTGGTTTCGTATTCCTTCAAACTATGCTGATGGCACGTTATCATTTGAGATTGAGCCAGAATGTGGCTGTGTTTATTTTGCTTACTTTGCACCATATAGCTACGAGCGTCACTTAGATCTAATCACATGGGCACAAAGCCAAGAAGCCTGTCAGCTTGAAACCTTAGGTGAAACACTTGATGGCCGTGATATGAGCGTACTGCGCATTGGTGGCGAAAGTGATGAAAATAAGAAAACTATTTGGATAACAGCCCGTCAACATCCAGGCGAAACGATGGCCGAATGGTTTGTTGAAGGTGTATTACATAAGTTATTAGATGATGAAGATCCACATGCAGCAGCATTGTTATCAAAAGCGGTATTTTACATCGTACCGAACATGAACCCTGATGGCAGTGCTCGCGGGCATTTACGTACTAACGCAAAAGGAGTTAACTTAAATCGTGAATGGCAAACTCCCAGCATGGAAAATAGCCCAGAAGTATATTTAGTGCTAAATAAAATGCGTGAGACCGGTGTTGATATGCACCTTGATATTCACGGAGATGAAGCGATTCCATATAACTTTGTAGCCGGTAGTGAAGGTATCCCAAGCTATGATGCACGCTTAAAAGACTTAGAAGACAGTTTTAAAGCGGCATTGCACATAGTGACTCCTGAGTTTCAAGATGTCCACGGTTACCCGAAAGATGAGCCAGGTCAAGCCAATCTAACGGTGGGGTCATCAGCTGTTGCAGAAGAATTTAAAGCGCTTGCTTATACGGTTGAAATGCCATTTAAGGATAACGATGGTTTACCAGATCCTGATTATGGCTGGTCAGATCGCCGTTCATATCAATTTGGCCAAGACACCTTGGCTGCGATTGTTAACGTAGTAGATAAATTAAGATAACGCGTTTGTACTAAGGGCATCATTCATATCGATGCCCTTAGTTTTTTTAATCGCGATGAATGGCATTAGCGACGCTAATAAAGCGATGATATTTGTTTAATGTGTTACTTAAATCTTTTCCAAGCTCTGTTCGAGCCGTATATTTAAGTTACCTGCATAAAACCACGTAGGGTTAATTAAGTTTTACAAGTAGTTGTTTTGAAAAATAAGTGTTAACAAACTTAGATCGTTTAAGTTAATATTCAAAAAGTTGCAGGGGAGGTAGTAATGTTGTTACCTTATTTCCCATAGCCATATGTCGCGCATTCTGATTAGCTACAGCAGAGTATCGTAACTAGAAAATAATAAATATAACTATAGAGGATATCCATGGAAGCTTTTGTAAGCGCTGTTAATGATGTTGTTTGGAGTAATGCACTCATCTATTTATGCCTAGGCGCAGGCTTGTTCTATTCTGTATTAACCCGATTTGCTCAAGTTAGACATTTTAAAGAAATGTGCAAATTACTATTTAGCCCTAACACCTCAGATAAAGGGATCTCATCTTTTCAAGCATTGGCTGTGTCGTTATCTGGACGAGTAGGGGTTGGTAATATAGCCGGTGTAGCGGCAGCAATTGGCTTTGGTGGCCCTGGTGCTATTTTTTGGATGTGGATAGTGGCTTTTCTAGGGGCAAGTACCGCGTACGCCGAATCTACATTAGGGCAAATTTATAAAACAGAAGAAGATGGCCAATATCGCGGCGGCCCAGCATATTATTTTGATCGCTGTTTAGAACAAAAATGGCTGGCGATTTTATTTGCCGTGTCGGCAATTATTGCATGTGGTGTTTTTCTGCCGGGCGTGCAAGCCAATGCAGTTGGCAACGCGTTTACCCAAGTGTTTGGTGATGGCACTATGGTCTCAACGAGTTTTGGTGAAGTTGGTAGCTTTAAATTGGTTGCTTTGGCAATTATTCTTATTGTTTTAGCGTTTATTATCTTCGGTGGTATTAAGCGTATTGCTAACTTTACTCAAATTGTGGTGCCATTTATGGCGTTAGGCTACATAGTATTAGCTTTAATCGTGGTATTTTTAAATATCGATAAAGTACCTGATATCTTCTCTTTAATCATAACAGATGCGTTTACCGCACAGGCCGGTTTTGGTGCCGCTATTGGTTGGGGTGTAAAACGTGGTATTTATTCTAACGAAGCTGGTCAAGGTACCGGACCGCATGCAGCTGCAGCGGCTGAAGTTGATCACCCAGCCCAACAAGGTTTAGTGCAAGCTTTTTCTGTTTATGTTGATACTATTTTTGTTTGTACTGCGACAGCATTAATGATTTTAATTACCCAGCAATACAATGTAGTGGGTGAATTACCTGCAGGGCAATTTATTGTACAAAACGTTGATGCTGCAACTGAAGTTGGTTCAGCTGCTTTCACGCAAATGGCTTTATTCAGCGTGTTTGGTGGTTTTGGTGAAGCATTTGTTGGAATTGCATTGTTCTTCTTCGCTTTTACTACAATACTTGCTTATTATTATATTGCTGAAACCAATATCGCATATTTAAATCGTTATTTTAAAGGTACTATTCCGCTTGTGATGGTGAAATTTGTGATTATGTTTATGGTGTCATATGGCATGGTAAACAGCTCTGGTTATATCTGGAGTATTGGTGACATTGGCGTGGGTTTAATGGCTTGGATAAATATATTGGGCATTTTATCAATATTCTTTGTGGCTAGACCTGCGCTATTATGTTTGCGCGATTACGAAGATCAGAAGAAAAAAGGCGGGGATATCACATTTGACCCTGTTAAGTTAGGGATCAAAAACGCTACTTTTTGGGAAAAGCGTCTCGCAAAACAATCAAAAGACTCTCAGTTATAGGATTGAGTGGTGTAATCAGAGATGTTTTGGTTATTGTAAAAATTAGATACTCGTTGTTTTTTGGATCTCAGCTATTGGCTGCAATTGAAAAAAGACAACGACAAATAAAACACGTACAATAAAGGGCGCCGCAAGGCGCCTTTTTTATGCGTAGATTTTTATGCGAAGTATGGAGAAAGATATGGCAATTGTTCGTTGTCCTAGTTGTAATAAGTCAATATCCGATAAACACCAACAGTGCCCTCACTGTGAGAATAATGTAGCGCAGCTTGATGATGAACAACGTCAACAGCTAGCGCGCGAAAAACGCATTCAAAAACAACAAATGTTTATGAATCATTCTTTTTTTGCTTTACTGATATTTTTAGGTGGATTCTTTAGTTTATACTTTTTACATCCAGAACCTGAAACTCCATCGTGGTACGCATGCTCCGCAGCCATTGCAATCGGTTGTATTTGGTATTTAATAAACCGCGTTATTTTAGTGACTTTAAAAAAGAAAAAATGACATGAACATCGATAATCTCGTAAAAACAATTACCCCAGAATTATTCGAACGCCTCCAGTATGGTGCCGCAACAGGTAAGTGGCCTGATGGCACGGTACTCAGTGACGAGCAAAAGCAGCAGACAGTGCAATTAGTCATGCTTTACCAAGCAAAAGTAGCGCAAACAAATGAGCAATTCACCATCGGTTCTAATGGTGAAATGGTGCAAAAAACCAAAGCACAATTGCAAAAAGAATTTACCGCAGACAACGAAATAGCAAGGTTTAGTGAACATGATCTTTAAACACCTTTTTACCCCGAAGTGGAAGCACCCGAAGCAACAAGTACGTTTAGAGGCAATTGAAAAGCTAGATGTAGAGCGTGATGCGACGATTTTAAATGCATTAGCTCTGGAAGATAGTTCAGCAGAGATCCGTAAAAAAGCGCTTAATAAAGTCAATGATTTAGTGCTGTGGTGGCAGGCGTATAAACAAGATCAAAGTTTAAAAGAATTAGCAGAACAGCATATATCAAATGCCGTACTGAGTGATGAAAGTAACTTATCTAGCCACATTAAAAACGAATACATAGAGCGTTTTGCTCCGGTAAAAACGCTTGAAAAACTTGCATTTGCAGAAAAAGAACTGCAAGTAAGAGCGAAGCTATTAAAACGTTTGGCTAATCCTAAGTTAGTTGAAAAGGCGTTCAAAGAAGGTTCAAGCGAACTACAAGTGCACCTTGTTGAGCAAGTGATCACCCATCAATTAGTGAAAAGCTTAGTTAAGCATGCACATGATGAGGCAAAATTAACCCTTGAGACGCATATAGAAAATGAGCGTTTAGCAATTGAAATGCCATTAAAAGTACAAAATGATACTCGTGTTATTTTGGCAAAACTTAATGCATTACGTGAAAAACAAGACTATGCGCTTGTTACTCAACAATATGGTGAGTTAACCCAGCAATGGCAGGCACTTGATCTAACCTGGTTAAATCCAGAACAACGCGAGACGGTTGCAAATAAATACATCGTACTAACCGAAAAATTAAATGAGTTAGTTAGTCAATTACAAGCTGTTCATGAGCAACAACAACAACGGTTAGCTCAGCAGCAACGACAATTATTGGCGTTGGCAAATTTAGAAGCGTTAAGTGATGAAATTGAAAATGCGCTACAAGTTGGCTTAGAAACACCAGAGCAAATACAACAAGATTGGTTGGAAGCTAAAGTTGCACAAGCACAGGAAACACTGACACAAAGCGAACTGCAAGACGGCGGGCAAAAAAACCAAGTGACTGGCAGATTAACAAGTTTGTTTAAGCAAGTAGCTAAATTACCAGAGCTTAGTGAAGCGATCAGGGTTTTTAAAACTTCATTAAAAGAATTGAGCAGTATCAACACTGACGATATTGACCAAGCAAATTATGATGAGGCTAATCGCCAATTTAAGCAGACGTATAAAGCGGCGAATGAATCTTTAGCTCAGTTACCTAAGCCGTTACAAGGGCCTTTTAAAGCACAATTAAATGAGCAACAACAACGCTGGAATAAAGCTGTTGCACCTATTAGTGATACATTAACAAAAAATCAGCAACAAGCTACTCGCAAAGGACGCGATGTTCAGCGCCTTATTGAACAAGGCCGTTTTAATGTTGCATTTGGTGTGTTTAAAGGCTTTATTGAGCTGTATGAAACGTTAACTCCAGTTAGTCAGCAAAGTCTTGAAAAAGTCAAAGCAGATCTTGAGCAGCAGTTAGAAAATGCTCGTGATTGGCAAAAGTATGCGTCTGCCCCTAAGCGTGAAGAGCTACTAACTGAAATTACCAGTTTGCTCAATCAACCTTGCACAGATGCCAAGGCGCGCGCAAACGAAGTGAAAACATTACGCCGTCGTTGGAATGAGCTTGGACGTTTAGATACCGAGCAAGAGCAGGCGCAAGGTAAAGAGTTTGATGACAAGATAGAGCTATTATTTGCACCATGTCGTGAACATTTTGCGCAACTTGAACAACAGCGCGAAACGACGAAACTTGAACGCGAAGCGATTATCACTCAGATGAAATCATTGGCTGATACTGATACGACGAGCGATGAGTTTGATTGGAAAGAGTTTGAAAGCCAATACAATCGTATCAATAAAGTATGGCGTAATGCTGGTAATGTAGAGCCAAAAGTATACCGTGCTTTGCAAACACAATATAAAGCGCAGCAACAGCAAGTATTCAATGCGTTGAATGCGTTTCATAAAAGCAACGCGGCAGCAAAAAATGCACTCGTTGAACAAGCACAGCAATTATCAGTAAGTGAAGACTTAGCTGATGCTTGTCAGCAGCTCAAAGAGCTGCAACAGCAGTGGCAGGGAATAGGCTTTGCGGGTGTAAAAGCTGAAAATGCATTATGGCAAAAATTCCGTCAATGCAACGATGTGACATTTGCCAAACGCAGTGAAGAGTTTGCTCAGCATAAGCAGCAACAAGCCGCCGACAACGCAGTTATCGCAGCACAACTGAGTGAACTTGAAGACGCATTACCAGCGGTTAATCAAAAAGCACAATTACTAGATTTACGCACTAAGCTAATTGCGCTTGAAGGGAGCAAAGAATTAAATAACCGCATGCAAAAGCTATTAGCTAACATTGATGGTAAATTAGCCGTGCTGACAGAACAAGCAGCACAGGCTGATTTTAGCGCTTTATTTAGTGCGCTTGAAAACCAGCAAGCAATCCCTGCACAATGGCAAGGGTGTGCTGATACGCATTTAACCATTACGCAACTGATGTTAAGAATGGAAATTCTAGCTAATGTTACCAGTCCTGAGGGAGCACCGCGTATGGCTGAGCAGGTTGCAATGCTTGACGATAAGCATCGCGGTGAACAAGCTGATCTACATTATTACTTAAAGGTGTTATTGGCTCTGGCTCAAGGTTCAGTTGATGCTGACACACTAGGACGTTTAAAAGCGGTATTTAGCATTTAAATAATCTAGGGCGCCGCAGATTAAATAAAGCCGCCGTTGTGCGGCTTTTGTTTTTATTTGGTTTTTGACGATAATATTATAGTAAAGGAAAAACAATGAAGTATATTTTATTAATTAGCTGTTTATTACTCTCTGCTTGTAACACCACGAACGGCGTATCTGTTTATTCATTTACTAGCAGCGAAATTGAAACAGCACTTAACCAGCAATTACCAAAACTTAGTGAAGAAGTCAGCTTGATGGGGTTACCTGTACAGTTTAATGTGAATGATTTAAGCGTAAATGTCGGCCCTGATAATCGTGATGTAATCGTATTAGGTGCAGATTCGAGTGCTGTTATAAATGCTTTCGCACTTAAATACCCAGTGCGTCTGAAGCTGCAAATAGAAGGTGCGCCATTTTATGATAGTGAGAAAAAAGCGGTATTTCTACGGAATGTAAAATTGCTTGATTCAACTATCGACGCGGGCGGTTTTAAGGGAAACCTAGCGGTGCTTGATGATGAAGCAATGAAAGTTATTAACGGATTTTTAGCTGTAAACCCAGTCTATAGATTAAATATGAATGATCCTAAGGTTGCGCTATTAAGTAAATTACCTTTAGATATGAAAGTAGAGCAGGGCGCAATTAAATTAGTACCTAGCATTTAAACTAATATTATTCAGATGGTTGAAGCCCTGCACGTACAGGGCTTTTTTGTATCTGTTTAAATATAAGTAAGGTGGTTGTTGCTTAATTTAAAAGGGGAGGTACACGCTATAAGGGCTGCTATTTATAACCGTCATCGAGATATAAATTAAAAGAATAATTTTATTATATAGGTACAAGTTGTGTGTTTAATCGACTATACTGATTGTTAGTTAAACACCCTTAATTGCCTTCTTTATGGATAAAGAGCCTATTATGAAAAAATGTAACGTGATATTCAGTGCAACGATGATAGCTGTATTCTCGGTTGTAGCTTTTGCTAATGAGCCCGATTTAAATTCTAATCCTTTTCTTGCAGAACATGCAGCGCAACCGCAGGGCGCTCAGGTGTTTTCTTTTACAGAAACGCCAATTGAACTGCACGAACATGATAAAATTAATACTGCCCAAGATACAGGCTATTTACGGCTTGCTTTAGAGACTAAAACCAATGGTTTTGCGTTAGTGGACACATCTCAGATCAAAGATATTGAAAAAGTGATTGCAGAGCACAAAAATGGCCATGAACTATTTCTGCGCACCTTAAAACCTGAAATCATGGCGGCGCAATCAACCGCAGACCAAACTAATTTGTCGCAGCAATTTGCAGGAGACACAGTTGCTTTAGATAATATATTGTTGCAACAAGAATTTACTGTTATGAGTAAAACCGTTGGCGGAAATTTTATTGCCGGTAGCGGTTGGGATCAGTTAACTCAGATTGTCAAGAATGATACGTTTGGTACTGTGATTATAAAAATGTTTAGTTTTAGTCAAAGCAGTGGCGTATATATTGATGCGGACGCGGTGAATTATTATGTAAATAGCAACCCTGGGGTCCTTTATGTACTTAAAGACAATAGCGATAATGTGTACACGAGTTTATCTTGGGCTGACCAAAAGCAATCCTATTCTATTGGTCTTGAAAAAAACATTAATGATATTGGTTTAGCGGGGCGGTTTAAAACGCTAATAACGTCGATGTAGTTGTATTATAAAGTGATCAAATGAATTTATGTAATTGCGAAAATATTGAGATGAACGTTCGTTTTTAAATAAAAGGATTGCATACTCTTTAGGTTAATTAAGCATGTTAAGTATATTTTTCAGCGCTGATAAAGTGAATAATAAACCACTTAACTTTAATAAATGACTATACTAATCTTATTGATTAATCTTAGTTTAAATAAAATCCTTAAAAACTGCTTAATCAGCTTGGCCTATTTTAAAGAATAGGCTTATAATTTAGTTGAATCATATCTAATTTATAACTTTACAACTTAGTGAGTAAAAAATGAAAGAAGTTAAAGCTTTTATTAAATCAGCGAGTCTATCAGACTTAGAAAAAGCACAGGCATTACTTGGCGATGCGATTGCAAAATATACGCAGCAGCAGCAAGCGAAACAAGAAGTACTTGATCTGTTAAAAGCAAAAGGTCTTACTCTTGATGATCTTCAAGACGGTGCCCACGATAAACGCACAAAAGTAATGCCTAAATACCGTATTGAGTTTGAGGGTGAAATTGTTGAATGGACTGGCCGTGGTAAACGCCCTAAAGCATTCCAAGGTGTTGAACTTACCGACCACTTAGCTTAATACTGTAGGGGGTGTATACCCCCTCTTTATTTACAAAATAGTTATTACCCCATTATTTGTTGACCCCTTCGAAGTTGCCACTATGACGTATGTACTACGACCCTATCAACAAGAAGCGGTTGATCGCACTGTCGCTCATTTTCGTAAAACCTCAGATCCTGCTTTAATTGTATTACCTACGGGTGCAGGTAAAAGCTTGGTGATCGCTGAGTTAGCGCGAATTGCCAGAAAGAAAATTTTAGTACTTGCCCATGTCAAAGAGCTTGTTGAGCAAAATGCTGAAAAATATAAAAGCTTTGGCCTTCAGGCGAGTATTTTTTCTGCGGGTTTAAAACAAAAGTCATTGCTACATCAAGTAACGTTTGCCAGTATCCAATCGCTGTCACGCAATCTTGAGCAACTTAACGAACATTATTCGTTAGTGATCATAGATGAATGTCACCGTGTCAGTGGTGAGCAAGATAGCCAGTACCAAAAAGTGATCGTTGCGCTAAAAGCATATAATCCGCAGTTAAAAGTACTTGGACTTACCGCTACGCCTTATCGTATGGGAATGGGCTGGGTTTATTATCGCCATTATCATGGTTTTGTTCGAGGCGATAAAGCGAGTCCATTTCGAGAATGTATTTTTGAACTACCCCTGCGTTATATGATCAAGCATCATTATTTGACTGCGCCAAAGGAAGTGGATGCGGCGATCAGTCATTATGATTTTTCTTCTTTACAAAGTGATTCCTTCGGACGCTATACAGCCGATGATATGAACCAGTTGCTAGAAAAGCATAGCAGAGCAACCAAAGCTATTATGCAGCAAGTTATTCAGTACAGCGAGCAACGCCAAGGGATCATGATTTTTGCTGCGACCGTATTGCATGCAAAAGAAGTCTATGGTTATTTGCCTGAACAACAAACGGCTTTGATCAC
The DNA here is from genome assembly GCF_014164535.1 of Pseudoalteromonas sp. SG41-2. Classification (NCBI taxonomy): domain Bacteria; kingdom Pseudomonadati; phylum Pseudomonadota; class Gammaproteobacteria; order Alteromonadales; family Pseudoalteromonadaceae; genus Pseudoalteromonas; species Pseudoalteromonas sp. SG41-2. Next base: position 79,661 of record NZ_JACJFK010000013.1, on the reverse strand, counting down.
CGGGGATACTCCTAACGCTGAACGTGACCGTATTATTTTGGAATTTAAGCAGCGCCGACTAAAGTATTTAGTCAATGTATCGGTGCTCACCACCGGGTTTGATGCGCCTCATGTTGATTTTATTGCTATTTTACGCCCGACAGAGTCGGTTAGTTTATACCAACAAATTGTTGGTCGAGGCCTGCGTTTAAGCGAAGGGAAAACCGAGTGTTTGGTAATTGATTATGCAGGTAATGGCTTTGACTTATTTTACCCCGAAGTAGGAAGTAAAAAAGGCGATAGTGATAACGAGCCTGTACAAGTACTTTGCCCGGGTTGTGGTTTTGCCAATATATTTTGGGGAAAAACCGATACACAAGGTAAAGTGATTGAGCATTTTGGCCGTCGCTGCCAAGGTTTACTCGAAGATGATGATGGCTCAAAAGAGCAATGTGATTACCGTTTTCGCTTTAAAGAATGTGAAGCGTGTGGTGCGCAAAATGATATTGCCGCACGTCAGTGCCAGTCTTGCCATGAGGTAATGGCTGATCCTGATGATAAACTACGTGCTGCATTAAATTTAAAAGATGCATTGGTATTACGTTGCAGTGGTTTAAGTGTTGTTAGCCTTGCAAATAACGAACATATTATTAAAGTTACTTATTATGATGAAGATGGTGCTAGTTGCGATGAAATTTATGATTTCTCAAAGTCCGGCGCCCGTTATGCGTTTAATAAACAATTTGCTCAGCGTACTGCTAATGGTCAAACACCCACAGAATATAAGTCAGCTGGACAAGTTATTGCTGGACAGATGCAGCTTGTTGCACCGGATTTTGTTATTGCTAGAAAGAGTAAAAAATATGGCTGGAAGGTTGCCGATAAACTATTTGATTATCAAGGTAACTTCAGAAAGGCAAATCAGCTAAGCTATTAATAAGCTTAACTGATTTTAGACTTAGGCGTCGTCGCCATCCATTAATCCCCAGCCATCACCATAACCGTTATAGCCATTTGCAATACTTTCTAAATATTGCTCTGTTTGGCCAAGTAAAGTGTGATCTGGCACCATCTCTACCTGAGTTACCACTTCCCAAATACCGGTGTCTGTGCATTGCACTAATTCGGTGGCAGGGGAGAGTTCATCTTTGGCTATCGCGGTGGCAAACTTTACGGCATCTACTTTTTGCTCAAATAAAATATAGAAATCAATTTTGTGCATTTGGGCCAAATCTATACTCGCAGCGGCGATTTCAGCTAAAAGTTGGCCATTGTCATCATCAGGAAAGTGCATTTAAAAACTCAATAAAATTATTTCAAATTAGTATCGACTATTGTAACCAAAATAAAGCACATAAGCGTACTAATTTTCACATTTGAGTTACTGCGTGAAGTGACTTCAATATGGTACTATTTCAATAATTATCGGTAAATTGTTTTTAAGTAAGGAAATTACTTGCCTAGTTGGATATTAACTCGCTTTGCGGTTGGTTTATTTTTATTTTTTTCGTTTCATGTATTTGCAGCTGCGCAAGTGGTAACTAGTTATGAAATTAATGGTATTAAGGGCGATCTTGAAAAAAACGTTGCGCTGTACTTAAAACAATTAGAAGGTGACAATGCAACCAGTACTTTGTTAAGTCATGCAAAAAAACAAGTGGCGAGTAGTTTAAAAGCACTTGGTTATTATAAACCGACCATTAAGTTAAATTATAATAATGAAACACAAACCTTAGTGGCCACTATTGAGCGCGGACCTGTAACACGAATTGCAGACGTACGTATTACTGTCCAAGGTGATGGTAAAGATGACCCTCTACTCAAGCATAGCATCAACACTATTAATTTAAATCAAGGGGATATTTTAAATCACAGTAACTATGATGCGGCGCGTAAAAAAATTGAAGGGCAATTGCTTGAGTTAGGATATTTTGATGTTAAATGGCTAGCACACCAACTCGCAATTTCATTAAAGAATAACAGTGCTGAAGTGATCCTAACGATCGACACCGGTGTTCGTTATCAATTTGGTGAGTTAGTTTTGGGTGAAGAAACTCGAGCTGAAAAATACATCCGTTCTATTGCAAAATTTCAGCAAGGTGAAGCTTATAAAGCAACCTTGGTATCTGAGTATAACTTAGCGCTTTCAACCACTCCTTATTTTGCCAGCGTACGTGTTTACGCTGATATTTCTAATCGTGCAAATAAGCAAGTGCCTATTAGGGTTGACGTGCTACACAAACCTGCCAATAGTTATGAAATAGGCGGCGGCTACAGTACAGATCTGGGGCCCAAAGTGCGTTTTAAATGGTCTAAGCCTTGGATCACTGAAAATGGCCACTACCTTGAAAGTAACTTAAATGTGTCACAGCGTCAGCAAGATATTTCACTTGGTTACACTGTCCCTGTTGATGATCCAAATGATGACTTATGGCGTTTTTCTGTTGGTTACAAGTTAGAAGATGAGTTAACTAACGACGTATACAGTAAAATTCTCACAGGGCAACTACAACGGCAATGGTTGACCAATGATAACTGGGTTCGTACCGCTTTTTTACGCCGCGATCGTGAAACATACCGAATTGGCGATACAGAGCAAAGCTCAAAAATGTTAATGCCCGGGCTCAGTTACGCTAAAAAAGTTACCGAGGGAGGCACAACACCATCATCAGGATATCAATGGCTGGTGTCGGCAGAGTTTGGCTTAAAGGACATGTTTTCAACTACTAATATCGTCAGAATGCAGATACAAAATGCTTGGTTGCAAACATACCTTGACCGACATTTGATTTTTTTAAAAGCAAATATTGGTGCAATGTTGGTTGATGATATTGATAACGTACCATTTTCACTGCGTTTTTATGCTGGTGGTGATCAAAGCGTACGTGGTTTTGCATATCAATCAATATCACCTGAAGATGAAGCCGGTCGTTTGATTGGTGGTAAATATCTAATTACAGGTACTGTTGAATATAATTACCAGTTTGCAGAAAGTTGGCGAGCAGCCTTATTTGTAGACAGCGGTACAGCGACCAATGACTTTACTGACCGTGTAGAAGTGGGGGCTGGGTTTGGTATTCGTTATTTAACACCAGTAGGCCCTGTGAGAATTGATCACGCGTGGGGACTCACTAAAGAAAGTAACAGTACACGATTAAGTATTACCATAGGGCCTGAAATTTAATGTCAAGAATGAAAAAAATCATCACCGCACTCACAGTGTTTCTTGCCTCGGTATTCGTGCTGGTATTTTGTTTATTATTTACAGCACCGGGTAATCAGTTGATTGCCTATACCGCAAACAAACTAGTCGATGGCTTACACATAGATATTAACAATGGCCGTTTTTTATATAACGATTCATTTGATGTGCGGTTTCAACAAGGTGGCTTAGATTTTAATGCTAAAAACCTAAAAATCGATCTATATTGGTGGGGATGTGAAGGTATTTGCATCGAAAATATAAGTGCGCAGAGCATGGCACTGGTATTGCCCGATACTTCACAAAATTTAGCTGATGATGAAGCGACTGTTCCAGAGCTGCCAGTTGCCAGTAGTACTGATGAAATCAGTTTACCGATAGCAGTTTCGATTAAACGTATCGCAATTGCATCGTTTAAGCTTGCTCATCCCAGCGCTGATGTCACAGTGACAAAATTTGCGCTGTCAGCCTCGGCAGAGCAATCCCTGGTGACGTTAAAATCACTCTCAATTGCTCAAGTTGATGTGCTGCTCAAAGAGACTCAATCACCTCCTAGCGAACCACTAACTGCACTTGCGGCGTTACCTGACATCCATTTTAGCTCGCCGCTTGCAGCAACACTTGAGCAATTATTGGTATCGAAAGTAACGATTGTACAGGGTGAGCAAAGTCATGAAATTACAGATATTAAAGGTGCTTTCTCAATTGCAAAAAATCAACTGATATTACCTTCATTCAGTGCTGACTATTTGCAATGGCATTTGAGTAGCCAATTAAAAGCCTCCTTAGTTGATGATACGCCGGTTACGGCAAAAATAACTCTTAACAATCCAGAGCATCAGCTCAGTTTGGCTGTGGATGGTGATTTACACGATTTGCAATTAGATGTAGTCACCCAAGGGCAATATCCGCTAAGTGCAAAAATAAACGCAGATTTAAAAACGATAAACTTTCCTTTTTCAGTCAATGCAAATATTACTCAGTGGCAGCTTGAAGTAGATAACAACGCTTTAGAGATTAGTGATGTGCAGTTAACCGGCAAAGGTAATGCTGATGATTATAAGTTACAGCTAATAGCACAAAGTCAGTTGGCGGCATACCCTAAGGTACAGTTAAAATCCTCTCTTAAAGGTGGCCTAACCCAGATCCACGTCGATGACTTGTCATTGTTAGCGAACGAGAGTAAAGCCACTATTACAGCGTCTGCGCGTTGGGATAAAGGTATTCATAGTGAGTTTTCAGGGCAATTAACTCATTTGAAAGCCCAGTACCTAACAGATGCGCTAACAAGTGATCTTTCAGGGCAATTTAACGGTGTTTTCAGTGCTAAGCAGCAGCAATGGCAGCTGAAAATGACCAATACTCAGCTAGCTGGTACGCTGAACGATATACCATTTAGCTTTGCCTCAGACTTTGATTTAAATAACTCACTGTATGCAAGTATTGATAAGTTTGAGCTTGCCAGTGGTGAAAATAAACTTACATTATCTGGTGATATCACTAAGCAGTGGAATATTAAAGGGCTGTTACATTTAAATAAAGCGCAGCAAAATGAACTCGAATTTACCGGCGTTGGTGAAGGTAAGCTTGCGATAACTGGGCAACGATTGGAGCCGATAGTTAATTTAGATGTTGGCATCAGTCATTTAAGCTTTGCTGATATTGCGATTGAACATTTAGCGCTCAAAACAGACTTTAATTATGCCGCTGATTGGCAAACCAATGTGAGTTTAAAACTCACCGATGCGAGCGTATCTGGTCGTCATATCAACAGTTTTACTATAGCAGCTGCAGGTGATAAAGCTGATCATCAACTGCAACTTAATTTAGATGCCGCTGACGGAGAAGCTCAATTTGAAGTTGCTGGTAAATTTATTAATCAAGTATGGCAAGGCCGTGTCAGTGATGTATTACTTACTGATAATGTTATTCGTGTTAGCACACAACCGGCGGTTGCAATTGAATTTAATATCGACAATGGCGATTTTTCGGTGCAGCAACATTGCTGGAAAAGTGACAATAGCAAACTTTGCGTTGAGCAGCTTAGCCAAACTAACCAACAAGGTCAGTTTAAAGCGCAACTGGATAATTTTGATCTAGCCGAAATAAAACATTTATTACCTGAGAATATTATTACCGAAGGGGGCTTGAACGGCCAACTAAATGCGAATTGGCAAAACACTCAATTACAAACTTTAACAGTAGCAATTAGCTCACATGATTTGGCGGCTACGCTTATAAATGAAGATAAGCGCTATCGTTTACCAATAGAAACGTTTTCGCTTAACGCGACCGCGGATCAACAAAATACACAATTGCAGGCTCGTCTAAGTTCTAGTGTGATTGGTGATATCAGTGCTGACCTCAATGCTGAAGATTTAACTGGTCAGCAATTGCTTCGTGGTCAACTTATGATTGATAAGATTTTATTAACCGATTTACAGCCTTTTATGGGTACTCTAGAGCAATTAAAAGGCAGTATTAGCGGGCAAATTGCGTTAGCTGGCACGCTCAGTGCGCCATTGTTAAATGGTGAACTTGAGATTTCCGACGTGAATTTACAAGGCGAGCAACTTCCAGTCGCGATTGTGGATTCAAATATTAGTATCGCATTTGATAAAACCAAAGCGACCTTAGAGGGTCAGTTAAAAGATGCTGAAGGCGGTGACTTAGCACTGACCGGTGATATTGATTGGCAAGGGACTCAACCTGCAGTTAACTTAGCGGTACTTGGTGAGCAGTTTTATGTGCGTGCGCAGCAAGGAGTGATTTTTAAGATCTCCCCAGACTTAAAAATAAGTTTAGTTGATAATGCTTTTAAACTAGCAGGGCAAGTGGTTGTTCCGTATGGTCGAATAGAAATCGAAGAGTTACCAGAAGGCGCTGTGCGAGTCAGTGATGATGAGATTATTATTGATAAGCAGACTAAGCAAACGCAAGCAGTGCCTTTTGATTACGATATAAACTTAAAGCTAATTGTTGAAAACGATGTGCGTATAAAATCTTTTGGTTTGGAGTCAAAAATTGAAGGTGATTTAGCGATTAAAATGGATCAACAAACGCCAATGATCACCACCGGTGAATTGAATTTACGACAAGGGACATATCGTTCATTTGGTCAAGATTTGATAATTCGCACCGGGCAAATTGGTTTTAGTGGCCCAATTGATAAGCCGTACTTAAATATTAAAGCGATCCGTAATCCAGCCAATACAGCTAATGATGTTATTGCCGGGATCACTTTAACAGGCAATATCGACCAGCCTGTATTCAAAGTGTTTTCAGAGCCTGCAATGGATCAAGCACAATCACTCGCTTACTTGTTAAATGGTCAACCATTAGGTGAAGGTGATAGCTCAACCGATGCGATGTTAACTCAGTTGTTGCTATCGCAAGGGGTGAGCCGCAGCGAAGGAATGGTTTCTAAAGTTGGTGAAACGTTTGGTTTATCTGATGTGAGTTTGAGCTCTAAGGGTAGCGGCGAGGAAACCAAAGTTGAAATTTCGGGTTACGTTGCGCCAGGCATTCAAGTGAAATACAGTGTGGGGATTTTTGACTCCCTTAGTGAAGTGGCTGTACGCTATCAGTTACTGTCGCAGTTATACATTGAAATCACCAGTGGCCTGTATCAAAATGTTGATATTCTTTATAAATTCGATTTAGATTAATGGTCATGATGCATTGAGAGCCTATATTTTAGCTTATGTATTTTGTTTTTTTAGTGGCTTAGCTAACACGCAATTAAGTGTTAGCTAAGCCGAAGGTCATCCTTATCCTGCTGAGTTACTCGCACTGGTATTAAGTAAGTCTGCTATCACTATTGCGCAAGCTAATTTAAAAAATCGTCTAATTGTTCAGCTTCGCAATCCCTTATTGCCGCGCAGTGCGCCGATTCAGCAACAACAATTTTGGCTTGATAAAAAAACCTTAACCCAATAATGTAGCACCACTAATAATAAAAAAAGTTGTGGGATATGTTGAAAAAATCATGCTTAGCTGCGGTTGCGTTAATCTTGAGTCAAACAAGCGTGGCAAACACGGTTGAACAACCAACAGTCAGTGATGTAATGAGTAATGTAAGCGCATCAGAATGGCGAATGGTAGACACTGATAATATCATTAAAATTACTCTACCTTCGGGCGCGGCGTATATTGAACTTAATCCATTACTTGCACCAAAACACACACAGAATATAAAAAAACTTGCTCGTGAAGGCTTTTATAGAGGTTTGAGTGTTTACCGTTTTGTGGAAGGTTTTGTAGCCCAAGGCGGTGATGCCAGTGGTAAAAAAGTAATTAACACTGCAAGTAAAGCTGTACCTGCTGAGTTTTATTTAGCGACTAAAATGGCACTTAAAATTACCGAACTGGATAGAGAAGATGGTTACGCTGCAATCACGGGGTTTTTAAATGGCTTTGCAGTGGCACAAAATGAAGCGCAAACCCAAACTTGGCAAGTACATTGTAACGGTATATTTGCGATGGCAAGGGATAATGATATTAACAGCGGTGGCACTGAGTTTTATGTCACATTAGGTCATGGACCTCGTTACTTAGATAGAAATATTACCGTATTTGGCCGGGTGCTAGAAGGCATGGCTCATTTTAATCTGCTCTCACGCATAGAAACAGCAGGAGAGAAATTTAATCCAATAACGGATCTGCAAGTTTTAGCTGATATAAGCAAAGAGGACCTGAGTCAATTTAAGATGCTAAAAACAGATTCTAATAGTTTTAAAATGTTGATTAAAGCGCGTCAAAATCGCAGTGAAGCATGGTTTGTAGAAACGCCTAATTATGTTGATGTATGCGGTATGTCAATACCAACTAAAAGAGTTAGTGAGCTAGAAAGTTAGCGAGTTGAAAATTAACCCCGAGCGGGCTCGGGGTTCTATACAATAAAATGACTATTATTGGCGGTTTATTTTCACGTTAAATGGTATTGTATCGTGATCTGTGGATCGATATGGGTTGATATCAAGGCCACCACGTCGGGTGTAACGGGCATAAACTTCAAGCTTGGTAATCTTCAATTGCGTGATTAAGTCACAATAAATACGCTCAACACATTGCTCATGAAACTCATTATGAGTACGAAAAGAAATCAAATACCGCAATAAAGACTCTTTACATACTTGCTCACCGGTATAGCGAATAATAATACTCGCCCAGTCAGGTTGTGAGGTGATCAAGCAATTAGATTTTAATAAGTGACTGTGCAGTGTTTCAGTCACTGTATTTGTCGCGACCGCTTGTAAAGAGTTAGCATGTAAATGGTAGTTATCAATTTCAATGTCTAAGTCGTCAATGCACTCACCAGGCAACGGCGTACAGGGTAAACAGTTATAATCACTCGGGCTGTACAAAGTAACATTGACGGGCTTTGCTACTGCTGTCGATAGATCCGCAGTTAGAATAGCCTGTACGTCATCAATTGAATCAAAACGGCTTTGATTAAAGCTATTTAAATATAACTTAAAAGACTTTGATTCAATGATATGGCTACTTTGACAAGGAAATTCAAAGGTGGCCACGGCAACCACAGGTTTACCTTTTGCGTTTAACCACGACAGCTCATAGCCAGTCCAAAGATCTTGACCTTTAAAGGGTAAGGCACTTTCATCAATGTTTAAATCATCGCGGTTAAGTTTACGTGCGATCGGAAACAATAAGCTCGGTGTGTAGGTATCTACATACTCGGTTGACTGGCCAAGTACGCTGCCTTTTAGTTCAGGTGAATTGCTGTAATCTGTCATGTTACGTCTTTTATAGTTACAATAGCGCCATTATACCTAAAGCTTATGAGTTTCACAGTATGAGTATTGCTACAGAATTAGAACAACTTCATCAACGATTTGCCCAGCGCCAGTTAGAGCAGACAGATTCATTACCATGTATTGAGCACGACAGTGATTGGTCAAGCCCTTGTGAGGTTGGCAGTGCGGATGCAAATGGTATGATCCAATGGCAGGCGACGCGTCGCAGTCCTACAGGCTCTTTAACTGATTTAGCAGCAGCCCTTGAGGTTGAATTTCCACAAGCACTGAATGAGTATTATGGCGCGTTTTTCGCAGGAGCAATTACTGCCAAAATAAACCAACATAGCGTGGAGTTACTGCAAGCTTGGAATGAAGATGACTTTGATTTACTGCAGCAAAATATAACCGGGCATGTATTGATGAAGCGTAAGCTTAAGCAAGAGCCAACGGTATTTATAGGCTTAACGGATCAAGACGATTTATTAGTATCAGTATTAATTTCTTCAGGTGAAGTATGTTTGGAGTATGTCGGAAAGAAACCGCATCATACCTTAGCGGCTAATCTTGGAGAGTTTATTGCAGCACTTGAAATATAACAATGCTAAAAAAGGGAACTGCAGTTCCCTTTTGTTTTATTACTGAAAATCCCACGATATATTAGACACTAAACCACATGGTTCACATCTAAAATCAAATAAGCCAAACCATGATTCAGGTAACTTCCACTCGTTATTACAGCCTGGGCATTTACGTTCAAGCTCAGATGCTTTGTCTTTGCCACCAACCCGATACAAATAATAATAAACTGGCTTTTTAGTTAAAAAGCTAACACGTTTGGCAATATCTTTACCGCGACGAGAAAGATCGCTATCAATGTTTGATATTTCATCTAATGCAGGAAATTCACAACGCGTTGCACCATTAATTTGAATTTGGTCGCAAGCTTGCCAGTCTTCTTGCCATTTTATTAAAGTTTTATAATCACCATTGGCAATCGCGGGTATTTTAAACAACGGAACGGGTAAAAAATCATCACCGCAATACAGCGGACTACATGTATGCACATAGGTTGTATATAAAATATAGCTGGACGGCTCATGACACTCATCTGCACCATTAGAGTGAATATCTTGGCCGATCACTTTTACTTTTGGTGCCAGCAATCCAGCGCTATGTAATTTATCAATGCTGTGTTTTACAAATGGACTGTTGTTGAGCGGGTGCATTGCATCATCAGTTGGACACATAACACGCGTTACAAAGTAGCCATCTTTTAATACTGTTGGGAATTCTTCTCCCATTATTTGCCCATTAAAGCGCAGTGCATTAACTAAGCGGTTTATCGCTTGTTCGGCATTTTCAAGGGTCGTATCTTGGTAACAATCAAACGTTAAATCAACAACAAACATGATGGATCTCTAATTTATTATTTTTCAAGTAGTGCCAGTAAGCGGTCTAGTTTTGTTTCGATGCGATCAAGTTGACTAGAGTTGTCTACAGTCTCACTTTTTTGCTGAGGTTGTTTTGCTAAATTATGGATAGAATCAGGGTTATTTTTATATTGGCTAACAGCAGCAATAATAACAGGCAATGGAATAGGTTGTGTCAGTTTACTTTTAGTTAAAGCTACAGTAGGAATTTTGCCTTCATCAAGAAGGGCTTTAATTGCATCAAAAACAACAGCATTCATTCGATTTTTAAACTCTTTAAAGTAAGGCATAGCACTAACATGTGCTGCGCCGGGTATAATAACAGGTGGTTGGCCGTAGCCAAATACTTTTACTGCTGACGTAAACGTACATCCAGTTCGTCAATCACTTCACTCCAATCACCATCTTCTGCTAATGATTCAGCAATAAAATGTTGTTGTGCTTGATCCCAAAAAGGGGCGTCTTGTAATAATGTTGTGGCAGGTAATGAATGAGCAGCAATGAAAGTGTCAATTTCAGTCTCTGAGCTTGGTAAGCCGAGTTGTTTGAATAATGTATTGATATCGTGTTTAGTGGTATCCATGTCATGCTCCTTGATGGTAACAGTTATAGGACTTTATGATGGGTTGTTAGAGTTTAACACCCGCTGAATTTGCCTTTTAACGCAGATAGGAATATACCTATAGTTGTTGATGTACAAAAAATCAAAATAATAAAAAGGACTAGCTATGACAGTTGAGACTGAAAATGAGACATTTCGAGTTCAATATATCGCTGCAGAAGACATCAGTATTGCTGCGAGCTTAATCTATCAAGCTTATCATGATGATCCGCTATTGCAACCAATGCTCAATTATAGTGAGGCGAATAAAGCCGCTTATGAAAAAAAATTACGTGCTCTGATCCGTGAAGAGCTCAGTACTTTTTGGCAAGAAAAACAGCCGCTGATTGGTTTATATAAAAATGATCGTTTAAAAGCGGTTGCGTGTGTATTCGAATCATCAAGTCAGCTGCAAGCACAGCGCTATTGGCACTGGCGTTTAAAGTTAATGCTTAGTGCTGGCTATTTGCAAACAAATCAATTAATTGAAAAAGAGCAAACGATCCGTAATGCGCTCGCAGCACAAGGAAATTACTATTTTTTAGCCTTTATCGCAGTTGATCCTCATTTTCATGGTGAAGGCCTCGGCCGTCATCTACTGCGTGGCTTGAATGATTTAGTTAGCGGTAATCCAGCTGCATCGGGTATGGCTGTATTTGTAACCCAAGATAAACATACCGCGTTTTTTGCCAGTGAAGGTTTTGTGCACTTACAACAACTGACTTTTAACAATGTACAAGGTGAACTGCTATTTAAATCAGCTCAATAGCATTGATTTAAGATAAAGCGCCATAATGGAAATGTCACTGTAGGATATGTCTCACATTATCGTGCGCTTAAGCCTTTTATATCGCTGTGATCATGATTGATTTCATCGTAACAAACTGTTTTATAGTAAAAAAATTGTTTTTGCAAATTTGTTACATGAAAATTATTATTATTTATGACTACCGCTGAGTCCACTTTGCTTTAAACTTTACTTTGTCAAGACGACACAGACTCAATGAATGAGCTGCTGCCAAGGAAACGGATTATGGCAATTAAGCAAGATGCTTAGCAGGAAGCAAATGGACAAGTTAACACGGATGCAAGGATGAGTTAGGACACTGCGAGGATGCGGTACATTAGCGGAGCTAATGATAAGGATAGCCCAAAGGATTATATTACAGGAAGTAATAGGAGCGTTTGGAAACGCAGGATGGCCAGGTAGGCAAAGAGGATAACACTAGGATGTGTAGGATATTGCATAGATGCAATGTGAGGGTGTATTTGGATATATACCCGTTCAGGGGATAGATAAAAATGGTAGCTTCGGCGTAGGTATGGATGCCTTATTATGGACGAAGTCAGATTGGGGCGTAACTATATGTTACGCCTTAGTTTTTTATAGTTAACGTGAAATGATTAAATATCAGTGTGCGCTGATAACTTTCTAACTTTCTAACTTTCTAACTTTCTAACTTTCTAACTTGCTAACTCACTAACTCACTACTAAATCTTATGTGGCGGCACTAAAACGCTTTTCAGCATTTCATTTTCCATAAATAACACCCCTTGATAAACGCTTTCACCATCACTGGAAAATTCAAAAATAAACTCGCTTTTGATACCAGGTTTGCCGCTTTTTAAAAGGCCAAAGCGGCGTTTAGTGCAGGCGACACTCATTAATTGCACTTGTAGCTGGTCGCTTTGACGTTTTGCATGTGCGTTGGCAGCTTCAGCAACTTTACGATTAAGCCAAAACAAATAAATTACACTACCAATGATAATGAATGTCCATAAACTTGCCATTTACGAGAATAACCTTCCAATTGCTCGCGCGAGGGTTTCGCTGCGATTTTCTTTACGAAGTAAACCTAATAAGTGTGGTCGAATACTCGGTATTGCAACTAAGTCAGCAAAAATACTTGGGAAAAGCTCTTCAATTTGCTGATGATGGGCGCAATTGTCCATAAAAATATGTAACCGCTCAGGATCAGTGAGCAAGTTAAAACAACGTCCTGCTATGGTCAGTAAAACATCCGATTCTGTGGCAATTTCTGAATCTAAAATAGTATCCACTAATTGTGCCGTAAGTGTTTGCGCTTGTGCTTTTGACATTGCACGTAGGGCACAACACAGTGCTAAGGTATCTTTTTGCGCAATGGCTTGCTGGGCGTAGCTTAACAACTGTTGACTAAATACCGACGGTATTTCAACATGTTCAAGCATTGCGCTGAGCGGTTGTAATACTTCAGCTGGCAGTTGCTCCCAGGCTTGTTGTAATGACGCTAGATTTTTATCGCTATCTAAGCGTAATGCAAAATCAGCAATACCCTGTACTGCCACACTTTGCCAATTATCAAACCCTAGTTTGCCACTAAAATACAGTTGGGTGTACTCATAATATTGTGAGGCAGGTTGTTTTAATAACACTTTTAACTGTGCATTAAATGCAGCTAGTTTATTTGCGTTAGGTGTAAACACATACGGGTTATTATCAAGCTTCCCGTCAGCTTGCTCGCCGGTCAAATCATTGCCAAGTGCTTCTATTACCATATTGGCAAAGTGATCGCGACTGGCGCATACCAGTTTGCTTTGCTCATCAACTGGAAACTTTAAAAACCACACGTAGGGCTCTCTACTGGCTTTGCTATCCCAAAACTGAATAGCTAACCATGCATGGCCTGCGAGCGGGAAAGGATAGGGGATCTGTGCTTGCTCAATGGCTAAAAATTGCTTTTTATCTAGCTTGGTAATATGTCTGCCAATATCAAAAACGCGCCAATTTGTGCCTGCGCCATCAAGTAATTGCCCTAAGGTTGCGATCTGCTCGGTCATAATGATCCACTGATTTTTACTGCAAAATTCGTTAAATTATACGCCATAGCAGGCCATGTTGGAACAGGGTATAATCAAGCAATGATAATCAACAAGGGTGGTTATGTACCAACAGACCCAAACTTACTTAACGCAACTCGAAGACTTATTAAAACAGCATCAACTTTGGCAAAATACTCCAATTGATCCGCAAGCGTTAAACTCAACAGTGCCATTTTGTCACGATACTATGGCGTTTGAGCAGTGGTTACAATTTGTATTTATTGAAAAAATGCAAATGTTAGTCGCTCAACAACAGCCGTTACCGAGTAATTTTGCCATCGCGCCAATGGCTGAACTCATGTTAGCGCAAAAAAATGGTGGTGCAGCTGTGATGCAATTATTAGCTCAGCTTGATAAGTTATTAGGAAGAGAAGTAATAGTGAATGAACGTCCAGCCCCCGTTGAGTTTGGCGAGCTTGAAATTTTGTACCGTGATGAAAACTATATCGCAATTAATAAGCCTTCTGGTTTATTAGTACACCGATCATTTTTAGATAAACACGAAACACAATTTGCGATGCAGATGCTGCGCGATCAAATTGGCCAGCATGTGTTCCCTGTGCATCGTTTAGATAGGCCAACATCAGGTGTGTTACTGTTTGCATTGAGCTCTGAAGCTGCACGGGACATTAATCAGTTATTTATTGATAATCAAATCTCGAAACGTTATCTCGCGTTAGTGCGTGGTTTTGCTCCGGAGTCGGTGTTTTTAGATAAACCACTAAAAGAACAGCTGGATAAAATTGCGGATAAGTTTGCTGATCAAAATAAAGCCCCACAAGAGGCACAAACTCAGTTTAACTGCTTGCAGCAAGCAATGTTACCGATACCAATTGATAAATACCCAACAGTGCGCTATTCGCTGGTGGAGTGCTTTCCTAAAACTGGTCGTAAGCATCAAATCCGCCGTCACTTAAAACATTTATCACTGCCTATTATTGGTGATGTTAATCATGGTGATAATCAGCATAACCAATTTTTTAGAGAGCATTTTGCATTACGTCGATTAATGTTATTTGCAACTGAGCTTAATTTTGTGCACCCTTATACTCAACAACAAATCAATATTAAAGCGCCGCTAGGTGAAGCAATGCTCACTATTTGTCAACAGCTTGGCTGGCCACATCAAGAGAAGGATTATTAATGGCAACTATTAGCATATTTGTAGGCAGTGTTTATGGTGGTGCCGAGCGTTTAAGTGACGACGTTATTGACGCAATAGAACAAGCAGGGCACAGCGTAAATTTAGTTGATCAACCAACCATTGCAGATATTCAGCAAGCCACACATATTTTAGTGATCACCTCGACCACCGGACAAGGTGATATTCCTGACAACCTTGCTGGTTTTTTTAACGAGTTGAATAGCACTTTTCCTATGTTAACTGCTAAGCCATACGGTATTATCGCCATGGGCGACCGAAGTTATGGTGATACGTTTTGTGGCGCAGGGCGAAGTTTTGATGAGTTATTTCGTGACTTACAAGCACAACCTATCGGTCATCGTTTAGAAATCGATGCCTGTGAAGATTTTGAACCTTGGCCAGTAACTCAGCCATGGCTCCAAGAGTGGTTAGCTAAGTTACCTCAGTAGATAATAAAAAAGAGCGAAAACGCTCTTTTTTATTATCTGTATAACTTCGTTTAGGTGCTTTTCACATCCACTTTAAGCTTTAACTTTTGTCCTGGTTGTAAGTATTTTTGTCCTGATAAGTCATTCCATTTGATAATATCGTTGACTGTTAAATTAAACTTAGCTGCGATGCGAGCCAGAGAGTCACCACGGCGAACTTTATAGGTGATTGTTCGATTGGTACTGGCTAACGCCGCCTGAGGGGTCTTAGGGCTCTGATAAACCGTTAACTTTTGTCCTAAACGTAACACACTATTCTTTTTAAGTTTATTCCAGCTAGCGAGTTCATTAATGGTTACATCGTACTCTCGGCTTATATCCCATAAAGTATCGCCATTTTTAACCGTATGCGAGAGCTTCTTTTGACTATTGTTATTCACCGCCATACGCATTTGCTTTGGTAAGTGTTTACTATTGATTGCACCGTCACTTAACGGCACTAATAATTGCTGACCAATACGAATGGTATTTGACTTTAGTTTATTGAGTGATTTGATAGCACTGGTGCTGGTGGCAAACTTTTTCGCAATCACCGATAAACTGTCACCGCTTGCGACAATATATTGTTGCCAACGCAGACGATCTTTCATCGCTGTTTTAGCTAATAATTGTTGAAACTGCTCAACTTTATCTGTTGGTAATAATAAAAAGTGAGGACCATTTGGATCCGTTGCCCAGCGATTAAAACCTGGATTTAAACGATATAATTCAGTCAGGCTAATATCAGCCATATCCGCGGCCAGTGCTAAATCAATTTGTGAACCTACATCAACCGCTTCAACAACTTGTGCATTGATAATCGGGTTCCACTTTATCCCAAAGTCATCTTGGCGTTTTAATAAGTCTGATAATGCTAATAGTTTTGGTACGTAGGTGGTGGTTTCACTGGGTAAATCAAGAGACCAAAAATCAGTAGGCAAGTGCTTTTTACGGTTCTTTTTTATGGCGCGTAATAAACGCCCTTCACCTGAGTTATAGGCCGCGATGGCGTTGAGCCAATCACCCTCTAAGGTTTTATGTAAATAAGATAGATAATCAAGCGCCGCACGGGTTGATTGTACAATGTCACGACGACCGTCGTACCACCAGTTTTGCTTTAAATCAAAACGCTCACCAGTTTGTGGCATAAATTGCCAAATACCTGATGCACTGCGGTATGAGTAGCCAAATGGATCAAAGGCACTTTCAACAATCGGCAGCAATGCAATTTCGATTGGCATATCGCGTTTTTCAATTTCTTCTACAATAAAATGTAGATAAGGCTCAGCACGTTTTGAAATACGGTCTAAATAAGCTTGGTGTCTTGCGTAGTAATTACGCTCAGTGACGACAGGCCGATTTTGCGGGACTTCAATCGATAGTTGATAACGAATACGCTCCCATACATCATCAAAAATAGGTGCTTCATCTACATCATTTACTTGGTGATATTGCGCATTGATCATCAACGCTTCGCTAATATCATTTGGGCTTGCGCCTTCAAGTTGCGATTGTTCTGGGTGATTAGCAACTAGGTCATCAGGTTGTGTTGATGTTAATGTTTGACATCCACTTAGCACTAGTGCTAAGGCTAAAACAAGGGGGGATTTATTCATAAATACCAATGCATCAGGTAAAAAACTCGGCGAATACTACCTGTAATGAGATAACATTGCCACTTTTTGACTATCTAAAATCGTAATAATCAACTATCTAAAAATTTAATTGCTTGATTATTATTAGATTGTTTTTTAAAAATGGTCTTTCCAGATTCTAAGACCTGCAAAGTTTTGCCAAGGTTCATTATTTTGTAAGGTGCTTTTTGTACTCGGATTATATGTTTCAGGTAAGCGCTTTAGTATTCCAGTAATATCAGTTCGCATAAATGGGTTTATTTTTAGCTCTAATGCGAGTGTACTTGGTAAGGTAATTTGATTATTTTGACGCTGAATATCTACCCACTGTGCGTACTCAATTAAATCGCGGTTGCTAGGTTCCACCGCCAACGCAAAAGCTAAATTTGCCTGCGTGTATTCATGGGTACAATAAATTTCACATTCAGGTGGTAATTTTTTTAATTTATCAAAAGAGTGCTGCATCTGCTCAGCGGTTCCTTCAAATAAACGCCCACAGCCACCGCTAAAAAGAGTGTCGCCAGTAAATGCTAAATTAGGGTTAAGGTAACAAATATGATCTAAGGTATGTCCAGGTGTTGTTATGATGGAAAATTCTGTCCCAAGTACGGTTATCTTATCCGCGTCCATTAATGGTTTTGTGATCCCTTTAAATGGACTATTGTGTGGGCCGTATACATCAATACCTACAAATTTTTCACACAAAGTGGCTACGCCATCAGTATGATCATAATGATGATGGGTAACTAAAATACCCGCTAAGGTCAAACCTGCTTGGTTTAAATAAGTTAACACTGGTTCAGCTTGACCTGGGTCAACTACCCATGCTTGCGAACTTGTAGGGTCGCTAAGGCACCAAATGTAATTATCAGAAAAGGCTTTAATTGCTTTGACTTGCACCATGTGACATTGCTCTATAAAGTGACGATATCAAACAGTATAACGAGCTCAGCGTATGAAACCAGCCCTTAGTTTTCAAGAAGGACCCAAACCACTGTCGTGGCAAGAGTTTCCTCATGGTGACTATTTACGTAGTGATATAGAACGTAAAATGGCCAAGTGGTTACCGCGAATGTTTGGCTATCACATGTTAAAACTCGGTAATCTCAGTGGCGAACTTAATACCAGTAAAAGCACCATTAAACACCAAGTCTGCGTAGCAGAGTCAGGACCATTTACAGGTGTTGTTGCCGATATAGATGAACTCCCTTTTTACGAGCACAGTGTTGATGCCTGTATATTAAGCCATTGCTTAGAGTATCACACCGATCCGCATCATATATTACGTGAAGCACACCGCACCTTAATACCAGGTGGCTATATGGTGATCACCGGGTTTAACCCATTTAGTTTATGTGGACTGGCGCAATTGTTGCCCTTTAGCGGTCAAAAGTTGCCATGGACGGGACGCTTTTTCACTCCCGCACGAGTAAAAGATTGGCTTAACCTATTAGGTTTTGAAATAGTCAGTGATGAACGTTTTATTTATTCGTCATTAGCACGAGGCAACCGTTTATCGCGGTTTGCGCCATGGCGACGTTTTACCAAGCAATATCTAAAACCCATGGGAAGTGTGTATATGTTGGTCGCTCGTAAACGAGTTGCGCCTTTGACACCCATAAAGCCTAAATGGCACGCTCGTCCACAGTTTGCTCCAGTAAAAGGAGCGGGTTTACGGCAAACCTCAAAGCAACACTGTGAGCGGAAGCGTTAAATAACGCTGACTGTTTTGCTGTGCTTTTGGTAATTGGCCTGCGCGAATATTCATTTGTATTGCTGGGTGCAATAATTTAGGCGCACTGAGTGTTGCATCACGGGCGCTACGGGTTGTTATGTAATCTTGCTCAGAGGCTTGTAGATGAATATTACTGGTGCGCTGCTCGAGTACCGATGTTTTGTTGGCAAGCGGGCGATCACCCGGCTGATAGTCGTGGCACATCCATAAAATAGTTTCATCGGGCAGGGCTAAAATACGTTGCAGTGACTGATAAAGCGTTTTGGCACTGCCACCTGGGAAATCACAGCGTGCAGTACCGCTATCGGGCATAAAAAATGTGTCACCAACAAACAAGTTGCCTTCAATTAAATAACACACACTGTCTGGAGTATGGCCTGGTGTCGCTAATACAGTAACCTTGTGTGCGCCCAGTGCAAAATGCTCGTTATCAGTAAATAGCTGTTCAAATGGGCTACCATCACATGGCATATCAATATTATACAGGCGGCTAAAATGCTCCTGCACTTGTATTATTTTTTTACCGGTTGCTAACTTGCAAGGATGATATGCCGCAAGTTGCTGCTTTATATAACTGGCGGCAGTAATGTGATCTGCATGGGCGTGGCTTTCTAAAACCCACTCAAGAATAAGTTGGTTATCGTTTATATGGGCAATGATCTCGTCGGCGGTTTGAAAACTTAACGTACAGCTAGCAGCATCAAAGTCAGCAGGGGCATCGATCAACATGGCAGATTTAGTGGTTTGGCAAGACACTAAATAAGTAAAGGTAGCACTTTGCTGATGAAAAAAAGACTCGATCGAGATAGCCATTTAACAACTCCATTATTTAATATATCCAAAGCTTATATCATATAACTAAGTTGTTAAATGGTTTATGATGAATTACCTACTAATATTATTCAGGGTTGTAACCTTCATCGACTAATAAATCTTTACTGCCAGCGGCATCACGCGCCAAATCATCAACAATTTCATTGTATTTATTGCCGCTATGACCTTTTACCCACTTCCAAGTCACATTATGACGGGCGCAGGCTGCATCAAGACGCTGCCATAAATCGACATTTTTAACTGGTTTTTTAGCAGCCGTTTTCCAGCCTCGCTTCTTCCAGTTAGCAAGCCATGATTCAATACCTTGTTTCACGTATTGGCTGTCGGTGGTGAGGTTTATCTCACACGGGCGGTTTAAACTCTCAAGAGCAACAATTGCTGCGAGCATTTCCATTCGATTATTGGTGGTGAGGGTATAGCCTTGGCTTAATTTTTTTTCGTGGTCATTATAAAACATAAAAATACCATAACCGCCGGGGCCCGGATTACCTAAACATGAGCCATCGGTGTAAATCTCTACGGTTTTTTGCACTGTTTTCCCTTGATCTTATGTACAATAAAGTGATTATAGAAAGATACCAGAGTCAGGCTAAATTCGATATGGCACGTAGACAAATAGTTTTAGATACAGAAACCACCGGCATCGACCCTAAACAAGGGCATCGTATTATTGAAATTGGCTGTGTGGAATTAGTGAATCGTCGTTTAACCGGCAATAACTTTCACGTTTATATCAACCCACAGCGCAAAAGTGACGAAGAAGCCATTGATGTTCATGGTATCACTAATGAGTTTTTACGTGATAAACCGTTATTCCATCAAATAGCTCAAGAGTTTCTCGACTATATTAGAGGGGCGGAGCTGGTAATTCATAATGCGCCGTTCGATGTCGGTCATATGGATAATGAATTTGCGTTGCTCAATCAAGGTTATCAAAGAACCCATGATTACTGCCAAGTTCTCGACACCCTCAAAATGGCGCGTGACTTGCATCCAGGACAGAAGAATAACTTAGATGCGTTATGCCGGCGTTATGATGTAGATAACGCTAAGCGTACCTTACACGGCGCACTACTGGATTCTGAGATCTTAGCTGACGTTTATTTAGCGATGACGGGGGGGCAGGTAAAGCTCAATCTTAATCAAAATAAAAATCAAGGCAGTGAGCAACAACAAAAAGAACTGCGTCGTTTAGATTCAAACCGTCCACCGCTGGTGGTCTTACAAGCCAATAATGATGAGCAACTCGCTCACGAAGAGCGATTAAATATAGTCAACGAAGCCGGTGGTCAATGTATATGGCGCGCCGAATAAGGCAAAACATGAGAAGCATAATGTTAGTTGTGTGTTTGGTTATGATGTTACCAAACACCAGCAGTGCAACAAATGAAGATAAAATAACCTTACTGCAGCGCGATGGGCGGCAAAATGAAATTCCTTTACTGGAAAATCGTTTTCGTATTGATTATAAAGTTGACGAAATCACCTTATTATTTTTTCGCAAGCCCGGTGCACCAGCAGTGGTATTGGTAAAACCCGATGGCAGTAAATATTATGCAACCTCGGCGAGAAAAGATGACAACCTACAATGGTTTGATGAGCTAAGTTATGATCTGATTACTATTAAGCAGCCAATGCCTGGGCCTTGGCAGGTCGTTGGTAGTATTTTGCCGAAAAGCCGGATTGTGGTGTTAGGAGAAGTAGAATTACAAGCCGAACCATTACCCCCATTACTGTTTCGTGGCGAAACAGTTAAAATTACAGGGCAAATACTAAATGATGGTGAGCCGATTCAAGTGGGCTTATTTCGGGATGTGGTCAGTTTAAATGTTGATTTTATTAGCACCAATAACAGTGACTTTGCAAACTTTGGCGCTGGCACTCAGAATGTTGCTGAATTTAAAGACGATGGCCGTGGTTTCGATGAGCGCCCTAAAGATGGTATTTTTACCGGTGAATTTAAATTAGTTTTCCCAGCCGGACAATGGCGACCAGAGCTATATATTGAAACCCCATTATTAAAGCGCACCGTCGTGCAAGATCTTATCGAAGTTAAAGAACCCCCCTTTAGTTATGAAATCGCCTTAGCCGAAGATGACCTGCAAGAACATCATTTAACTATTACCCTCGATAACCAAATAGTGCAACCAGAGACGGTATTGATCCAAGGTAAAATTTATTATCCCAATAATGAAGAGCAAATGTTTACGCTTGATGCTAAAAACAGTTTGACCCGCCAGCTGACGATTAAAAATTATGATTGGGGGCGATACAGTGTTGAACTGTCTGTTTTTGGCACTAATGTAAATGGCCGTGAATTTATGGCAACTTTACCGACCTATAAATTTGAAATCGAGCGGCCAATTGAAGTGGTGCCTGAATTACCAGCACCAATTATTACCCCAGCACAGCAACAAGAAATAGAAAGAGTTGCTAAGGAAGCCGAATCAATGGCAACAATTACATTTATTAGTTTAATTGTTGGCGGGAATTTACTGGTTTTGCTGTTGGGTTGGTTAGCAATTCGTGTATTTGTGCAGAAAAAATCAATCATGCCGAAAATCAACTTACCATTTTTGAAGAAAAAAACAGCAGTTGAAAATGAGCCGCAAAGTAATGAAAAAAAAGAACTCGACAAAAATGGTTCAAAAAGTGATAGATCCGGTGAAATTTTAAACCTTTCGATGTCAGATGACTAAAAAACCTGTAAAAAAACAAAAAAGCCCTTGACGAAGTAGGGGTTGGTTCGTATTATTCACGCCGCTGTCAGGGGAGACTCAGACAGCAACGAAAATGTGGAGTGGTAGTTCAGTTGGTTAGAATACCGGCCTGTCACGCCGGGGGTCGCGGGTTCGAGTCCCGTCCACTCCGCCAATTTTCGACAATTTGTAAGTACACGCTGGAGTGGTAGTTCAGTTGGTTAGAATACCGGCCTGTCACGCCGGGGGTCGCGGGTTCGAGTCCCGTCCACTCCGCCAACACTTACACAACATATGGTTGTAAAACATATTCTTATTATGGAGTGGTAGTTCAGTTGGTTAGAATACCGGCCTGTCACGCCGGGGGTCGCGGGTTCGAGTCCCGTCCACTCCGCCAATAAGAAAAAATAACAGTTTAAATATGCGCTGGAGTGGTAGTTCAGTTGGTTAGAATACCGGCCTGTCACGCCGGGGGTCGCGGGTTCGAGTCCCGTCCACTCCGCCAACTATTTAAACAATGTTATATTACAAAATTTGTATGCTGGAGTGGTAGTTCAGTTGGTTAGAATACCGGCCTGTCACGCCGGGGGTCGCGGGTTCGAGTCCCGTCCACTCCGCCAACAAATTAAGTAATAACAAGTATAATGATATCTCTGCGGAGTGGTAGTTCAGTTGGTTAGAATACCGGCCTGTCACGCCGGGGGTCGCGGGTTCGAGTCCCGTCCACTCCGCCACTTGATATCAGTAATAAAATTAGTAAGTGCATTACCCCATGCACATACCACTGCGGAGTGGTAGTTCAGTTGGTTAGAATACCGGCCTGTCACGCCGGGGGTCGCGGGTTCGAGTCCCGTCCACTCCGCCACTTGTTATTTCCTCAATAACAAGCTTATAAAATCCTTGTATACCTATTGCAATAAAACATACTTTAGCTATCAGCTATCAGCTATCAGTTATCAGTTATCTTATCTGAACTTGACAAAGAACATAAAAAAACCTGCAATCTTGATCAGAATTACAGGCTTATAATTAAACTTCTAGTCAGCTTTAATATATTAGCCTTGTGGGCCAAAGCGTTCTTTTAAGTAGGTATCTAAAAAGTTTAGATACGCGTTGGAGGCACTGATACGGTTTTCTTTTTTGCTAAAACCATGACCTTCATCGTCAAATAATACATATTCGACCGGTACGCCATTGGCTTTCACTGCGGCAACTAACTCATCACTTTCTATCTGTAATACGCGCGGATCGTTGGCGCCTTGAATAACCATTAATGGTTTGGTGATATTCTTAGCATGGAATAGCGGTGAGATTGCACGATGACGCTCGCCGTCCGTTGCAGGGTCGCCCATTTCATCGTACAACGCTTTTTTAAAGCTTTCCCACCACGGTGGAATTGAGTTGAGCGTTCTTACCCAGTTGGTGACACCAAAAATATTAATGCCCACTTTGAATTCTTCAGGCTCAAAAGCAAGCGCTGCTGCGGTCATGAAGCCACCGTAGCTGCCACCTATGATACCGATTTTTTCTGCATCGACCCAATCTAAACTTTGTAAGTGTTTTTTACCGTAAACAATGTCTTGTAAGTCGTCGGTGCCGTGTTTTTTATCATCTAAATGAAAAAAGGTTTTACCATAGCCTGAACTGCCACGGTTATTAACCGCAAAAATAGCATAGCCATGATTGACTAAATGTTGTTGCATTGCACTGTAACCAGTGCGGCTTTGGCCACCTGGGCCACCGTGCACCCAAATTAGCGCTGGCACTTTATTATTGCTACTGGCTTGCTTGGGTTTATAAAGTACGCCGGGTATCTCTAAACCGTCAAAGCTTTTAAAGCGCACTATGGTACTTTCAACTAAATCATTTTGATCTATCTCTTTGCTTAAAGTATTACTTAATTGCTGTGCCTTATCACTACCCACTTGCCAGACAAACAGGTTACTTGGCGAGGTATCTGAATTTAAGTAAAACGCCATGCTTTTTTCATCTGCAGAAAAGTTAACACCACGTAAGTTACCTGCGGGTAACTGAGGCATCGCAATCTCTTTGTCTGACTGGGTATCAATCACCGTGACTTTAGTGCTGGCATCGGCATTGACACCGCTGACTTGATAACGCCCTGATTTAGAAAAATAAATGAAGCTGACATCCCAATTATATTTTAATACAGGGCTATGCTCCTCTGAGGCCAACTCATAACGCCACACTTGTGAAAACTCGCCTTTAGCATCCGTTGAGTAGTATAAGTATTTACTATCAACAGAGAAGGTTTCAGGCGTGTATTGAGCTGGTGTATTGTGTTTTGAAATTAGCTGTGGTTTGAGGGTCTTTTTATAGGTATCGAGAATAAATGTGTCGCTGTCTTTATTGGTGTTATTTTTAGATAGTGCGATATAGCGGCCATCGGGGCTGATTGCTCCGACATCTAAACCAAGCGTATTTTGATAAACAGGGGTGATTTTATAGGTTTTACTATCAACGCGGTATAAGTCCATAAATTTAGCATCGCGCTGGTTACTAGTAATAAAAAACTCGCTGCTATCTTCTGTAAATCCTGCAAAGCTTGCGCGGGTTTCATCGCCGGGGGTTAAATCTGTTATTGACCCGTCAAGTTCACGGACGTAGACGTGAAAGCGCTCATTGCCGCCAGAATCTTTGGTAAAGAGGACCCTTTCATCATTTGGGAAGTAACGGACAGGGTAGGTGCTATCCTGAAAATTGGTTAAGCGGGTTTTGTTGCCTGTTTTTGCATCTACTTCATACAAGCTGTAAATACCACTTTCATCAGAGCTTACCAGTACTTTATCGCCATTGGGTGAAAAGCTACTGCCCATAATTGCGGTGGTATCAAAGAAGGTTTTAGCATTATAGGTGCTAACTTGCTGAGTTTGCTGCGACTGTACTGTGGTGACGGCTGTTGTTGAGGTTGATTGGCTACAACCGCTCAAGGCAATACTGATTGCACAGGCGAGTGCGGCAAATTGCAATTTTTTGTTCATAGTACATTCCTTGGTTTATTGTTATCTAATCATATTTTTACCGGTTTTAGTGTTGCCCTAACCCTATTTTAACGCAAGTTTTTAGCTGATTTTAACTGCAACAAAGTGTTACAAAGCCTGTATCGTTAAAAATACAGCCTACGTTATAATACTCACTCATATAAAAGGCTCTCTCATATAAAAGGAAAGTGATGATTGAAGTTAGTGGTTTACACAAGCAATTTGCCCAAAACATCCTATATAAAGATTATCGCATCAGCTTTACAGCACCGAGGGTATGTATTGAAGCGCCGAACGGTCAAGGTAAAACCACGCTGCTAATGATGCTTGCTGGACTTGAGCAACCACAAAGTGGACAGATATTATTTGCAGGCAAGGTGTTGTCTGAGCCTTATAAACAGGTAGCAATTGCCAGTGATCGCATCGCGCTGCCTGAGTTTTTAACCGCGAAACAAATTATCAATTTAACGGTTAGCAGTTTAGGCTGCGATTGGCCGACAGCGCTTATCAGCGGCTTTAATTTTTCAGATTTTTTAGCGACTCGTTTTGATGCGTTGTCATCGGGTAATCAAAAAAAGTGCCAATTAATTTTAGCGTTAATGCGCGGTGCGCCGTATTTGTTACTAGATGAGCCCTGTGCGGCACTTGATCAAGCCAGCATTATATATTTACTTGGTTTACTAGATAATTATTTAGCAGATAAAGCGCATGGGCAAATCATTATCACTTGCCATGAGCCGGCGCCGTTTATCGAGCATGGCTTTGAGTGTGTCCTCTTATGAGCAAGCTAGGTATTAAGCTTGAGATTGCACAATATCGCTCATTTATGCAGTATCGTTATCAGGCCTATAAAATTGAGCTGGCACAACTACTACAGCAACTTAAAAACTTCGGCTTATTATTTTTAGTGGTACTTGGCTCAGCCATGCTTGGAATGATTTTGCTGTTATTTTTAGGTCTGGGCAAAATCATCGACAGCATAGATGCGCCGCAATATGGCGCTCAAATGGCGTGGCTGTATCTATTACTGCAAAGCGTGATGCTCAGTGCAATGAAATCAGCCATTCAAAATAGTCAGCAGCGGCTCTTTCAACGCACTATTGTAAGGTCAAACTGGCTTAAGTTAATGGATATAAAACTATTGGTTTTAAGCAATGGCTGGTTGCTAGCAAGTGCTGTAATTGCGCTGGATTTAAACTATTCACAGTGGCTACGAGCACCCCATTTTGTGCTGTTTATGTTACAGCAGTTTAGCCTCGGTGTACTGTGTTTGTACAAGCCAAGAGCATTAATATATGGCTTAGTATTTACTGCTATTTTAGTCTTGCTACCGATTAATATAGCGCCGTTAGCCTATCACTGTGGCTTTATTATATTATTTGCGCTGAGCATGTTGTTGCCAGCATTTTCGCTGAGCGACCGGTTATCGGTCAATGCATTATCTACTTTTTGGCTGAGCTTTTTTATGCAACATAGCAGGGTACTAGTATGGCGAGTGGCTTTATTGTTGTGTGTATTTATGGCAATCACTACTTTGCTCAATGAGCGTGCTGATTTAGAGGCTATATTTAGTGTGATAGCCGCCGCTTTTATGGTGTTGTTTACCAGCTCACTGCAATTTGATTGTGGCAAGCTACATGATAAGTACCAGCTATTTTTTCAAGCAAATAACCAATCGCGGCTGTTTTTTATCAGCCAATTTATGCCAAGTTGCTTGTTCTTTTTGATAACACTTAGCAGCTATCTGTTGTTTGTCGCTCAAATAGAGTGGCTATTACTGAGCCTGAGTGTTGGCTGGGGTACATTACAATTATATATAGCACAAAAAAAACCAGCGCATTATGCGCTGGTTTGGATGATCACAACAGGCGGGCTGTTGGCTGTGTTAACTTAATATGTTAAGCAGCATTCGCCTTTTTTGCCGTGTTATTACGTGCAGCTTTGCCTGCTAATAAATCTGCAGGGTCAAAGTCGTCAACGTTAATAACATCTAAACGTGCTTTTTCAACGCTTGCTAGCTGATCAGCCTCTGCTTGCGTTAAAATACCCGCTTCAAGTCCCATCTGAGCAACTTTATCAAGCTGGAAGAAAGGCAGTTTAACGCCTTTTTCACGACATACCTTATCAAATAAAGGTTCAACAGCTAGCACGTCTTTAAGCGTTTGCTCTTGACGACCAACTAAGTTAAGTGGTTCATTTGTTAAGTATACGTAGCTTGCTAAACGGTTACGTGTTTCGCTAGGTACTTGTAAAATTTGTGCTAATTTATGCTCAAGTTTATCAGTCGGTTTACGAACTGGACGACCGAACGGGAACAACATCAACTTAAGTGCTGCACGAAGCGGAGCTGATGGCATATTGTTAATTAAATCAGCAAGTGCACGTTGACAGTGGTAAAGGTGATCTTGACAGCTCCATTGTACAAGCGGTAAATCTTCTTTTTTACGGCCTTCATCGTTATAACGTTTCAGCGTTGCAGACACTAAATAAAGGTAACTAAGCAAATCACCTAAACGAGCGGAAATACGCTCTTTACGTTTTAGTGAGCCACCAAATACAGCCATGCTAATGTCAGACATCAATGCAAGTGACGCACTAAAGCGTGACGCAGTACGGTAAAACTCAGCTGTTTCGTCTTTAAATGGCGTAGTTGCAAAACGGGCTCCGGTAAAGCTCATCCACTTAGTACGTACAAGGTTAGACATAGTAAAGCCGATGTGGCCCATTAACGCTTTATCAAATACCGCTAGCGCTTCTTCACGATCTTCGATTGCGCAGGCACCCAATTCAGTCAGTACAAATGGATGGCAGCGAATGGCACCTTGACCGTAAATAATCATATTACGGGTCAAGATATTTGCACCTTCAACAGTGATGGCAATTGGTGCACCTTGATAGCCACGACCTAAATAGTTATTTGGCCCAAGCATAATACCTTTACCGCCGTGAACATCCATTGCATGGTTGGTTGAATCACGCATTTGCTCGGTTAAATGGTATTTAATGATTGCCGAAACAACCGATGGCTTTTCGCCTAAATCAACCGCACCAGTTGACATGCTAACAGCCGCATCTGAGCTGTACGCATAACCTGCTAGTTTTGCTAGTGACTCTTCAACACCTTCCATTTGGCCAATAGGTAAACGGAATTGACGACGAATACGGCTGTATGCACCACTTGCAAGTGCAATTGTTTTAATACCACCCGTTGAGTTTGACGGCAATGTAATAGCACGACCAACCGATAAACATTCAACCAGCATGCGCCAGCCTTGGCCGGCCATTTCTGGTCCACCAATAATGTAATCAAGCGGTACGAAAATGTCTTTACCACGAGTAGGACCATTCTGAAATGGTACATTTAGCGGGAAATGACGACGACCAATTTCAACACCTGGCATGTCTGTAGGAATAAGTGCACAAGTAATACCTGGCTCTTTAACATCGCTTAGTAGACCATCTGGGTCTTGTAGTTTAAACGCCAGACCTAATACTGTCGCAACAGGCGCTAGCGTAATATAACGTTTGTTCCATGTTAGGCTAAGACCAATGACTTCTTCGCCTTCCCACATACCTTTACATACCACACCATAATCTGGAATGGCGCTGGCATCAGAGCCTGCTTCTGGTGAAGTTAAGGCAAAGCATGGGATCTCTTGACCACTAGCAAGGCGAGGTAAGTAATGATCTTTTTGTTCTTTAGTACCATAGTGCTGTAACAATTCGCCCGGACCTAATGAATTAGGAACGCCTACAATTGATGAAAGCAGGGTAGATTTACTGGTTAACTTTTGCAGTACACACGATTGTGCAAAGGCAGAAAATTGCAGGCCGCCATATTCTTTTTTAATGATCATGGCAAAGAATTTATTATCTTTTAGGTATTGCCAAACATCTTGTGGTAAATCGGTTAACTCATGAGTTGCTTCCCAGTCGTCCAACATACTACATACCACCTCAACTGGACCATCGATAAAGGCTTGCTCTTCGATTGTCAATTTAGGCATTGGGTATTGGTGTAATTTGTTCCAATCAGGACGGCCGCAAAAAAGATCGGCTTCCCACCATGTTGTACCCGCATCAATGGCTGATTTTTCAGTTTCAGACATAGTTGGAGTAACTTTTTTAAACATGGCAAAAATAGGTTTAATAATATATTGCTGACGAATGCCAGTAACAGACAATGGCACTGCAATGATCAAGAAGATCAACCAGCTAATTGCGCCAAATGCACCTGCAAAGGTACCAATGACAAGTGTTGCGATGGAAACGCCAAGGGCAGTATTCCAGCTCGCTCTGTGGTAACTCGCGATGCTGAGCAGCACGATTAAACCAAGTGTAAATATGAGTGTCATGTATTCAATCCTTAATAGAGGTCAGACCACCTTTAGTTAGAGTAGCGCTAGAGTGAATAATTATCAAGTAGCTTAGTGAAAATATCAGTGACTGTTAATTTGTAATCTGTGCACATCAGCATACGGATAAATGTGTGATTCGTCAGTATGATTTATTTGAGAAAAAATTAAGCTGTTTTCTTGCTTGCCTTGCCCTTGCTTATGTTTAACAATGCCGCTAAGGCCTAAGTTACGGGTTTACGCTTTTTAAAAAGTAGTATTTTAAAAGTATAAAAATTTTTGAAAGGTTAATTTATTTTATGTGTGAGTTGCTTGGCATGTCGGCGAATGTGCCTACAGATATTTGTTTTAGTTTTTCAGGGCTGTTAGAGCGCGGTGGTAACACAGGTCCGCATAAAGATGGCTGGGGCATTACTTTTTATGAAGGGAAGGGGTGTCGTACTTTTAAAGATCCTGAGCCTAGCTGTCAGTCTGAAATTGCCAAGTTAGTAAAGGCCTATCCCATTAAAAGTGTCTCGGTGATTAGCCATATTCGCCAAGGTAATCGTGGCCGTGTCTGTCTTGAAAATACGCATCCTTTTACCCGTGAGTTGTGGGGCAGGGAGCTGACCTACGCGCATAATGGTCAGCTTTCGAATTATCATGATTTAAAACCTGAATATTATCGGCCAGTGGGTAATACCGACAGTGAATTGGCGTTTTGTTGGTTACTCGATCAAATTCGTGAAAAATACCCTAAACGTCCAGCTAATATGGCGTCAGTGTTTCGTTATGCGGCAAAGCTTGCACATACTTTACGTGAAAAAGGTGTGTTTAATATGTTGCTGACTGATGGTGTGTATGTGTTAGCGTATTGTACTAATAATTTGCATTGGATCACCCGCCGTGCGCCGTTCGGTAAGGCTACGTTAATTGATGCAGATATGGTGGTAGATTTTCAACAAGAAACTACGCCAAATGATGTCGTAACGGTGATCGCTACTCGGCCACTGACCAACGATGAGCGCTGGCAAAAAATGGAACCAGGTGAATTTGCGTTGTTTAAAATGGGTGAGTTAATTTAGCCGTCAGTTTTAACGTTTGAACTTAATTAATGTGGTTATAAGCTGAAAAGCCCAAGTTATGATCGTCACACTTGAGCCTTTCGTCTTGCAAGCAATTTATTCCGGTGTTATTTCGTTTTTAACTTCTTCAGGTAATGCAACTGGGCTGGTTACCGTGAACGACTTAAGTTGTACTTCAAATTGTTCTACGCCTTTTTCGCCTTTCCACATCCTAACTAGCATGTAATCCATTTCAGGGGCGAACCATGCAAGCGCTTGGCGTTTATCATTATCATATAAGCGTTTTACTTTGATCGCTTCGATATTACCGATTGGTAGGGAAATAGTCTCTTTACCAACGACTTCAAAGTTATACTCACGACAGTTGCCTTTTTTATCAACTAGCTGGTACGAAAAGCTGGTTTTACCCATTTTTAATTCTTCGCGCACTTGTACTTGATATGAAATTGAGTCTTGAAATTGCTCAGACCACTCACATTCAATGGGGTATTTACTTTCACTGCTGTTTACGATTTTTTTAGTGTGGTCAAATTGCAGTGTATATTCTTTATCCGGGCCTGTGCCTGTGCGGATCATGCTATAACTTACAGGCGTGACTTTTTTGTCGCTGAAAGTAAAATTTGATGTCTCTTTACGTGAATCTGAGAATATCATCCACTCAATATCACTGTGGTAGCTAACTTGGTAACTGTTATCTGCTAGTTTTTTTAATGTGCGGACGCCTTGACCATGGTTTTCGCCTTTGCGCAAAATATCATAGTTAGCTTCAAATTGAGTAAGTTCACCAGCAATTAAACTAGTAGGAAGTAATAAAGTGCCCGCACACAATAGCAAGGCACTTAGTTTTTTATTCTGGGTAGTGCGCGCCGTGTGCAGGAAGTTGTTTTTTGTCAAGAACTGCATAATCTGCTTCCATAGTAAGTCGTTGTTCACTGAACCACTTGACCACCAAAGGGTAAATTATATGCTCTTGTGCATGCACGCGTTTTGCTAATGTGTCAGCAGTATCATCTGCCAGCACGGGTACTTTGGCTTGAAGAATGACAGGACCACCGTCTAACTCTTCAGTAACAAAGTGCACACTTACGCCATGAATGTCATCTTTTGCATCAATTGCTCTTTGGTGGGTATTCAGCCCCTGGTACTTAGGCAACAAAGAAGGATGAATGTTCAACATTTTTCCTTTAAATTTTTGCACTAAGTTAGGAGTAAGAATACGCATAAACCCAGCTAATACAACTAGATTTGGTGCAAAAGAATCAATAACGTTCATTAATTGCGCATCGTAGGCTTCGCGCGAGTCAAAATCTTTATGGCTGAGCACTGCTGTTGCAATGCCCGCTTGCTTTGCTCGCTCAAGGCCATAAGCGTCTGCTTTATTACTAATAACAGCCGCTATGTTTGCATTTATCTCGCCGTTATTACAGGCGTCAATGATGGCTTGTAAATTAGAGCCACTACCTGAAATTAAGACTACTAGACGAGCAGGGGCCATTAATCACGGCCGCCTAGGATTTCTACTTGCTCTTCGCCAGCTTTAGCATCATGGATCTCACCAAGGTGCCAAGCATTTTCGCCAAGCTCTTTTAAGATGCTTAAGCTTTGCTCAAGTTTGTCAGCAGGCACAACCAATACCATACCTACACCACAGTTAAATGTGCGGTACATTTCGTGGGTGGTGATGTTACCGTTTTCTTGTAACCAATTGAAAATACCAGGCCACTGCCAGCTATCACCTTTAACAACTGCTTTTGCAGACTCTGGTAATACGCGTGGGATATTTTCCCAAAAGCCGCCGCCAGTAATATGCGAAAGAGCATGAACATCTACCTGCTTGAACAGCTCAAGTAATGGTTTAACGTAAATACGTGTAGGTTCAAGCAGAGTTTCGCCTAATGTTTTACCTTCAAATTCAGCACTTGTATCAGCATTTGATACTTCAAGTACTTTACGAATTAATGAGAAGCCATTTGAATGCGGGCCGCTTGATGCAAGCGCGATCAGTTGATCACCAGCAGCTACTTTTGTGCCATCGATGATATTTGCTTTTTCAACTACGCCAGTACAAAAACCAGCCATGTCGTAATCTTCGCCTTCGTACATACCTGGCATTTCAGCAGTTTCGCCACCAATTAATGCACAGCCAGAGATCTCACAGCCTTTACCAATGCCTGTTACTACGTCTGCGGCAGTATCAACATCAAGTTTGCCTGTTGCATAATAATCTAGGAAAAATAATGGCTCAGCACCTTGAACGATAAGGTCATTTACACACATAGCAACTAAATCGATACCTACAGTATCGTGTTTTTTAAGGTCGATAGCTAAGCGTAACTTAGTACCAACACCATCAGTGCCTGCAACAAGTACTGGTTGCTTATAACCAGCTGGGATTTCGCAAAGTGCGCCAAAGCCACCAATTCCGCCCATAACTTCAGGACGACGGGTTTTTTTAACTACGCCTTTAATACGCTCAACAAGTGCGTTACCGGCATCGATATCTACGCCCGCGTCTTTATAACTTAGAGACTGTTTTTGTTCGCTCACAGGATTTCCTCAAAAAAGTTGCATGGTTTTGCATGTGTATGCTTAGAAACGCGCGTATTTTACAACAATTGCAAGGGCGCGGCTAGTTCAAATATGAGTTTACTATTATTGACAAGGACACTTGTCCGTATAATGACACAATAGATTTAGGTAGCAGGTGCTAGGTAGTTCCAAGCACCTAAAACCTAGTTCCTTTAGTATTAAGCCTTTGCAGTCAAAATTGCACGCAACGGCGCTGGGTAACCTTCAATGGTTTTACTAGTATCGTTTGGATCTAAAAAGTCGATCAGGGACTCGTTTTCCATCCAATCTGATTTACGTTGTTCTTCAAGCGTTGTAATAGCGCAGTCTTTCACTTGCACATCTTTAAAACCAACACGTTCCATCCAGAGTTTTAGCGCTGCCGTGCTCGGAATAAACCACACGTTACGCATCTTCGCATAGCGGTCAGTGGGCACGAGTACTGTGTTTTCATCGCCTTCAATGACTAAGGTTTCAAGCACTAATTCACCACCTGGGCGAAGCTGCGCTTTTAATTGTGCTAAAAAGTCGATAGGGGAACGACGATGATAAAGCACACCCATCGAAAACACCGTATCAAAGGCTTTTAACTCAGGCAGGGCTTCAACACCTAGCGGTAATAAATGCACGTTTTCATCTGGGTTAAAGTGTTTGATGGCTTGAAACTGACATAAAAATAAATCAGACGGATCAATGCCAACCACAAACTCAGCGCCTTCACCGCGCATCCGCCATAAGTGATAGCCAGAGCCACAGCCGATGTCTAAAACCGTGCGGCCTTTTAGCGGCTCAATGTGCGGTAATAAACGGTCCCACTTCCAATCGCTGCGCCATTCAGTATCAATTTCAATACCGTGTAGGCTGAAAGGGCCTTTACGCCATGGCATCATTCGTTTTAATAAGTGTGTAACTTGTTTTTGTTCGCCGTCGGTCATTTCGCCAGGGGCACCAATTTCAACTTTGTCGATAATATTGACGTGTTTGGTCGCCACTTCAGGCAAGTTTTTTAACACTTTCTGCCATTTTGGTAAATCACCGTGACTGGCCTCTAATTGCCAGTGTTTTAATTGGCTAGGTAGCGTTTCCAGCCAGTGACTTAGCGGACTTTGTGCGATTGCGGCGTAAAATTGGTTAAACCATTGAGACATTGAATTACTCTTTATATTTGTTACTTGATTGCTACCAGTGAGCAAAAATTAAAACATTGATACCATACTTGGGTTTGGCTAAAGCCAATATCGGTAAGTCGAGAAAGGTGAGCATTTAAAGTATCTGGGCGCATTACATTCTCAATGGCGGTACGTTTTTGGCTAATTTCTAATTCAGAATAACCATTGTGGCGTTTAAAATCGTGGTGCAAGTCAATCAGCAAGTTATCGCATTGCTCGTTCTCGCCTTTGATTTTTTCGCTTAACAGCAATACACCACCGGGTTTTAAATTCGCGTATATT
Organism: Pseudoalteromonas sp. SG41-2; assembly: GCF_014164535.1. Classification (NCBI taxonomy): domain Bacteria; kingdom Pseudomonadati; phylum Pseudomonadota; class Gammaproteobacteria; order Alteromonadales; family Pseudoalteromonadaceae; genus Pseudoalteromonas; species Pseudoalteromonas sp. SG41-2. Next base: position 44,875 of record NZ_JACJFK010000013.1, on the reverse strand, counting down.
TTTTCAAGCACGGCTTGGCGCTGTGCGGGTGGAATAAACTGTAAAGTAAAGTTCATGGCGACCACTGACGCGTTTTCAATATTTAGCTCATTAATATCACCAAGCGTCACTGTAACAGGTACTTCTGAGCGAAAGCCGTGCAAATGTAATTTACAGCGCTCAACCATGGCTTGTGAATTATCAACGGCAATAATATGGCAATTATCAGTGCGGATATTACGGCGCATGCTTAATGTTACTGCGCCAAGGGAACAGCCCAAATCATAAAGGTTTGAATTGCTTTGCGCGTATTCACCGGCCAATTTACCCATCGTACTAACAATGGTTGCATAACCCGGAACTGAGCGCTGGATCATATCTGGGAAAACTTCTACTACATGTTGGTCAAAGCTAAAGTCTTTAACCGCTTGCTCAGTGGCATAAATGCTGTCTTTTATGTTCACACAAACAGTCTCTTGAAAAATAATAGGGTTATTTTAGCATTTTATGCTGGATAGTCAGTGATAATTTCAGTAGCTTGGCTAGAATAATGAATAACAAGTAGAAAAAGAGAAGTTTATGAGCAAAAGTAAAGTGATCAGCACAGATGATATATTGGCAACCCTTTGTCATTCTGTAACGAGTGTATTGTCATCGGCAAGTGGTAATAGTATTAGCTACTCAGCAATGGTACAAAAAATAACCCGCACCTGTATGCGTCCTGATATCGGTTGTTTTGTGTTATTTGATGGCGGATTTACAGGACTGGTAATTACTAATTTCACCTCGCAAGCGGCGATGGAGATTTATCATGATTACATGCGTAATATGGGGATGCCTGAAGAAGAACTCGCTCACAGTCATTTATCGGACGACGTCTCAAATGTACTCGGTGAATTGATGAACCAAATCGTTGGTGATTTTACTTCAAAGGTACGCGAGCAGTTACATACTTCAATTACCCAAAATCAACCGAAGATGATGGCCATCAATAAGCAAGTACAGATTTCGGTCGATACTACGATGGATAGACCGCAAGCACGGCGCGTGACATTTACCACCAGTAAACAAAATATCTTTTATTTAGAATTAGCAATGGATAAAACTGAGTTTATCAAATTGCACGATTTTGATATTGCTGAAGCTATTGACCCAGATGACATCATTGAAAACGAAGCAAAGCATAAAGCAGAAAAACAAAAAGCTGCTGATGATGCTGCTAAAGCAAGTGATTTAGATGACGACTTTATGGCAGAACTTGGTTTATAAAGCTACCAAGCTTTAAGCTTTAAATAACACAACAAAAGCGCGAGTTTACCTTGCGCTTTTTGGTTTGTGGGGAGTTGGTTGCTTTAAGGGATTACTGATAAACCTCGTTGCAATATAAGAAGTAAGCAATGTTAGCGATAATGAGTTAAATGTAACTTTCTTATACCTTCAAGAATTAATGTGACGACCGCAAGCAAAATAGCTATGTACGTAAGCCAATCCTTTTGGTTGATAGTCTCGCCTAAAAGAATCGCCACTATTAATAGCAGCACAGGCTCAACATAAACGAGTAAACCAAAAAGGCTTAAATTTAAATAGGGGGCAGATAGGGATTGAAACGAAAGCGCTAGAGCACTAATCCCCCCAAGGCCTACTACTAAATAAAGCAATGTTAAATTTACGGTTAACTCCGTGACAACTTGTCCATTGGCAAAGATAAAATAACAGGCTATAGGAAGGCTCAAGAGCATATCAACCCATGTGCAACCAATGTTATTAGTGTTGGTTTTTTTTCGTAGCCAAAAATAAATAGGGTAACCTATGCATACAACCCAAACCGGCCACAAAAATGATTGAGAAACAATTAATAGATTTAAAATAGCTATGAGAGCAAATAAACATGCTACTTTTTGATGCGGGGTTAAACGCTCTTGAAAAGCAAGCCGTCCGATAATTACCATAGTAATTGGCATGATAAAGTAGCCTAATGAAACCGCTAAACCATATCCATTTACGGGTGCCCACATGAATAGCCATAATTGTACACCAACTAAAAAAGATGAAAGGAGCCGTGTTAGCCAAAAATACTTTTCATATCGCACCCTCGTATATATGCCCAGTACTAGTGGCCAGTAACCTTTTAGTAGAATAAAAACAGTTAAAAATGGCACCGTAAATAAAACCCGCCAACCATATGTTTCTTGACCTTGAAGTTCATTTAACAGTGAAGTGTAAGCAAACATTAGTGCAAAAAGTGCTGATGAAATTATATTTAAAGTAACTCCCAATGAAGTTTTAGTAGAGTTTTGCATAGTCGGTATATAGAAGAGATTAGGTGTGTATATTTTATTTCAATACCATTGATAAATGGGCTCTAAAAAAGTACTGTTTGCGAGAAAATTTATCACCTTGAGATATTATGAAACTAGATCGCTATGACTATGCACTTTTAGAATTAGTCCAGAAAGATTGCCAAACTCCACTTCGAAAACTGGCTGAAGCGGTACATCTATCAACCGCCTCGGTGCAGCGCCGTATCCATAAACTCAGGGAAAATGGTTATATTGTATCAAATGTGGCGATTTTAGACCCAGATAAGCTAAATCAAGTTATCACTATTTTAGTAGAAGTGGAGGTTAACAGGACACATATTTCTGAGCTTGAGGTACTAAAGCAACGTTTTTCAGGTCCTGAAGTGCAGCAATGCTATTATGTTACGGGTGCAGCCGATTTTGTACTGATATTAGTTGTGCCTAATATGCAGCGCTTTCAAGAGATTTGTAATAAGTTTTTTCATGAGAACGATAATATCAAATCATTTAGAACCACCGTTGTACTAGAACGCGTTAAATCGAGTTTAAATGTGCTTTAAATACACTTGTGGTGACAATCAATTATTTTATGATGGAATGATTTATATTTTTGAATAACTGACTCAAAATATTTTTGTTCAGATAGTGGATGAAAATCTGCAATTGCCTAGCGTATAACCCAAGTGGTTTATAAAACCACTTGGGTTATAGCAATTGAGTGTTTAGCGGATAATCATTTGCTCACGCTCAGGGCCCACAGACACCATACTTACAGGTACTCCCATCAGTGCTTCGATGCGTTCTACATAATGCTGCGCTGCAGCAGGCAGACTGTCGAAGGTACGACAACCGGTAATATCTTCATCCCACGCTGGCATGCTTTCATAGATTGGCGTTAAAGCCGCTGTTTGTGGCCAAATAGGGTTCTCGCTGTGATCGCCTGCATAACCAACGCAGATTTTTAAATCTTTCATGCCAGATAGGCAATCAATTTTGGTTAAAGCGATTTCAGTGGCTGCTTGTAATTCAACACCGTTACGGGTGGCAACTGCATCAAAATAACCCATATCACGTGGGCGGCCAGTCACTGCGCCATATTCGTTAGCGCTTTCACGAAAATTGTCTTGCTCTGCCATGGCGGTAACGAGTGTACCTGTACCAACAGATGAGCTAAATGATTTAGCCACAGCGATAACACGCTCAGGGCGCAAAGCTGGCAGTCCGCTGCCAATTCCTGCATAGGCAGCAGTAACGTTTGATGATGTAGTATACGGGTATTCGCCGTAAACTAAATCGCGGCCTGCGCCTAGCTGCGCTTCAAACAGCAAGTTAGCATCTTGCTTTTGCAGTGCTTTTAAAGGCTCTGTTACATTACAAATAAATTCGCGCCAAGGAGCGCTGACAGCTAATAACCACTCAGTCATTTGTTCAGCTGTTTGTGAAAAATCACAGCTTGGGTAAAGGGCTTTTAGCTGTGGCATTTTCCAATCCAGCATAAATTGAATACGCTCTAATAAAACGTCTGGCTGATTTAACCAGCCAACTAAAATGCCTTTTTTCATTACTCGGTCGCCGTATGCAGGTGCAATTCCTTGACGAGTAGAGCCGTAAGCGGCATCGCCTAAGCGCACTTCTTCGAGGGTATCTTCAAGGGCGTGTAATGGTAAGCATAACGTTGCACGATCAGAAATAAATAATTTTACATCAACACCGGCGGCGTTAACTTCGGCTATTTCTTCGCTTAATGCCGCAGGGCTTATCACCATGCCTGGGCCTAGTACTGCAATACAATCAGGATTAAAAATACCGCTTGGTAATTGGTGTAGTTTAAACGTACCAAAGTCATTCACAACGGTATGTCCGGCGTTGTTACCACCTTGAAAGCGAATGCTCGCAGATGCGTTCTCAGCTAGAAAATCGACGATACGGCCTTTGCCTTCATCACCCCAGTTTGCACCTACAACAACAATTGACGGCATAATTTAATCTCCAAATTGATTGAACGAATATGGTATGCGCTCTATTAAAATAAGAGAAATTAATTATAATTATTATCTTGATAAGAATTTCATATCGATTTCACGCCATTAAGGTCATAAAGATGCTAGATATTCACTGGTTAAAAACTTTTGTCACATTGGCTGAGTTAAAGCACTTTGGTAAAACAGCCAATGCGCTGCATATGACACAGCCAAATGTTAGCTTGCATATTAAGCAGTTAGAAAAAACGACACGGGTTAAACTGATAGAACGTAATCCCTTTAGTTTGACCCAAGCAGGTTTACGGCTATTAGAGTCTGGACAAAAAACCTTATGGGAATTACAGGTTTGCCAATCTGACTTAAATGCGATTAATGATCTCAGCCAAGGCACACTGACAATTGCCGCCAGTGATATAATTTCTCGTTTATTGTTGATTGAGCCTTTTCAGCTTTTTAAGCGCCAGTTTCCTGGCATTGACTTTACTTTGCTCAATACAACGTCTTCTCAAGCGTCAGCATTGGTTAAAAGTGCTGAAGCTGATTTAGGGTTTGTGATTGCCCAAAAAGAAAGTGAGCCGCTGCATTTTACGCAATTACAGCAGATAAAATGGTGTGCATTAGGTAATCATTTAAAGTTATGGCAGCAGGCCAAAAACGATAACAATGTTACATTGACTGAGCCGCCAACATTAATCTTACTCGGCCATGATACGCGAACCCGAGACTTGCTCGATAGTGCCTTGCCATCTTTAAACTTACCAAATTACCGGGTGATGGAAGTGGGCAGTGTCGATGCGCAAATTGATTGGGCTGAAGCGGGGTTTGGCGTTGCCATCGTGCCAGAGTTTTCCCTGCGCAGTAAAGCAAATCTAACTACTACAGTGACCGCATTACCGCAATTTCCAACTACCAGTTTAGGTTATATAGTGAGGCAAAATCAGGTACTTTCAAAAGCGATAAAGCAATTACTACATTGGGTAAATGAAGAAATCTCCCGTACTCATCTTGCATAGTATTTATATGTTAACTGTACGGCTATGTACTTTGTGATTCAGTTATTTTTATGTGTAAGGGTTTTTACCTTCAGCTACTAGTACACAAAAAATCCGTAAATCTAATTCGAGTTGATGGTAGCTTGGCTCCATGTGGCAGCACAGGGCGTAAAAGCTTTTGTTGTGGTCTTTTTCCTTAAAGTGGGCGAGCTCGTGTACTACTAAAGCTTTGAGTAATTCCTCTGGTGCACGCAGTAAATCACTGTTGATGGCTAAATCGTGCTTGCGGGTTTTACCTTGCATACGATACGTATGAGTACCTAGCGCGTTAGTGACCATATCGCCTTGTTTTTTAAACGCGGCGCGGCCAAACGGTGGCGCATTTTTTAAATAGCGCTTTTTAAGCTCAGTGGCGTATGCGTATAACGACTTGTCACTGGTAATATTATGGGAGCTTGGGTATTTTTTAGTTAAATACGCGCCGTGTTTATCATTTTCAATAAGCTGCATTACTTGCGTTACAATTTGCTCTGGATAGCCGCTAAAATAGCGTTTAAAATCACTCATTCAATACTTCTTTGTAGTTAATTAATTTTCAACGCGAGTCAAAAAAGGCTGGCTTGACTGGCTTCTTTTTCACCAGTGAAAGGGTTTAGCACGGGGTGCTGGTAACCTAAATCTTGGCAAAACTCGCGTGCTAATAATGGTGCTTGGCGGTTATCTGCAGTATGAAAAAATACATACGGGTGCTTACCCTCATCAAGCCATTGTTTTACTTTTTTAAGCCACGGTTGGTAATAGCTTTTATAGTCATGATCTAAATCGGCAATCACAAAGCGGGCCATAGGTTGATTGCCTGTTGCAATGGCATGCACGGGTAAATGGGGCTTTTTTTGTTGGGCATCGATGAGTGCTTCAGTGTTCGGCTTAACTGCAAATAATGCGCGGGTGTCCATTGAGATACGGTTGACATTGTTTGCTATTAATAGCTGATTAAAGGCAATTTCGGCTGCGCCTTTCTTAAAAAATTCGGGGTGGCGAACTTCAACGCCGTAGTTTAAACCTGTCGGGAGCTTGGCAATAAACTGTGCTAATAACGGCAGTTGTTTGGGGCTAAAACTACTTGGTAGCTGCAACATGATCTGCCCAACATGAGACAATATTGGCTCGAATAAATTAAACCATGCAGTGAGTTCGTCATCGATATGAGTAAGCTGTAATTCATGACTAAAGCGTCGATGGAATTTAAAAGTAAATTTAAAGTCATTGCCGACAGCATCACGCCAGCGATTTAATGATTCAACACTAGGATCGGCATAAAAGCTGGTATTGCCTTCGACTGAATTAAACACCTGTGCGTATTCGTGCAACATATCGGCATTTTTGCAGTGACTTGATAATAAATTGCCTTTCCATGCGGTACTTGACCACTGCGGACACCCTAAATACAACATAAAACGGTTAACTGATTGTGTGTTTTGGTTAGTATATCAAATCTATAAATTGAAAGCATAGTAGCTGCTGCCGAGCTCGCATTTTCAAGTAACTTGGGTATAATGCTCCCCCTAAAATGATTTATAAATAGTGGCTATTCTCCCTCAAAAACAGCAATTCTTAGGGGAAGCGGCTATTCGTCTTTACACTGACAGGAAAACTATGCGCTCTATATACTGCGGACAGCTAAATAAAACTCAAGTAGATCAAGAAGTTGAACTATGTGGTTGGATCAACAAACGACGTGACCTTGGTGGACTTATCTTTGTCGATTTACGCGATAGAGAAGGTTTAGTACAAGTTGTATTCGATCCTGAAGTTGAAGGCTTAATGGATACCGCGAATACATTACGTCAAGAATTTTGCGTACAATTAAAAGGTGTAGTTCGCGCACGTCCTGACAGCCAAATCAACAAAGATATGGCAACGGGTGAAGTTGAAATTTTAGGCACAGGCCTTACTATCATCAACCGTTCAGAGCCGTTGCCACTTGATTTTAATCAGGTAAACTCTGAAGAGCGTCGCTTAAAATATCGTTACTTAGACCTTCGTCGTTTAGAAATGAGTGACCGTATTAAACTACGCGCTAAAGCTAGCAGCTTTGTGCGTCGTTTCTTAGATGAAAATAATTTCTTAGATATCGAAACGCCAGTACTTACAAAAGCTACCCCAGAAGGAGCGCGCGATTATTTAGTACCGAGCCGTGTTCACAAAGGCAGTTTTTACGCATTACCGCAGTCTCCGCAGTTGTTTAAGCAATTGTTGATGATGTCGGGTTTTGACCGTTACTACCAAATTGTTAAATGTTTCCGTGATGAAGATTTACGTGCTGACCGTCAGCCTGAGTTTACTCAAATCGATATAGAGACCTCGTTCATGAGCTCTGCTCAGGTACGTGGTATCACAGAAAAAATGATCCGCGAAATGTGGCAGCAATTGCTAGACGTGGATTTAGGCGAGTTCCCAATCATGCCTTACGCTGAGGCAATGAGCTTGTATGGTTCTGATAAGCCAGATTTACGTAACCCAATGACATTAATTGACGTTGCCGATTTAGTGAAAGACGTCGAGTTTAAAGTTTTTTCTGGTCCTGCCAATGATGAAAAAGGCCGTGTTGCTGTATTAACAGTACCAGGCGGTGCATCACTTTCGCGTAAGCAACTAGATGACTACACTAAATTCATCGGTATTTATGGCGCGAAAGGGCTTGCGTGGATGAAAGTAAACGACCGCGGTGCAGGCGCTGAAGGCGTGCAATCGCCAATCGCTAAGTTCTTAAATGAAGAGGTGATCAACGAACTTCTTGCACGCACTAACGCACAAACTGGCGACATCATTTTATTCGGTGCTGATAAACGCAACACAGTAAACGAAGCTATGGGCGCGCTACGTATTAAGATTGGCCTTGATTTAGAGATCACTAATCTAAATAGCTGGGCTCCACTTTGGGTTGTTGACTTCCCAATGTTTGAAGAAGACGACGAAGGTACATTGCATGCTGTTCATCACCCATTTACAGCACCAAAAGATGTAAATGCAAGCGAACTTGAAGCAAACCCAGCAGCGGCTATTTCAGATGCATACGATATGGTACTAAATGGCTACGAAGTAGGTGGTGGTTCGGTACGTATTCATAATACAGATATGCAAGAAGCAGCGTTTAGAATCCTAGGTATTGATGCACAAGAGCAGCAAGACAAGTTTGGTTTCTTACTTGAAGCGTTAAAATACGGTACGCCACCACATGCTGGTTTAGCGTTCGGTTTAGACCGTTTAGCAATGCTACTGTGTGGTACTGATAATATTCGTGACGTGATTGCTTTCCCTAAAACAACCCAAGCGTCGTGTTTGTTAACTAACGCACCAAGTAAAGCAAATGCAGATTCGCTTACAGAGCTTGCTATTAGTGTTGTTGAAAAAGCTGAAAAATCAGCAGAATAAGTGATTAATTAGCACTTAATCTTACTATTGATTTAAAACCCTTAAGTGTAGGCTTAAGGGTTTTTTTATGGTGTAATCAAAATGGTTTAATAAAAATATATTAAGGATAGTAAATGAGTATTAGTGCAACTTTGCTTGGTGAGTTCTTGGCTTTGATATTTATAGTATGCATCCCATTTTTTACGTGGATAAGTTATCGCCTTGGTAAAAGAAAAACAACAACACCGGTTATTGTTGCTGTAATTGGTGGGCTATTAGCGATTATTCCTATTTTTGGGTTGATCTATATCGCAGTTCTTGCTTTGAAAAACGATTTAGAGGTTAAGCATTCGAGTGTTTAAAGAGTTCGATTATTTCGATCAGCAATTTTCAAAATGTGTTGCCAGCGCGCAGCGCTTTAGTGACATTGAGTTTGAACAGTGCCAGTTTATTGAATGTGATTTTAGTCATAGTCAATTTAGTAATTGTCGTTTTATTGAGTGTGAATTTATTAACTGTAATTTAAGCGATTTAAATTGGGGTTATAGTTCGTTAGAAGAAGTCAGCTTTGTTGATTGTAAGCTCAACAGTATTCAATGGGCGCAGGTAAATTGGCCACAATTGTCACTTACTTCATCGGTGAGTTTTAAAAATTGCCAACTTAGTCATAGCTCGTTTTATGAGTTACAGTTAAAAGGCTTGATCATGACGGACTGTTTTGCCAAAGATGTTGATTTTAGACAGGCTAATTTAGCTACCAGTGATTTTAGTAACACTGATTTTAGAGATAGCCTGTTTCAGCAAACAAACTTGAGTAAAGTAAACTTTGTCGGTGCGATGCATTTTAATATTGATATTAAAAATAATAATGTTAGCCGGGCTAAGTTTGAGCGCTTTGCAGCGTTAAACTTACTCAGCGGACTAGATATCGAGCTGGTGGATTAGCCGTTATGACACGGCTAATCTAATGCTTAATTAGCAGGCAGGGCCATTTTTATTTCGTGCGCTGGCAAGTGCGCGGGCAATTTCAAGTAATGCAGGGGAAATATCACTGGCGCCATCTTTGATGAGTTTTGATACATCACCTGATGAATACAAACTATCGCGTGGTGATTTAATGCCTAATTCACGCACAAAATCTTTAGTCTTGCCGGTGCTGCCTGTTTCGATAAATTTGAAAATAATACGCTCGTTATTATTTTTTGGCTCTGTTTCTAGCGTTTTGATTTCATCTTGATACGCTTCAATTCTGCTTTGTAAAATATCGATACGCTGTTCGATGCTGTTGTATGATTTCATGGATAGGTTCTTTTCTAAATAGACGTTAGGACAATACGACTATTATCGCATAAATTTATAATAATTATTTTTTTCTTTAAAACTCTTCTGCTGTTTTAGGTACCTCGTTTTATTGCAATTAATATTCAAAAGCTTAAAGTACTTTATAATTTAAATAAAATAAGTCGAGCAAATTAATGCCACTACCTTTTAAGTACCTTGTGAGCTTCTTCTTTCTCATAGTCAGTGCCGTCGCCAGTTCCGCAACAAACAGCGAAATGATTGTTGATAAAGCGCGTGACCGCGCGATCCCGATCAGTATTTCATTACCAGCATATAACGAGCATTGTAGCCAACAAACAAAATGCCCTGTGGTATTTATTAATGCCGGATATGGTATTGCGCATACTGACTATCAGTTTGCGGCTGATATATTTACAGCTAAGGGCTATTTAACCATTGCTGTAGCCCATGAATTAGACAGCGATCCTGCGCTCAACCGCACGCCACCTTATATGGCCACTCGTATGGAAAACTGGCATCGTGGTGTGGTCACTCTTAAATTTTTAGTGACCGAGTTGAGCCCTCGCTACCCAGAGTATGATTTTACGCGGTTAACGTTATTTGGCCATTCTAATGGCGGTGATATAGCCGCGCTTTACGCGGCGATTTATCCTAAGCAAGTGAGTCAAATTATTACGCTTGATCATCGGCGTATGTTGTTACCTCGCAATAAAAACATTCGGGTTTTAACGCTTCGTGGCAGTGATTACCCTGCGGATAATCAGGTATTACTCAATGAAGATGAATTAGCACAGTATCCGGTTACGCAGATTTCGATAGAGAACTCACGCCATAATGATATGTATGATGGTGGGCCTGCTGATTTAATAAATGAAGTGAAAAAAAATATAAAAGAGTTTTTATTATATTAAGCATCTAATGAAGAGATAAGTGTTGTTTAAAAGGAGCAAATTAACAATGAAATATTTTTTGCAAGGAAGCATAATTTTTTTACTTTTAATTATGTTGATGCCTTCTTATGCAGAAGTAAGGGAGGCTGATTCAACAGCGGGATTACATGTAACAATTGATGTAAAACCTAATGGCAATCTAATAGTCACTGAGCAGTTTGATATAACGGCCGGTGGTTATATATTCAAGCATGGTATTTATAGACGAATCCCATTATTACTTGAGGGCCGTTATGGTGGTGAATATTTAGCTGGCTTCAAGATGCTAAGTGCTCAGTTAAATAATACATCAATACCTTATCAAGCAACCATTTCAAATGGCAACGCAATCATAAAAGTAGGTGATCCTAAAAAAGAGTTAGATTATGGGCCTGCTAGCTTTATTATTACTTATCAACTATCAGATGAAATTCGGTTTTTTGAAAATTATGATGAGTTATATTTTAATGCCATTCCTCATCAATGGGCAACTTCAATAGAGAAGTCAATGGTTGTAGTTAACCTACCAGAACAAACCAGCGTCCTGAAATACAAAGCCTATACCGGCTCTTACACAGAGAAAGAAGATAATTATATTGTTGATAATCCAGTACAAAATCAATTTAGGTTTACTGCTACGCAAGACTTAGGTTTAGGGGAGGGGATGACAATTGTTCTCGCGCTTCCTAAAGATGTAATAGATCAACCTTCGGTATTTTATTTTATATTTTTACTGGATTTTTTAGAGTGGATTTTGCTTATCACGTTTTTGGGTACGGTGGGTGGTTTTGTTTATTGGTCTTGGCGTAAGGTTGGTATATATCCAGATGAAAATGTCGATACTCCAGATATTACTGATGTGCCCAGTGAAATTAGCCCTGCAATAATTAATTACATATTAAACCACGCAATTTTTTCAAATAGTACAATGAGAGATTTAACTTCTGCCAGCACTCACTTAGCTATTAAAGGCTATCTAGGCATAAAATATGAATACCTCCCCTCTGATAGTGGTATTAAAGAAGGTTCATTTTATACCCATACATTAACATTATCACTTAAGACAAACCTACCAAACACTCCTTTACCAAAAAATGAACAATGTATTCTCGATTGGGTTATTAAACAGGGTGGGAGTTACCAAGTTAGCCGTGAAAATAGAAAGAAAAATCGAGAACTCTTTAAACTTTTTTCTAGTGCGATTAGCAAAGACTTAAAAGCGACAAGTATTTTTACGTGGAATATTAAATACACACTTTTTACTGTTGCTCTGTCGTCGGTATTTGTTAGCTTACAATTGATATTTGGCGTTTCAGATTGGACTGATATTCTGTGGGGGCCGCTTGTTATTCTTATGACTGCTCCCGTGTGCATTATATGGTTGGCTATTTACGAAAGTATTTTTGAGGACACTGATGAGAATGTTGAGCCACAGTGGGAAAAAAAGTGCTTACTTATATGTATTACTTGGCTTCCTTGGATGTGGCTTCTTTGTAGTTTTGTACCCTTGTTGTCGATCTCGATGGCTTTTTTATTGTTACTTAGTATAACTGCATTATCTTTAAATCGCGGCCCCTCCCAATACGGGAAGCCATTACTGGTAAGTTCAATGCAAATACGAAAATATATATCCGCTAAAAAACTGCCTGAAGACGATCTCTTGCTCACTGAAACTGAATATGAGAAATTTTTACCGTATGCAATTTCGCTGGATTTGCATGATGAATGGTGTGCTCGATTTGATAATGTTCTTAGGTTTAAAAGAGGACAATTTAGAAAACAAAAAAGACGTAAAAAGAAGAAAATTTCAGAATCTCTCAATCCTTATAGATATACACCGATGTGGTTTTCAGGTGGTTTTTCTGACCAGACAGAATTTCTTAATTGTGTAGATGGAATGAGTTATTCAGCTTTGGGAAACTCAAGTGTTTCATCCTCTATGTCGAGTTCAGGCTTCTCCAGTAGTGGCGGTTTTTCTGGCGGAGGAGGAGGTGGAGGTGGCGGAGGTGGTTGGTAGGCAAATGATAAAAATACCAAATTTCAGGTGTATAAATCAAATGCCTAAGCGGGAAGTTTGTTGTTAATCAACCAGCTCACTTACAATCAGTGGGTTGTTATGCAGGGTTTTATGCACAGGGCATTTGTCGGCAATTTCTAATAGGCGCTGGCGCTGAGCGTCACTTAAATCGCCCACCAGGGTGATTTTACGAGTGATGGCTTCGAGTTTGTCGGTTTGCTCGCAGTTATCACAATCGGCGTGATAATCACGGCTGTGGTCCAGTTCTACCTTTATGTGTTCAAGTGGCAAGTTTTTACGACTTGCATACATACGTAAAGTCATCGCGGTGCATGCACCAAGTCCAGCAAGTAAGTGGTGATAAGGGTCTGGGCCTAAATTATTACCGCCAACACTTAGTGGTTCATCGGCAAGCCAAGTATGATCCTTGGTACTTACATGCTGAGTAAAGACATGATCTTTCTCTTCAACTAATACATTGCCGCTGCTAAGTTTGGCACTGTACTGGTTTTTATCAAAATCCACATAACGTTTTGCCCATGATGCTATAACGTCTGCTGCGTAGTCTGCATCGTCTTTGTTAGTGAGTAAGTGGTCGGCGTTATCTAGGCTAATAAAGCTTTTTGGATGTTTAGCAGCGGCGTAAATCTTTTCAGCTTCGTTAATACTTACCGTGGCATCAATAGGGGAGTGCATTACTAACAATGCTCGCTTTAATTTACTGATATGGCTGCGGTCGTAATTGGCAATGTCGTCCACAAACTGTTTTTTAATGGTAAATTCTCGCCCTGCTAAATTTACCTTGGCTTCGCCCTTGCTATTAATTTCATCAAGATGAGCGGCAAAGTTATGCGCTACATGTTGCGCATCTGATGGTGCGCCAATAGTGGTAATGGCTTGTACTTCAGCAATGTGTTCGGCAGCTGCAAGTACCGCTGCGCCCCCTAAACTATGACCAATTAATAATTGTGGCGCTTTAAAGTGTTCACGTAAGTGATCTGCCGCGGCAATTAAATCTTGGATATTTGATGAGAAATTACTGTTGGCAAAATCACCATCGCTATTACCAAGGCCAGTAAAATCAAAGCGTAATACCGCAATACCTTGTTGAGTGAGTGCTCGGCTAATTCGACTTGCTGCGGCGATATCTTTACCACAGGTAAAACAATGGGCAAACAAGGCATAAAACTTAATATCACTGGCGGGTGTTTCAAGCTGACCGGCGAGTGTTAAATCACCACTTTTGAACGAAATTTTTTGGCGCATAGGTTACCTTTGCTTAATGAAAGAGGTTAGTGAAGAGTAGACCATTAAAGTGCGTTTATAATTACAGTTGTTTTAGCGTTTTATCCACAATAGCAACATTTTGATTTGCATCAAGTAATAAACGCTTACCCAGCTAAAGAGGACATAAGTCCTTATGTTTTTTTGCCCGTTTTATTATGCTCGCGAAGCGCTACAATGGAGCAACTGCTATGATTAGCAAAGGCTTTTAACAACTTAATTCATTGGATACGAACATGCAATTACCTACCGTTGATTATAAAGCGAGCGATGCGGCCGCTCAATTTGTTGAGTCTCTTAGAAATACGGGCTTTGGTGTATTAAAAAACCACCCAATTCCACAGTCTCTTGTTGAATCAATTTATAAAAATTGGCAGGATTTTTTTAATTCTGAACAAAAACATGAATTCTTATTCTCTAAAGACACTCAAGATGGCTACTTTCCGCCTTCGGTATCAGAAGTTGCAAAAGGCTTTACAGTTAAAGACATTAAAGAATACTTTCATGTTTATCCAAAAGGCCGTGTACCAGCGCAGTTAGAAGCAGATATTCGCGAATATTATCGTTTAGCCAATGAGTTTGCTGCGACATTGTTAAGCTGGGTGCAAGCTGAAGCACCAGCGGATGTGCGTGCTAAGTTTTCTATCGATTTAAAAGATATGATTGCTGATTCAGAGCAAACATTATTACGTATATTACATTACCCGCCGATGACAGGTGATGAAGAACCTGGTGCTATTCGTGCTGCTGCACATGGTGATATTAATTTATTAACGGTATTACCTGCTTCAAATGAGCCAGGCTTGCAAGTACAAAAAACAGATGGCGGTTGGTTAGATGTGCCATGCGATTTTGGCAGTTTAATTATTAACATTGGCGACATGTTGCAAGAAGCGTCAGGTGGTTATTTTCCGTCGACTATTCACCGTGTTATTAACCCTACTGGCAAAGCGTCATCTAAGTCACGTATTTCGTTGCCGTTATTTTTGCACCCGCGTCCAGATGTGGTGTTATCAGCGCGTTATACTGCTGACAGTTACTTACAAGAGCGTCTGCGTGAGTTAGGTGTTAAATAGCATCACTCAAGTGATGATAGCTTTTCAACAGCGGCCACAGTGCCGCTTTTTTGTTTTTTAAGGTTGTGTTTTTTTAGTGAGTTATAGTGTGATGTGGCTAGTTAAATTTGGCTGACGCTATTTCAAACGTGAATATACCATGCATTATTGCGTACGATCGGTATAATGCGCCATTGGCCGATTGGGCCTTAAAATTATTGAGAGAAAATATGAGTTTTGATGGGTTAGGTTTATCACAGTCTTTAGTTAATGCGGTTTTAGAAAAGGGCTATGAAACGCCAACACCAATTCAAGCTCAAGCCATTCCAGCGATCATTGAAGGTCGGGATGTTATGGCTGCAGCGCAAACTGGTACAGGTAAAACAGCGGGTTTCACTTTACCGTTAATTGAGCGCTTATCAACAGGCCAAAAAGCCAAGGTTAACCAAGTTCGTGCTTTAATTTTAACTCCAACCCGTGAGCTGGCATTACAAGTAAGCGAGAATGTTGAAGAGTATGCTAAGCATTCTAATATCAGTTCTTTTGTTGTGTACGGTGGTGTTAAAATTAATCCGCAAATGATGCGTTTACGCAAAGGTGTAGATATTTTAGTTGCCACTCCGGGTCGTTTAATGGATTTGCATAACCAAAATGCCTTGAAGTTCGATAACCTCGAAGTGTTGGTGCTTGATGAAGCTGACCGTATGCTTGATATGGGCTTTATTCATGACATTAAACGTATCATCAGCAAGTTACCGGCTAAACGTCAAAACTTGATGTTCTCAGCGACGTTCTCAGACGATATTAGAGCGCTTGCGAAAGGGCTTATTAATGATCCGGTCGAAATTTCAGTCGCTGCAAAAAATACCACGGCAAAAAGTGTTACCCAATGCGTTTATGCGGTAGATAAAGCACGTAAAACCGCCTTGTTAAGTCATTTAATTCGTACTAATGATTGGCAACAAGTGTTGGTATTTAGCCGCACTAAACATGGTGCAAACCGTTTAGTAAAGCAGTTAGAGCGCGATGATATTGTTGGCGCTGCAATTCATGGTAATAAATCTCAAGGCGCGCGTGTTAAAGCGCTTGAAGGCTTTAAAAGTGGCGAAGTACGCGTACTTGTGGCAACGGATATTGTTGCCCGTGGTTTAGACATTGTTGAACTGCCACATGTAGTTAACTATGATTTGCCTAATGTGTATGAAGATTATGTGCATCGTATTGGTCGTACCGGCCGTGCGGGTGCATCTGGCGACGCAATTTCATTTGTAACACCGGAAGATGCTGATGACTTATACGGTATTGAACGTTTTATCGGTGAATTGATCCCACGTGCAAAAGAAGCTGGTTTTGAGCCAACAAAAGGAGTGCCTGAAAGAGAGCTTGATGCACGACCTATCAAACCTAAAAAGCCTAAAAAAGCGGGTCAGCCTTTTTCTAAACCTAAGTCTGATAGCAAAAAGCCAAATAATAACGGCGGTAATGGCACCGGCCCACGCCGTGGTGGCTCAGGTAAAAAACCTGCTGCTAAAGCCGCTGGTGAGCAAACACAAAACCCATGGGCTAAGCGTCAATCTGTTGGTGGCAGTGGTCAACGTCGTCGCTCTGGTAATGATGGCGTGAGTAACACGTAATAATATTTTGATAAAAAACGCGCCTAAGCTGGCGCGTTTTTTTATGCTTTTTATTTCTATAATGCTTTAAGATAATTAACTGCTAAGCCAATAAATAAGGTGACGGTGACACTTAAAAGTGTACCGAGCATAACATATTCGGTGAGTTTTTTATCTTTACTGGCACGTAAGTCGCCAAAGCGAAATACCGATTTTGCTGCTAATAAAAAGCCAACGCCAGCCAACTGATCTAGCAAAATAAATGTAAGCATTAATACTCGCTCAAGCATGCCAATACTTTGCCCCGCTGCTGGTAAACTTCCTGTGGAGCTAAACCCGGTAGTGAGACGCTCTAACATCATACGAATGAACACTGCACTGGGACTCAATACCAGTAAATAGCCACATAGCACCCATAATGTAGTGGGGGTTATCAGCCATTGCCAAATGCTGGTAATAAATTCACTGTTGTCGCTCAACCACACAGTCAGTAGTAGTATCACGACAAGATGAGCAAGTTGATCAATGATAAATGGCACAACTCCTTTGTTTGAATATGATTTTGCTAAATCAATTAAGTAGTGGGTCACGATAACAATAGCTGTGGCAATACCGATACGCGAGAGCTCTTGCCAGCCAAAACTAAACTCCCACCAGCTGACAATTGCTGCTGTAGTTAGACCGTGCACTAGCACATGCAAGTACAGTTTTTTAGCACGAAAGTGACGTGTATTACGGTTATTAACCCAACTCATTGGCTGCCAATAAAAATCAGCTAAAATATGACCGATAAATAATGCAACTAATAACAACATAAAACTCATTTTTTTACTCCTATCACGGCATTAGCAATGGCCTGCTCTGCATAGTCTAAAAAACGCTCGATCAACTGATAATGTGCAAGATTAAGTAACTTGGTCACATTCTCACGACTGGTTTTTAATTGTTTAGCAAGTTCACTATGTTGATTGTTTTCTGCGGTTAAATAGACATATAAGGCATTCGCTTGTTTGTGTGTCATTTTGCTCAGGAGCACGTCAATAAAAGCTAGATTAAGGGTTAAGCCATCATTTTTGAGTTCATCAATACTGCTAAGAGTAAAGCGTTGGTTATGGATTTCGTCAAGACCGCGCCCCGATAATGTAAATGCAGAGCCTGTTGCTGTTTTAATATCGGCTCTAGCATTATCTATTTTACCAATGGCAAGGCTTTGGCGAATTTCATAGCCGGTGGCTTTAAGATGTAAGTAAAGCAGCACTGCGACACGGCATACTTGGGCTGGTTGATTTATTTGCACCTGAAACGCATCGCCTCGATAAATAATACTTTGTCCCAGATGGCGTTGAGTAATTGCTCGCAAACTTTGGTCGAGCTGGTAGAGCATCGCATCGTAGTCGTGCTTTGGAATATGTTGTGATTTGATCACATCACCGCTGATCACCGCAATCATAAATGTCCTTGATTTAAGTTACATAAAGAAAAGTAACCAATTTTGGTTACATGCTTCAATGTAACTAATTTAGGTTACTTGAAAGCTAAATGCAAGGGCTTGAAATTAATCAGGGTATGCTACAGTAGCGTGATTAATTTAAAAGGGATAACGCATGAGTCAAGAGATACATAGTACAACGGCGAAAAAGCCGAGAGTGGGGATTTTTGTCGATGTCCAAAATATTTATTACACCTGTCGAGAGAGCTACCGAAAAAACTTTGATTACAATGCCTTTTGGGCAAAAATCAGTGATGACTATGATATAGACTGCGCGATTGCATATGCAATTTATCGCGGGGACGAAAAGCAATCTCAATTTCAAAATATTCTTCGTGCGATTGGTTTTGAGGTAAAGCTAAAACCATTTATTCAGCGTAAAGATGGCAGCGCAAAAGGCGATTGGGACGTCGGCATCACCATCGACATGCTAGAACAAGGTAAAAACCTCGACAAAGTTATTTTACTCTCCGGCGACGGGGATTTTGCCTTATTACTGGGTCATTTACAGCATCATTATAATGTACCGTGTGACGTCTATGGCGCTGATAGACTGACGGCTGATGCATTAAAACAAAGTGCGGCACAGTTTTTTTGCATTGATGATTCCCTGTTACTTTGAAACTAATGTATTAAAAACATAACATCATGTTAAAAATATTTGACATGATGTGAGCCCACTCTTATAGTCATTAATGTTAAGTATACTTAACATCAAATTTATTATTATAAGGGGGTGATATGAGTTATACACAAAAATCGCGGTTACTTGAGATGTGCATAACCATGGTTGTGTTGTTTAATTACTTGCAGTCAGTATTATCAATGACGCCAGAAGCTCAGATGGATCCGTTATTAGCAAGTGGCTTGTTGATATCACTTACGATACAAACCGTTGTAATGCTTATTGTGATGCACATTATCTTAGCGATATTTAATACTAAATATGCGGATCAAGCGAAAGATGAACGTGAACAGGCTATTGCCTTAAAAGCAAAAAG
This sequence comes from Pseudoalteromonas sp. SG41-2, assembly GCF_014164535.1. Classification (NCBI taxonomy): domain Bacteria; kingdom Pseudomonadati; phylum Pseudomonadota; class Gammaproteobacteria; order Alteromonadales; family Pseudoalteromonadaceae; genus Pseudoalteromonas; species Pseudoalteromonas sp. SG41-2. The sequence continues at coordinate 25,518 of NZ_JACJFK010000013.1, read as the reverse complement.
TGTTGCACTACTTATTTTACAATTAGGCGTTGTGAACGCGGTGTTTGCAATGCTGATTGACCCACATTTTGGGTTTGCAATTAGTCCGGTTCACCAGTTAGTAATCGCAGCGTTGGTGAGCGAGATAATCGGCACTGGGGCCGAAGCTTGGCTATTATATAGAGGTTAGAATGGCAAAGTTAGCGATTACTAATACGATCCGTGCATTACGGTTTCAGCATAATGAAATGACGCAGCAGCAATTAGCTGAAGTCGTAGGGGTGACGCGTCAAACAATTGCCGCAATTGAAGCGGCAAGGTATTCACCGTCGCTGGAGGTCGCTTTTAAGATCGCGATTGTTTTTAATCTACCACTAGAAAAAATATTCCAATATCGACAGTGAATCTTTACTAAATTATTATTTTTGGTAAACTGAATGCATATTCTGCATTTTTATTTATGTTTTTTGGCCATTTAAGTTATGAAAATAGTGTTATAAATCACTATTTTTGTTGTTTTTTTAGGTAATAATGTCATTTTTAAACCTTATTATTACGTTAAAAGATAGTCGACACTAATTTAATTGATATTAATTATTTATTTAATTCAGTTAATTAGAGATAAATGTGGGATATGTGAGATTTTTTATAAAAAACTTAATGACAACGCTGTCATTTGTTGTGTAACATTAATTCAACATGGGTTGAGGGTGAATCGCATTAAGATAATAAAAAAACATGCGATTAATACAAATATAAAACGAAGGTTAGAGGTCGTTAAATGATGGCTAAGAGTGCGAATGAGGACCAATTGTATATTGGTATCGACGGTGGCGGAACTAAGTGCCGTGCAACTATATACTCTGTGCAAAATGGGGTATTAGGAACAGGTTTAGGTGGCCCTGCGAATCCATTACATGGGTTGGAGCGCACATTAGAGTCAATAATGGTATCTACACAATTGGCGATGCGCGATGCAGGTTTGCCATTAGAGTCTATTCATCAAGTGTATGCCGGTTTAGGATTGGCGGGTGTTAATTTACCGAACTTATATGAAAAAATAACAGAGTGGGAGCACCCATTTAAACAAATGTTTTTAACTACTGACTTACATACGGCGTGTATCGGGGCTCATGAAGGCGGTGATGGTGCTGTGATAATCACGGGTACTGGTTCATGTGGTTTTTCATATGTAAAAGGGCAGTCGGTGAATTACGGCGGTCATGGTTTTGCACTTGGCGATAAAGGCAGTGGCGCATGGATGGGCTTAGAGGCAATTAAAGCGGTGTTAATGGAGCTAGATGGTTTAGGTCCTCACACGATAATGACGCCAGTGGTTAAAGAGCATTTTAATGTCACCACAGCAATGGGCATTGCAGAGCAAATGGCCGGACAACCGTCAAGTAGCTATGCAAAACTTGCTCGCTATGTATTTGATGCAGCACACCAAGGCGATCAAATCGCTTTAGCCATTGTAAAAGACGGAGCGCAATACGTGAGTCAGTTAGCGCATCGTTTATTAGAGAACAATCCTCCGCGTTTATCTATGATCGGTGGTCTTGCAGAGCCTTTAAATCAATGGCTTGACCCAGCAATTGCAAAACTCGTTGAAGTACCAAAGCAACCGCCTGAAATGGGCGCAATTTATTTTGCACAGCAATCAGTATTAGAGCAAGACCAAAAGGTAGCACTGTAATGAAAACCTTCTATCGCGCGACACGTTTATTCACGGCTGAAAAATTTCTAGATAATGCATTATTCAGCGTTGAAAATGGCGTTTTTCATCTTGAAACTTCCACCACAGGCAGTGTTATTGAGCTAGATGGTTTAGTTGCGCCAGGCTTTATCGATGTACAAGTTAATGGCGGTGGCGGGGCATTTTTTAATGCTGAGCAAAGCACACAATGCTTAGATCGTATTGCAAAAGCGCATGGTCAATTTGGTACAACGGCACTGATGCCAACACTTATCACCGATAAAGTTGAAACCATGCAAGCAGCTGCTGATGCAACAGCAAAAGCAATATGCGAAGGGGTCGCGGGTGTATTAGGTATTCACTTTGAAGGTCCGCATTTGTCTTTTCCAAAAAAAGGCACACACAGTGAGCAGTTTATTCGCCCAATTAGCGAACAAGAATTTGCCATTTATGCGCGTCAAGATTTAGGTATCAAAATGGTTACCTTAGCGCCAGAAAATGTCAGCATTGCTGATATTGAGCGCTTAGTGGCGTGTGGTGTAAAAGTATCACTAGGTCACACTAATGCTGACTATACAACGACAATGGCGGCACTCAATGCTGGCGCCGATGGGTTTACACATTTATATAACGCGATGTCGCCGTTTACATCGCGTGAACCAGGCGTGGTTGGCGCTGCGCTTTGGCATGATAACAGCTGGTGTGGCTTAATTGTTGATGGGCATCATGTACATCCATTGTCTGCACAATTAGCTATTCGCACCAAACAGCGCGGCAAAATTATGTTAGTCACTGACGCAATGCCACCAGTGGGTACCGATGATATGGAATTTGATTTTTTTGACGGGCGCAAAGTAATTCGTACTGGGGATAGATTAAACTCAAGTACGGGCGAATTAGCAGGCAGTGTATTAGACATGGCCAGTGCAGTGCGTAATACCATTAATACATTGGATGTAAGCCTCAGTGAAAGTTTACGCATGGCTGCACTGTATCCAGCAGAATATTTAAACCTCAAGAAAAAGGGACGTTTACTTGATGGCTTTGATGCAGACTTTGTGGTGCTCGATGAACATCAGTTTGTAAAAGCAACTTATATTGCAGGTAATGCAGTGTAATGTTTCCCTGTAAAAACCCCGCAGTTGTATCGCGGGCTTTTTATTTAAGAGTAAAAATAATGACAACAGCACATACAGACACAAAGCCGAGTAAAAAGCGCTTAGCATCTCTTGATGCTTTACGTGGCATGGATATGTTTTGGATTTTAGGTGGGCAATCTATTTTTGCCGCTTTATTTGTTTTAACCGGTTGGACCGGTTGGCAGGTATTTGAAGCGCATACGCTACACAGTGCATGGCATGGATTTACATTTTACGATTTGATTTTTCCGTTATTTATCTTTTTATCAGGTGTGGCGATGGGCTTAGCACCAAAACGCATCGATCATCTGCCATGGCAAGAGCGAAAAGTTTTTTATGCTAAAGCGTTAAAGCGGTTATTGCTATTGTGCGGGTTAGGGGTGATGTATAACCATGGTTGGGGCACAGGTATTCCGCTTGCCTTCGATGAAATACGCTATGCGAGTGTACTTGGTCGAATAGCGATTGCATGGTTTTTCTGTGCAATGCTAGTGTGGCATACCAGTATTCGCACACAGCTCTTTACAGCAATCGCTCTCCTGCTAGGGTATTGGATCTTGATGTGTTTTATTCCTGTACCAGGAGGTAACGCTGGTGATTTAAGTGCACAGGGGAGTTGGAATACATGGTTTGATTCGCATTTTTTACCCGGTATTAGTTATCAAAATAGAGCCGTCGACCCCGAGGGCGTGTTATCGAGTCTACCAGCTATTGTGAATGCCATGTTTGGGGTATTTGCAGGACAACTAATCGCCAGAGCAAGTAAGATTGGCGAATGGCAAACAGCAGGCATATTATTTGTTGCAGGTGTTGTGAGTGTTTGCTTAGGTTGGCTTTGGGATTTACAGTTTCCAGTTAATAAAGAATTATGGACCAGTTCATTTGTTTTAGTCACAGTCGGATGGAGCGCAATATTACTGGCTGTGTTTTATGCGGTGATTGATATTCTCAATGGCCAAAAATTAGCTTATCCGTTTGTGATTATTGGCGCTAACTCAATCATTATTTATTTGGCATCAAGCTTAGTGAATTGGGAGTTTATAAGCCATAGCGTGTTTGGTGGCTTTATTACAGCTGCAGCTACCGATTGGCAGCCACTGATTGGCGTGGTTGCGCTTTTGCTGGTGCAAATGCTTTTATTACATTGGATGTATAAGCGCAAAATATTTGTCAGTGTTTAGCTGGCTAATGTACAGCACAGTAAAAAAGGTAAATTTTTATTCACTTTTACTTTACAAACTAAAATTGAATGGCAATAATGACAGCGTTGTCATAATGGTGTTGACCAAATAGTGTATCCCTGTTTGGTTTGATCTAAGGCCCAATCCGATTGCACATGGGGTTGGGACTTAGGTCCCATTTTTTCATCAACTAATTTAATAACTGAGCAAATTAATATGCAAATAGTAATTTTAAATGATGCAGCAGCCGTAGCAGCATATGGCGCAAATATTTTCGCAACACAATTACAAAAAAAACCAACGTCAGTGCTCGGTTTAGCAACGGGCTCTACGCCAGTTGCGTTATATCAAGAATTAATCGCTAAAAATAAAGCGGGTGAGATTTCATTTTCACAAGCAACAACGTTTAATTTAGATGAATACTTAGGTTTAACGGGCGATCATCCACAAAGTTACCGCCACTTCATGAATGAGCAATTGTTTAGCCATATTGATATAAACAAAGATAATACCTTTGTACCGCCAGGGGATGCCCTAAACCCAATTACAGCATGCAAAGAATACGAAGACAAAATAGTTGCAGCAGGCGGTGTTGATGTACAGTTATTAGGCATCGGACGTAATGGTCACATCGGCTTTAATGAGCCTTCATCAGGTCTGCGTTCACGTACTCGTGTAAAAACCCTGACTAAAGCAACCGTTGATGATAATGCCCGTTTTTTTGCTGCTGATGAATATCAGCCACAGTTATCAATTACGATGGGAATTGGTACGATCTTGGAGGCGAAAAAAGTTGTTTTACTTGCTACGGGTGAAAATAAGGCTGATGCAGTGCATGCTATGATTGAAGGCCCGTTAATGGCTAAATGTCCAGCCTCTGCGCTTCAGTTACATAAAGATGCTGTGATTGTTATTGATAAAGCAGCAGCAAGCAAACTTGAAGATTTAGAGTTTTATCAGCATATCGAAGCTGAAAATCAAAAATTACAGGCTCATTTAGCTACATTGTAATTACGACAGAATTTATTGTGTGTTTAAAAAGCCCTTCAGGGCTTTTTTTTTGGCTGTTTCAACGTCAGTAATAAATTGGGTTTCGTGTAAGCTTATGGTAGTTTTAGCCATCTAAATAGTAACAAGGATAAGCATGCTAAATTACAGCCAGATGCCTTTAAACCGCGCATCAAACCTACGTAAAGAGCAACAATGGGTGGCAGCACAAATAAATGAGCAAAGCCGTTGGTTATTGGTGAATAACAATCACACTTTATTTGATATAAATAATATTGCTGTGACTTTTTTAAGCTTTAGTGATGTGAGTCACTTAGCACTAAACGAAGCGATATTTTTAGGTTTAGATGAGCAGCAAACCAGTCATTTCGCACTTGATGTAAGCAAGCTAGACGAAGCCGCCTTAAGCCAGCTGATAGGTGACGCTGAGTTTGTCGATATTCGCCGCTTTGGGGTGCAAGTGGAAATCGCGCAAGGCTCAATGGCTGCACTGGCACGAGGTTTGTGTTACTGGCATGCAACTCATCGTTTTTGTGGACGTTGTGGCAGCGAAAATGAGCTTGTTGAAGCGGGTCATTCACGTTTATGTAGTAATGATGGGTGTAAACACCAAACGTTTCCGCGAACTGATCCGGCCGTGATCATGGTGGTAACGCGTACATTTGCTGATGGTGTTGAACGCTGTTTACTTGGTCGCCAAGCTGTGTGGGCAGCAGGTATGTATTCGTCTTTAGCTGGTTTTGTTGATCCGGGCGAAAGCTTAGAGCAAGCGGTGGCGCGTGAAGTGATGGAAGAAGCGGGCATTGTGGTTGAAAATGTTCAGTATATTGCCTCGCAGCCGTGGCCATTTCCATCATCGATTATGCTGGGCTTTATCGCTGAAGCTGTTACGGAAGATATCCAGGTTGATAAAGACGAACTAGACGATGCGCAGTGGTTTAGCCGTGAAGAGCTTGCTCAATTTGGCAATTGGCACGAAGAGGGGGAGCATTTAAAGCTACCAAGAGCTGATTCTATCTCGCGCTATTTAATCGACTATTGGTGTAATTTGCAAGATTAAGCATAGTGCAGAGTATGTTCGAACGAAATATTTTAAGGATTAATGATGACGACAAAAAGCAATAAAAATACGCTGTTAGTAAGTACCGGACGTAAAAAAGCATATACTCATGGGGTGGTTAACCCCGTAGTGCAACGTGCATCGACAGTTGTTTTTGATTCAGTGGCAGAGCTTAAAAAAGCGGCAAAAAAACGTGGCGATAAAACACTTTTTTATGGTCGTCGTGGTACTACTACACATTTTGCATTACAAGAAGCGATCACTGAGCTTGAAGGTGGTGAGGGATGTGCGCTTTATCCATGTGGTGCAGCGGCGATTAGCAGCACACTATTGGCTTTTTTGAAAGCGGGCGATCATATCTTAATGGTAGATAATGCCTATGAACCAACTCGTGATTTTTGCGATAAAATTTTAGCTGGCTTTGGCGTTGAGACGACTTATTATCCACCAACAATTGGGGCAGATATTAAAGCGCTGATCAAAGACAACACCAAAGTGCTGTTTTTAGAGTCGCCTGGTTCTATCACTATGGAAATTCAAGATGTACCAGCCATGGTTGCAGTTGCCAATGAGCATGGGGTAATGACCATGCTTGATAACACCTATGGTAATGGCTTGCATTATCGCCCACTTGAACACGGGGTGGATATTAGTATTCAAGCGGCAACTAAATACATTGTGGGTCATTCGGACGTGATGATGGGTGTGGCAGTGGCCAATAAAAAATACTGGCCGACACTACGAGAAAATTCATATTTACTTGGTCAATGTACGTCGGCTGATGACGCCTATTTAGCGTTAAGAGGCCTGCGCACTATGGCGGTACGTTTAAATCAGCATGAAAAAGCCGCGATTGAAGTTGCGAAGTGGTTAGAGCAGCATCCATTGGTTGACCATATTCGTCATCCAGCATTTGCAACGTGTCCGGGTCATGAGTTTTTTAAGCGTGATTTTGATGGTAGTAATGGCTTATTTTCTTTTGTTATGAAACAAGGGAACCAAAGCGCGATTGATGCCTTTTTAGATAGTTTAGAGCATTTTAAAATGGGCTTCTCGTGGGGAGGCTTTGAGAGTTTAGTGACTGCCAACTTAACTATGAAAGGTTTACGCTCAGTAACTGGTTGGACGCAAGGGCCAGTGATCCGCTTACATATAGGCCTTGAAGATGTGGACGATTTGATCGCTGATTTAAGCCAAGCACTCGACATATATCAACAGAATTTGTAGCCTGCGGATCAGTAAGACTACATTATTTGTTACAAAGCTCGTATTAATACGGGCTTTTTTTTGCTAGTAATTCAACACGTTTGCCCTTAGTGTAAGCTGTATATAGATTAATAAGGAATATCTGTGACGCAACTCCACCCTCAGCGATTATTAAAGATTGCCCAGTTTGAACTAGTGAGATTATTTTTAACCAAGCGCGGCTTACTTGCTGTTGCCGCATTTTCGATTTGTTGGTTATTGATTTTACGCTATCCGATAGGTCAAGCGGTCAGCTTAATTAGTTCGCCCCAAATAGCCGATTTAGCACAACAAGTATTTGGTGCTATTGGACTGAGTAAATTACTCGATTGGCCTGAAGCTGAATTAGCAATGTATTGGTTAATTGCATTGTATAGCTTTCCTAGTTTCTGCTTGTTTTTATGTAGCGACCAACTTGTTGGTGATAAACAACGAGGAACACTACGCTTTTTATCTCTTAGAGCTACCCGAAATGAAATGTTATTTGGCCGCTTTTTAGGACAGGTATTTATTTTAGCAGCATTAATACTTGTTACCTTGGTAGCTTCAGTTGCAGTTATGGTCTTTAGAGATCCAGCATTATTAGTCAGTGGCATAAGTCGCAGCTTTGTTTTGTTCTGTTATTTATTAATTGCTGTTTTGCCCTTTATAGCACTAATGACGTTGTTAAATACTTTTGCACGCTCAGCGCGTTTAACTGTGGTGCTTGCCGTATTATTTTTTGCTGGCGGGAATATTGTGGTCAGTATTTTAAGCTGGCAAATACCCGTTTTGGCAATGCTTGATTATGTTTTCCCTGGCGTACAACTTGATCAAATGGCAGGACAAAACGCAGGAATATTTAATAGCATTGGCATTGCGTTAATACAAACTACCGTGATGCTAGCGATTGCTCAGCGTATTTTTGCAAGGAGTTCTCTATGAGCACACTAATACACGCAACAGGTTTAACTAAGCAGTATGGTAATAAATTGGCCCTTGATCAGGTAAGTTTTGAGATCCAGCAAGGCGCGCCAGTAGCATTGGTTGGGCCAAATGGTGCTGGTAAAACCACCTTGTTTAGTTTGTTATGCGGTTATATTTTACCAACAAAAGGCACGCTCAATATTATTGGGCATAACCCCGGCAGTAGTGAATTGTTTGGCAAGCTCAGTGCGTTACCACAAGATGCTCAACTTGATCCGCGCTTTAGTATCGCTCACCAACTGGCGTTTTATGGCCAGCTACAAGGGCTGTCAAATAAGCAAAGCCAAGCAGAAGCGATCCGCGTACTTGAGTTAGTCGGACTAGCTGACGTTGCTAAACAGCGTTCTGATGATTTATCACATGGAATGCGTAAACGTGTCACCATAGGTCAAGCGTTGATCGGGAAACCACAAATAGTCATGTTGGATGAAGCAACCGCTGGGCTTGATCCTATTCATGCTCGCGAAGTACGCGAAGTGGTTGCGAATCTTAGCAGTGAGGCTACCTTTATTTTAAGCTCGCATGATTTAACTGAACTAGAACGCTTATGTTCACATGTACTTCACCTTGATAAAGGCAAGCTCACAGAGCATCCAACACACAGTGATAATAGCGAACTAGAGTCTGGATTTATTACATTGTTACTGAGCGAGCATTACCCAGATGTTGAAGCCAAAATACAAGCCTTAGCAGATGTGTCTAAAGTATATATGAGTCAAGCTAAAGAATATGTTATTGAGTACCAAAAAACGGCGACACCATTTGATATCACCATACTGCAACATTGTTATCAGCAAGGTTGGCGTTATCGCCAATTGGTAAACGGGCATACATTAGAAAATCAAATATTTAAACAGGAGCAAATATAATGGGTTTATTAAGTGGTTTAATGGGTAATGCCAGTGAAGTTGATGACGATGATTTAGAAAAAGTATTGGCAAATACCCTGATTGAAGGTGAACAAGTTGAAAAGGCCTATAAAGTGGTACGTGACATGTTTATTTTTACTAACAAACGTTTAATTTTGTTGGATAAGCAGGGGGTCACTGGCTCAAAAATAGAGATGATCAGTATTGCTTATTCAAAAATAACTAAGTTTAGTAAAGAAAGTGCAGGTCATTTTGATTTAGATGCTGAATTAAAAATTTGGGTTGGCTCTGATCCAACACCGATCAGCAAAGACTTTAAATCGGGTGATAATATCAATGATGTGTACCGGATAATCAGCCAGTACGCGCTTTGATCATAATTGAGCTTTTAAAACGGTAGCGATTAACATTCCTATTCGCTACCTTTTTTTTACACTTCCTTACATCCACTTACATTTTTATAATAAAATACAAGCACTTAGTTAAGTTTCAATTCAGTTTACTCGCGTTAGGATGTGCCCCGTCTTAACCAACCGGTTAAACGTTAAACCTTGTAGCAATAAAACAATGTAAAATAGGGAAATCTTTTTATGAAAAAATTAGCAGTTATTATTTCGAGTATTCTTCTTTCTAGTGCCGCGACTGCTGCGGATAACTATCAGTCAATCAGCCATTTAGGATATATGGATACCGATGGCAACGACACAGTGAGCGTTGATTCAACGTATTACTTCTCACCAAAAGCAACATTAGGTCCTTACGATCAATTTGAGTATATTAACAAGCAAACCAACGTATATGGTTCATACATTGATAATGACTTTAGCGATGTAACAACTATCGGTGGTGAGTACTTTGTTGAAAATTTTGTGGTAGGTGCTCAATATAGCAACCTTGATGTTGATTCTGTTTCAAGCAAAGACGTATTTAATGTATCAGCAGGTTACTTTTTTAATCCAAATTTATTATTAAAAGCGACATTCATTGACGTTGAAGATGGCGAAAATTCAGTAATATTTGATCTTGCTTATGATCATAAACTTAATAGCACAGATTACATCGGTTTCACTGTAACATCTGATGACGAGTTTGATTACCGCGCTGTGAACGCTAAATACTTCATGGATCTTAAGCAAGGTAACTACCTAACTGTTGAAGGTACTATTTCAGATACTGACGACAGTGGTAGTTCATGGGAATTAGGTTCTAATTACTACTTCACTAAAGCGACATCAGCGTTTGTTACATTTAATAAAAACGATGATTACACTTTTGGTGCTCAACATTTCTTCAACAAAAATGTTGGCTTAAAAGCGGGTTACGGCAATAACTGGGATGATTCTGGTTATGACGCTTACTTTGCAAATGTAAGCTTACAGTTCTAATCAAACTGTAATACTAGTACTGCAATACTAAAAAAGCCCGCTCAATTGAGCGGGCTTTTGCATTTTTGTTATTTAACTAGTTAACTTACCAACCACATTGACGGCCTTTATTTTGCTCATCAAGATATTTTTGCAGTGGCGCAAAGTAATCAAGTAGGGCTGTTGCATCCATTTCAGGTTTACCTGTTACGGTGGCTAATGCTTCTTGCCAAGGGCGGCTTGAACCCATTTCTAGCATAGCATTGAGTTTTTCACCTGCTTCTTTAGAGTTGTATACTGAGCAGCGATGAATGGCTTCTTTGTTACCTGCTATTTCACATAAACTACGGTGGAAATCAAACTGTAAAATATGCGCTAAGAAGTAACGTGTATAAGGTGTATTACCTGGCACATGATATTTTGCACCTGGATCAAAGTCAGCTTCGCTTCGTGCGATAGGTGCTTTTACACCTTGGTACTTTTCACGTAATTCCCACCATGCCTTATTGTAGTTTTCAGGGGTTACTGCACCTGAAAATACTTGCCAACGCCATTGGTCCACAAGTAAACCAAATGGAATAAAGGCAACTTTATCCAGCGCCATCTTCATTAATAAGCCAATGTCTTTCGATTCATCAGGCACTTGCTCTAATAAACCAATTTCTTTTAAGTAACCAGGTGTTACCGAAAGCGCAATGGTATCGCCAATGGCTTCGTGGAAACCGTCGTTAGCACTTTCTTGATAATAAAGCGGTTGGGTATTGTAAGCGCGTTGGTAGAAGTTGTGACCTAACTCATGGTGAATAACTGAGAATTCTTCACCAGTACGCTGAATACACATTTTAATGCGTAAGTCGTCTTTACTATCTATATTCCACGCTGAAGCATGGCACTGTACATCACGATCGGCAGGTTTAGTGAATAACGAACGTTGGTAAAAGGTGTCAGGTAAAGGTGCAAATCCCATTGAGGTGAAAAATTTTTCAGCGCCGCGTACCATTTTAAGTTCATCGTAGTTATGCTCGGCTAATAATGCGGTTACATCATAACCAGGATCGGCATTTTCAGGTGCGACTACATCGTAAATGTTGCCCCACGATTGCGCCCACATATTACCTAATAAATGCGCTGGGATAGGTTGGTCTTGAGGTACTTTGTCTTCACCGTATTTTTCACCTAACTTGGCACGAACATGACAATGCAGCGAATCATATAATGGTTTTACTTGCCCCCAAATACGATCAAGTTCTTTGGCAAAATCATCTGCTGGCATATCATACTTACTACGCCACATTGCACCAGTGTCTGCATAACCAAGCTCTTTAGCGCCTTCATTGGTTAATACAACTTGTTGTTCATACAGTGGACGCATTGGTTTTGATACCTGGCGCCAACCTTGCCATAAATCAAGCAGTTCGTTGTAATCACGGCTGGTGGCCATTGTTGCAGTCATATCACCTAGGCTTAAACAGCTGCCATCGTCTTTACAATATTTACCTTTACCATATATACCGCCAAGTTCAGCCACAAGCTGTGATAGTTTTGCTGTTTTTTCTGCATCTTGTGGGGCAGGTAAAGTCAGTGCCAATTTTAATTTGTCGAGTTTACGACGTGCGTCATAATCAAGTTCGAGAGAGTCAAACTGTGCAGCTTCGTTAGCAAGGCGAACCACCGCTTCGGTCATTTTACGATTTACTTCAGCTGATAGGGCTGATGTATCATGCGTTATAAAGTTAGCGTATATCCATTCCGCGCGACTTGATTCTAGATATAAAGCACTGAGCTCTTGCTCTGTCGTATCTAAAAAGGCTTGCGCGTCTTTTGCAGTTACCGGCGCAGGGCTTGCAGCTTGAGTTACTGTGTTAGTGGCTTCTTGGTTACAGCCGCTTAATGCTAATGTGCTGGCAACCATTATTGCGCTCAAACTGAGCTTAAAATGTGGAGTAGTCATGTTAACCCTTATATTTGTTATTTATCGGGTAGGATGATAGCAGCGTCTATGTGTTAGGCAAAGTTTATCAATAACCGACTCTTTAGCTCAGGCAATGCGAGTTTACAGTGGCATTGTATTTATTAAAGGATCGGTCATAATTAAGTCAATCTGTTTTATTAATTAATAAGGATAGTTTCCATGTCAGTGTTTATTTTGTTACTGGTGTTGGTGATAGTTATTTTTGCGGTTAAAGATATCCGCTTAAATCTCGTCAGTCGCCCGACATTTAAAATGTTTAAAAAGGTATTACCGCCGCTTTCGCAAACTGAGCGTGAAGCGATGGAAGCGGGCGACGTGTGGTGGGATGGAGAACTATTTAGTGGCAATCCTGATTGGCAACTACTTCACAGCTACCCAAAGCCAGAGTTGAGCGAAAAAGAGCGAATATTTTTAGACAATGAAGTGGACACACTGTTGGCAATGCTTGATGACTATCATATTGTGCAAAAAGATAAAGACTTGCCAAAAGAAGTATGGGATTACCTAAAGACCCAAGGTTTCTTTGCGCTGATCATTCCCGAGAAATTTGGCGGACGCCAGTTTTCAGCAATTGCAAACTCAACCATCGTAGCTAAAATCGCCACTAAAAGCTTAACAGCTGCAGTCACCGTGATGGTGCCCAACAGTTTAGGCCCTGGTGAATTACTATTACATTATGGTACAAAAGAGCAGCAAGAGCGCTGGTTACCTTCACTTGCGAAAGGGGATGATGTGCCGTGTTTTGCTCTAACAGGCCCTGAAGCAGGCTCTGATGCTGGCAGTATTCCTGACTCTGGCGTAGTGTGTAAGGGTGAGTTTGAAGGCCAAGAAGTTGTAGGCTTACGATTAAATTGGTCAAAACGCTACATTACGCTTGCACCCGTAGCAACGGTTCTTGGACTTGCTTTTAAAATGTATGATCCCGATGGATTACTTGGTAAACATAAAGAGCTAGGTATAACCTGTGCGCTGATCCCAACAGATCACCCTGGTGTGGAAACGGGTGAGCGCCATTATCCATTGAATATGGCGTTTATGAATGGCACAACCTACGGTAAAGATGTATTTATTCCTCTTGATTGGATCATTGGCGGTCAAAAAGGGGCTGGACGAGGTTGGCGGATGTTGGTTGAGTGCTTAAGTGCCGGGCGCGGTATTTCATTACCAGCATTGAGCAGTGCAACAGGGCATTTATGTGCCCGTATGACATCGGCCTATGCAATGGTACGTCAACAATTTGGTGTTTCTATCGGGCAGTTTGAAGGCGTGCAAGAGGCGCTGGCTCGCATTGGTGGACTAACCTATAGTCTTGAATCATGCCGCTTAATGACTGCCGGAGCCATTGATTTAAAATTAAGCCCATCAGTGGTGACTGCGATTGCCAAATATCATATGACAGAGATGGGCCGTACGGTAATGAATGATGCTATGGACATTCATTCGGGTAAGGGGATCCAAGTGGGGCCAAATAACTATTTAGCGCACGGTTATATGGGCATTCCAGTATCAATTACTGTTGAAGGGGCGAATATTTTAACCCGTAATCTGATGATCTTCGGTCAAGGTGCAACTCGTTGCCACCCATTTGTACTCAAAGAAATGGAAGCCGCAGCAATGGAAGATGACGATCTTGCGTTAAAAGAATTTGATTCATTATTACTGCAGCATATTTTATTTGCCGCTACTAATGCGAGTATGGCTTTTATACATGGATTAACGCGAAGCTATTTTGCAAAATCGCCCGTTTGCGGTGAGACTGCTTCATATTATAAGCAGTTAGGGCGTATGAGCCGAGGACTTGCCTTTAGCACTGATGTGGCAATGTTAGTACTTGGTGGTGAGCTTAAACGTAAAGAGATGATTTCAGCGCGTTTAGGGGATGTCTTAAGCCACTTATACTTAGCATCTTGTGTATTAAAACGTTTTGAAGACGAGGGGCGTCAACAAGCTGATCTTCCGTTCGTAAAATATGCGGTTGAATTGTCACTGTTTGAAATTGGCCAAGCATTTGACGGTTTTTTCAAAAACTTTTCAAACCCAGTTATTAACTTCATTTTAAAACGTATTGTATTTCCGCTTGGTAATCATTATCAGCGCCCAAGTGATGAACTTGCACAAACAATTTGTGAGCATATGACCCAACCTGGGGTATTTAGAAACCGCTTAACTCATTTATGTTATGTGGATGATAAAGCGGGTACTGGTGTGATGGAGAATGCGTTTATGGCGATGCATGATACCAGCTCCGCCTTCAAACGATTGAAGAAATGGCAACGTGACGGCACACTTAACCGTAATGCTGATATAGCAACTGCAATCGACAGTGCGCTTGAAAAACAGTTAATAACTGATGAGCAAGGCGAAAAGCTACATGCTGCAAATAACCTACGCAAACAGGCTATTGCGGTAGATAATTATCAGCCAGGTGAACTGTAATAGCGAAAACTAACAAGCCTTGCTGCGAGCAAGGCTTGTTAAGCTATTTAAATATTTAATATAAAGCGTTAGCGTGCAAAAGGATCGGCATTGATTTTATCAACATACCAATTGCCTTTTTTACGCACCATTTTTACGCTGCGCATATCATCAACTTTATTACCATTGAAGTGGCCTGTGAAAATAAGGTTGATATTGGCTGTATCGCCATACTGTTCTCTTAAACTCATATTAGTCATATCAACTTCAATTACTACATCATCGTATTGCATGTTGACTAAATTGCGGGCAAATTGTTTTGAGGTGCCATAAGAGTTCATGATCCGCGCCATTTTAGGTGTGGCCATGGTAGTGGCTTTGCTCAGATCCTGTTCGTTATAAAGTGTATCAAAAAATAGTGCTGCGCTATTTCCTGGGGTATTTTTTTCACCTTTTGGTGAATCTTCATTTCCACAGCCGCTTAACAGCAGTAAAAATGTAGCAGTGCAAAGAGTTATAAATGATTTCATTAGATAAATAGATTTATTAGTGATGATTTAGTGTGTGACGAAATACGACAGATGTAAAGTTTACGGTAAGAATTAGTGATGTGAATGCAATAAATAATAAAAAAGGATGCAGTTTGCATCCTTTTTCAAAAGCTATTTAAACTTATTGAACCAGCTCTTGCTCTGAAAACTCTTCAGCAAAAAGTGGGCTTGATAAATAACGTTCAGTTGCACTAGGTAAAATTACTACGACATTTTTACCTGCATTTTCAGGTAACTCAGCAATGCGTTTTGCCGCAACAACCGCAGCGCCAGATGAAATACCAACTAATATACCTTCTTTTTTCATCAGCTCATGAGCCATTGCTATACATTCTTCATTAGACACTTGCTCTACACCATCGATCATTGATAGATCTAAATTACCAGGAATAAAGCCTGCGCCAATACCTTGAATTTTATGTGGCCCAGGTTTAATTTCTTCACCCGCGAGTGTTTGGCTGATCACTGGCGAATTAGTTGGTTCAACAGCGATTGATTTTACATTAAGGCCTTTTTCAAGTTTCAAATAACGGCTGACACCAGTAATTGTACCTCCAGTACCCACACCAGCCACAAAGAAATCAACTTTACCATCTAATGCATTAAAGATTTCTGGGCCTGTTGTTTCAAAGTGAATTTTAGGGTTTGCAGGGTTTTCGAATTGTTGCAATAAAATAAACTTTTCAGGGGCTGATGCTTGAATTTCCTTTGCCTTAGCGATCGCACCGTTCATACCTTTAGCGCCATCTGTAAGTACAAGGTTTGCACCAAGTGCTTTTAATAGTTTACGACGTTCTAAGCTCATAGTGTTTGGCATCGTAAGCGTTAACTTGTAACCACGAGAGGCTGCAACAAATGCCAGTGCAATACCTGTGTTACCTGAAGTAGGCTCGATGAGCTCTTTGTCTTTGGTAAGTTGACCTGATTTTTCAGCCTCCCAAATCATCGATGCACCAATGCGGCATTTAATACTAAAGCTTGGGTTACGCGACTCAACTTTAGCGTATACATTCCCACCTGTAACACTATTAAGTTTTACCAACGGTGTGTTACCGATGCTTAGTGAGTTATCTTCAAAAAAAGTAGACATAATGTTCCCTTAGGTGCAATTTATTCAATCGTGACCGATTTTTATGTAATCGATCTGTAATAGTGACACTTTACTGCTGAATTAAAAAAACTAAAGTAAAGTTTGGCTATAAGATATATCTATTCGGCTTATAACTGAATGAAATAAAAACAGCGACTGCTTGTAAGTATAGTTATTAAGACCAAAATACTATCAGTTATGCTGACATAGGATTATTAGGGATACAAATACTGACCAAAATTTATATGCGCTAGATCATAATGAATTGCCTAGTTGATATTATAATGAACAAATTAGACGGGCGTTTAACGCTAAAAGTGATTGTATTTTGTGCAAACAGGCTGTTGTTGAGCGGTTTTATGATACATATAATTAAAAACATGCTAAAACCTCACCCATCAAAATTTATGAAGTGATGACAATGACGTTAATCTTAAAATTAATTGCCGGTATATTGGCCGGTATTTTAGTGGGCTTATATGTTCCACTAACAGGTGTTGAACTCCTTTACACGGTAAAAGAAATAATTGGTCAGCTGATCACTTTTACTATTCCACTAATTATTTTATTTTTTATAGCATCAGGAATTGCAGGTTTACCAAAAGGTTCAGGCCATTTGTTAGGTAAAACCGTTGGTTTCGCCTACGGTTCGACCATTATTGCAGGCACATTAGCTGTGATGGTTGTTAGTGCAATTATTCCGTTATTTGATGGCGGTTTAACCTTTGAAGCTGAAATAGCAACCGAAGTGGCAAGTTTTATTGATTTAGAGATCCCACCATTGATGGGTGTTATGACCGCGCTTGCCACAGCGTTTGTGTTTGGCATCGGTATGAGCCAATTAGAGCTAGAGACCTTGAAAAAAGTATCGGATCAGGGCCGCGATGTGATTGATGGTTTGCTAGCAAAAGTTATTATTCCAGCATTACCGTTTTATATTGCAGGTGTGTTTGCTGAGATGACAGTTGCAGGCACTGTTGTTGATACCTTACAAACGTTTGGTGTGGTGTTGATTGCTGCATTAATAATGCATTGGGTATGGTTAAGTATTCTTTATATCGGTACGGGTATTTTATTAAAACGCAACCCAATTGAATTAATTAAAAATATGCTCCCAGCTTACTTTACAGCCTTAGGCACTATGTCAAGCGCTGCGACTATTCCAGTGTCTTTACGCTCAAGCAAAGCAAATAATGTAAAAGAAGATGTTGCTAACTTTACTGTACCTTTGTGTGCGACTATTCATCTATCTGGCTCAACGATCACTATCGTAACTTGCGCGATGGCGGTGATGTTTTTATCACCAAATATGGATGTACCATCATTATTTGGGATGTTGCCGTTTATTATGATGCTAGGTGTGGTAATGATTGCCGCGCCGGGTGCTCCGGGCGGGGCAGTCATGTCTGCGCTGGGTTTATTAACCAGCATGCTCGGTTTCAATGAAGGTGCTGTGGCACTCATGATAGCGCTTTATCTGGCTCAGGATAGTTTTGGCACAGCCTGTAATGTTACCGGTGATGGGGTAATTGCCTTGTGGGTTGACCGCTTCAGTGAAAAAACGCCATCTTAAATTAGTTATCTGAAACGATAATTGGGTTATCGTTTCAGATTTTCTGTGTTAGTGTGACGAATTAAATTGTCATACTGACATGCTGTTAGGTTATATGAGGGTGTCCCATTGATTAATGTACTTTTAGTTGATGACCATGAACTCGTACGAACGGGTATCAAACGTATTTTAGATGATGTTCGTGGGTTTAAAGTAATTGGTGAAGCTAAAACAGGTGAAGAAGCGGTACAGTTTTGCCGTCAGCATTCTCCTGATATTGTGCTAATGGACATGAATATGCCAGGTATTGGCGGATTAGAAGCGACCAAGAAAATTTGTCGCTATTGCCCTGATGTGAAAATTATTGTGTTAACTGTACATTGTGAAGACCCATTCCCAAGTAAAGTGATGCAAATTGGCGCTCATGGTTACTTAACCAAAGGGGCGGGCTCTGATGAAATGGTCAATGCAATTCGCGCAGTAAATGCAGGACAACGCTATATTGCACCAGAAATAGCTCAACAAATTGCCCTTGCGCAAGTGACGGGTCGTACTGATGAAAGTCCATTTCAGAGTTTATCTGAACGTGAATTACAGATCATGTTAATGATCACTAAAGGTGAAAAGGTGCAAGACATTGCCGAACGCCTTAATTTAAGTTCTAAAACAGTGAACAGTTATCGCTATAGAATGTTTGAAAAGCTGAATGTGGGTGGTGATGTTGAACTAACTCATTTGGCTATTCGTCATAAGATGATCGACATCGACAGCGCCCACTAGTGTTGCCCCATGGCAGAATTTGATCACGCCCATTTCTTAAAAACACTATCAAGCGAACCCGGCGTTTATCGGATGCTTGATAGTGATGATAAAGTTATTTATGTTGGTAAAGCTAAAAACCTTAAAAAACGTGTTAGTAGCTATTTTCGTAGCAATGTCACGGATGGCAAGACTCGCGCTTTAGTCAGTAACATTAGTGATATTGACATCACTTTAACCAATACTGAAACCGAAGCCTTACTGCTTGAAAATAACTTAATAAAAAAATATCAGCCACGTTACAATATTTTACTGCGTGATGATAAATCCTATCCGTATATTTTATTAACTGCTCACAAACATCCAAGACTTGCATTTCATCGCGGTAGCCGCAAAGTGAAAGGCGAGTATTTTGGGCCATTTCCAAGCGCTGGCGCTGTCTCTGAAAGTTTGCGGTTAATGCAGAAAATATTTCCTGTTCGTCAATGTGAAGATGCGTATTATCGCGTTCGCAGTCGACCTTGTTTGCAATTTCAGCTAAAACGTTGTTCTGCACCTTGCGTGAATGAAGTGAGTGACGATGAATACAATCAGCAAGTTGATTTTGTACGTAAATTTTTGACTGGCAAATCTCATGAAGTCATCGCAGCGTTGATCTCTAAAATGGAAGCTGCGAGCCACGCTTTGCAATTTGAATTGGCAGCTAAAGTACGCGATCAAATAATGCTACTGCGTAAAATGCAAGAGCAACAATCAATATCAGGTAATTATGCCGAAATGGATGTTGTGGGTTTTGCTCATTTAAATGGCCTTAATGGCATTCATTTGTTGATGATCCGCGATCATAAAGTACTCGGTAGCAAAACGTACTTTCCAAAAGTACCGAAAGATTCACAGCCACAAGAAATACTGGCTTCATTTCTTGGGCAATATTATTTAGCGCCAGGTGCAACAGGGCGAATTGCTAAAGAAGTTATTTTGCCATTTGCACTTGATGAAGTTGATGTACTCAGTGAAGCATTAAGCCAAGTGAGTGAACGCAAAGTAACTTTAAAAACAGTTACACGCGGTGAGCGTGCGCAATACTTACAGCTCGCTAATAAGAATGCGCTTAATAGTATTACCGTGAAGCAAAGCACTCAGGATTCGATTAATAAGCGTTACGCACAACTTAAAGCGACGTTAGGGCTTGATGATATTAATCGTATGGAATGTTTTGATATCAGCCATACAATGGGAGAAAACACAGTTGCCAGTTGTGTGGTGTTTGATTCGCAAGGACCGAATAATAAAGAATATCGACGCTTTAATGTCACAGGGATCACTGGAGGTGATGATTATGCTGCAATGGAGTTTGCGTTAAACAAGCGTTACAACAAGTTGGTTGACGAAGATAAAATTCCTGATGTGATTTTTATCGACGGTGGTAAAGGACAACTTTCTCGTGCCGAGCAGTACTTTGCTAATTGGCCACATGCAAAAATGCCGCTGTTAGTCGGTGTGGCAAAAGGCACCAGTCGTAGGCCAGGCCTTGAAACACTATTAATTGATGGTGGCCGGAAAACAATCCCAATGGATTCAGACGCACCAGCGCTACATTTGATCCAACATATTCGCGATGAATCACATCGCTTTGCTATTGCAGGGCACCGTAACAAGCGGCAAAAACAACGCACTCAATCACTATTAGAAGAGATAGGTGGTATCGGCTCGGTACGACGCCAAACATTATTAAAATTTTTAGGGGGTATGCAGGGAGTAAAAGCTGCTAATATAGATCAATTAAAGCAAGTACCCGGGATCAGCTCTGACATGGCTGAGAAGATATTTAACCATTTGCATGACAAGGGCTAGCCCTTCGTGCGAATATAGAAAAAAAGACATCCCCAAGTAGTTATGTGGAATATTCCAAACACACTCACAACATTTAGACTTTTTCTTATCCCCATTTTTTTGGTGGTATTTTATCTGCCTTATTCATGGGCTTTCTTTGCTGCAGCTTTTATTTTCTGGCTTGCATCGATCACTGATATTCTTGATGGCTATCTAGCGCGCAAGCTTGAGCAGTCTACGCCATTTGGTGCATTCTTAGATCCTGTTGCTGACAAAGTGATGGTGTGTACAGCATTGGTTGCTTTAGCTAGTTATTATCAATCAATGTATATGACTATTCCTGCTTTAATCATAATAAGCAGAGAAATTGTTATCTCAGCACTTCGAGAATGGATGGCAGAGCAAGGCAAGCGTGGTAATGTAGCTGTATCAAATATGGGTAAGTTTAAAACTGCTGCGCAAATGTTAGCTATTATTGGACTCATTTGGCAATACGATAGTTGGATGATGTACTTAAGTTATGGCTTACTTTACATTGCGACCTTCTTAACGGTTACTTCTATGCTGCAATATTTGATAGCAGCGTGGTCTGAATTGACTAAAAATTGACTCTAAACGTATAATAACGCACCGTTTTAGATAAAAAATAATCAAACAGTTCAAAACTAGCATTTTTTGTATTGACGCGTTTAATAATCTCTGTAGAATGCGTCCGTGTTGAGAGGGCATAGCCCCCTAGATAAACAAAGTGACACTGGTTAAGTTGCTAGAATGTTTTACCGCGACAAGGTTGCGATGAAACATATTAATACTTACATGCGTTATGCGGCACTAGCTCAGTTGGTAGAGCGCGACCTTGCCAAGGTCGAGGTCACGAGTTCGAGCCTCGTGTGCCGCTCCAGTTTATCAAAGGTTACCCAGTATTGAGGCGGAATGGCAGAGTGGCCATGCACCGGATTGCAAATCCGTTTACCCCGGTTCGACTCCGGGTTCCGCCTCCAATCAACACTCCACACGCTTTAATTAGCAAACTCGATGCCCGAGTGGTGGAATTGGTAGACACAAGGGATTTAAAATCCCTCGACTAACAAGTCGTGCCGGTTCAAGTCCGGCCTCGGGCACCACTTTGTGGTTTAGTTACATATACCAAATGTAACTTTTAAAAATGTAGTAATTAGAATTAATATGATGCGGCACTAGCTCAGTTGGTAGAGCGCGACCTTGCCAAGGTCGAGGTCACGAGTTCGAGCCTCGTGTGCCGCTCCATATTAGTTTTATCCACTTGCTTTAAATAGCAAACTCGATGCCCGAGTGGTGGAATTGGTAGACACAAGGGATTTAAAATCCCTCGACTAACAAGTCGTGCCGGTTCAAGTCCGGCCTCGGGCACCACTTTAAATTACTCAACCAAGGTAATTTAAGGGCGATAAAAAATATTTCTTACAAAGAATTATATCTAATTATACGGCACTAGCTCAGTTGCCAGAACGTTTACCGCGACATAGTCGCGCACCAACGTACAAATTACTGACAAAGTTTTATGCGGCACTAGCTCAGTTGGTAGAGCGCGACCTTGCCAAGGTCGAGGTCACGAGTTCGAGCCTCGTGTGCCGCTCCAAATTATTTGTTACATTTAGGCGGAATGGCAGAGTGGCCATGCACCGGATTGCAAATCCGTTTACCCCGGTTCGACTCCGGGTTCCGCCTCCAAATAATTACTCCACACGCTTTAATTAGCAAACTCGATGCCCGAGTGGTGGAATTGGTAGACACAAGGGATTTAAAATCCCTCGACTAACAAGTCGTGCCGGTTCAAGTCCGGCCTCGGGCACCACTTTATATTCACTATTACTTCATTTATACCTACAGCGTAAAAAAACACACCCCAAATTGCTTATCTATCTATTAAATTAAACTTTCACCTTATAGCTTTTGTATGCGTTTAACTTTTATCCATAGCGCGTACGGACAATCTTAATACCAAAATATACGCAAATCACTTTGTTGATTGATGCCAGAGAAATTAGCTTAACTAACACTAATACCAATCTGCATAAAGATTAAGTAAATTTGATCCAATCTCTAGAGCATATAATTTTAACCGTATCAGGGACGGAGATGAATTTATTCCACGCTTGCGAAACCTGTTCGACTATTTCTTCATAACCACTAAATACACGATTAGATAGACAGTGTTGTCGTATCCAACTCAATTGTTAAGGTAGTTTGAAATCCATTTTTGACACTGCAGCGTGCTGTATTTGGCCGCTTAGCAATATTCGTTCTGTTTCCCCCCTCAAAGAATAATGAAACAGCAAGCAGGCGTATGCGTTTTCTTGCATTAGGCTCTTTACGTGATAAAACTAAAAGTTGTTTGGATTCTTTTAAGTTCAATTCAGTAAAAGTAGATAAGTATCTGTGCGCTAATTAGATCACATAATTTGGCAGATTGGTATAAAAAGCAGCAGGCTTTACTTTTGTGGTGACGCTTGATAAATGGCCAATGCTGAGAACAGTAAAGCGTCACTATGCCAATTGCAGCCGCATGCATACCCAATAGATTCAGAGCAACACTCCTGTGTGGCGCTTCGCTGAAGCATTGTTGAAGCATTGTTGAAGCATTGTTGAAGCTGTAGCCAGATTTATAAAGCACTCAATAAGGGCCGTGCTTTAGCGATGAATATATTAGACGCTTGTGATAGCAAATCTGAATAACTACTAAGGCATTATTATTTTGATAAAAAAAGGGAGCACATAGACTCCCTCTTTGATTGTAAATAAGCTTATTTACTTTTTATGCCAAATCCCTTTCGGGATGGTTTGATCAAGCTGAGTATTTTTGGTTGGATCAAATGTTGGTAATTTGCCAGCTTTGCGCTGTGTGGTGTAGTCGTTCGCAAGCCAGATCACCACGCCTGATAACATAAACAGTGCAATAACATTCACGATTGCCATGAGGCCCATCGAAATATCAGCTAAGGTCCAGATCAACCCCAGTTCACTCACAGAGCCAAACATCACCATACCTAATACTATAAGTCTAAAGATCAACATACCATGCTCATGATTATGCTCTAAGAATAATAGATTAGTTTCTGCGTATGAATAGTTAGCAACAATTGAGGTAAAAGCAAAGAATAATATAGCAATCGCAACAAAGATTGTGCCCCAGCTTCCAACATGTTCTTCAAGAGCAGCCTGAGTTAATGCAATACCAGTTACACCTGAGTCAGCTACTAATTGATCAGAGAGCAAAATCAGCGCGGCTGTTGCACTACATATAACAACCGTATCAATAAATACACCAAGCATTTGCACATAACCTTGTGAGGCAGGGTGGGGCGGATTTGGCGTCGCAGTCGCTGCCGCATTTGCTGCGCTACCCATACCTGCTTCATTTGAGAATAAGCCGCGCTTTATTCCTTGGATCATTGCTTGCATAACGCCATAACCAATCGCACCGGCACCCGCTTGCTCAATTCCAAATGCACTATTAATAATACGCATAAATACAGTCGGTAATTGCTCTGCATTAATAGCGCACACATATAAAGCTACAAGTAAGTAAGCTAATGCCATAAATGGTACAACCAACTCTGCAAAGCGAGAAATAGTTTTCAGGCCACCAAATATAATAATGCCAGAGCCAACGACTAGTACTAAACCAACAACATAGTTTGGAATGTCAAAAGCGACTTTAAATGCAGCGGCTATAGAGTTAGATTGCACTGCATTGAATACTAGGCCAAATGCCAATATCAAACAGAGTGAGAAAATCACCCCCATCCAACGTTTGCCCAAACCATATTCCATATAATAAGCAGGGCCTCCTCTGAAGTTACCATGTTCATCACGAATCTTATAAGCTTGAGCCAAAGTACTTTCTGCAAAACTCGTTGCCATACCTATTAAGGCAATTAGCCACATCCAGAAAATAGCCCCAGCACCACCTAAATACAGTGCAACAGCAACACCAGCCATATTTCCGGTACCAACACGTGCGGCTAAGGAAGTACAAAAAGCTTGGAAAGATGAAATACCGTTTTTATCACACTGACGAGAATTGAACATGACTTTAATCATGTGGGGGAATTGAACAAATTGAATGAACTTGAGTTTAATAGTAAAAAAGAGTCCTGCCGCTATTAATAGGTAGACGAGAATATGACCCCAAAGCAGCCCACTAATACTATTTATTATATCTATCATGTTATATGCCTAATGAACGAGTTTAAAAAACAGCGGGCAACTTACCATAAGCAAAGCAGATAGTTTAGTGAAACGATGAAAAAAACGAGGTTATCCACAGGCTTCTGTGGGTAAGGTGTCAGTTTCTTTTGGGTATCTTGAGGGTATAAAATAAATGCGAATTTAATGATAAAAACGCTTGCGTAAAATTCGCCGCGCCCTATAATGCGACCCCACTGAGACGGCAGACAGCAACGCTTAAGCTGCAAGAGTTAATCAGTTAGTCGAGTAAAACTTGAGTTTAGATTTTTAAGAAAGTTTAAAATTAAGTGTTGACAAAAAAATAGGAAAGCGTAGTATGCGCAGCCCTAGCGAGATAAAGTTTAACTTTAACCGCAACGTTCTTTAACAATATAAAGCAATCATCTGTGTGGGCACTCGTACAGATTGAGTTCTAACAGCCAAGCTTAGTTCGCTAAGCAAAGCAAAAAATTTAGAGTCTCAATGTGATTTCTCGAAAGAGAAGCTGAGTGACCAACAGAAGTAACTTATTTATAAGTTGCTTCGGCACAGTCAATTCAATATCGAAAGATATTAAATAAATTCAGAATTCATTGAGCTGTCGAAAGACAAAAAACTTTTAATTGAAGA
>NZ_JACJFK010000139.1:0-236 GCF_014164535.1 Pseudoalteromonas sp. SG41-2 | reverse complement strand
TCGTAATCTTTATGGGCAATATACATTGCATGGGTTACACCATGGCCCTGTGAGTGGTTGGCTTTAGAATAAAACGCTTCTATATCCTCAAACGGAAATGTCGAATGGCCGTGCTCATTTTTTTCGGCATTATCAACCGACCACGTAAAGTTCACTGTTTGGTTTTGACGGTCAAAATATACTTCACGTTTAGGTAGAATATAACGCGCTAATATAGGGCTGAAGTTTAAGAAAAA
>NZ_JACJFK010000138.1:0-239 GCF_014164535.1 Pseudoalteromonas sp. SG41-2 | reverse complement strand
GAAGCGTATCGAGGGAAACTGCCTGACCAGCTACTTGAATACTGGCAAATACTCGGTTTTAGCGGCTTTGCCGATGGTTTATTTTGGCTGACAAATCCAGCGGATTATCAAGACATTCTTGACCGATTTTTAGAAGACACCCCGTTTGAGCAAGATGATATTTATTATGTTATAGCGCGTAATGCCTGGGGCAATTTAAAACTCTACGGTGAGAAAACCGGACATTCTGTGGAAATCAG
>NZ_JACJFK010000137.1:0-242 GCF_014164535.1 Pseudoalteromonas sp. SG41-2 | reverse complement strand
CTTAAAACACTGGTTGATAGCGCCCGCAGCTTTGGCCCACAAAGTGATGCCTGGCAGGCTTTATATAAAGATTACATCCACCACAGTGTTAAATATTCAGCAACGATTGATGCGATTGCTCATGGCCCAGAAGAAGACGCTGAATTCACCACTAAAAACCAACAACGCGAGCTTTTTTACAATCAGCCAGAACAAGCTGAAGCAAATGAGCAATGGCAATCACAATTAATAAATGGATATAG
>NZ_JACJFK010000136.1:0-264 GCF_014164535.1 Pseudoalteromonas sp. SG41-2 | reverse complement strand
TATAGCCACCGCATTGGCCAAGTCATTAGCCAAGCCATCATTCATTTATAAAGGGTAAATTATAAAAAAGCCAAGTTTTAATAAGTTGAGTTGTAAAAACAATACATAATGAAGTACAGCAAATAAAGGAGTAACAATGAGTAGTAATGATAAAAGCTCAGAGAAATCAAGCGAACTTGATGACTTAATTGATAACCTTATTAGTGATGAGGATCTTGAGCGCTATTTTGCTGAACAAAAAGACGGTTTAACTCATGAAGAACG
>NZ_JACJFK010000135.1:0-287 GCF_014164535.1 Pseudoalteromonas sp. SG41-2 | reverse complement strand
TTTGATGCGCCGAGCACGGCAACAAATACTTGAGCAGTCCGTGTTTCCTGCGTTGTGGGGCACGTGATGGTCAGTGTGGGGCCACAATAATCCACAAACAGCTTTTCACCACCTTTATGATGCTGCCGCATCGACAACCGTTGTTTCCCCACCCATTCCCGGTAGGCGCGGCAGAAGTGGCTATAGCTGTAATAAGGCTCAGCGACTTTCTCACGCATTTCATCGAATACTAACTGCAACGTCAAATGTTTGTGCTGCTTTAAATCCTTATTGATGGTGAGCCAGTC
>NZ_JACJFK010000134.1:0-338 GCF_014164535.1 Pseudoalteromonas sp. SG41-2 | reverse complement strand
AAACAAACAATGTCTTCGTAAGGTAAATAAAACGGTTTTCTAAACAAAGTATGAGGGGTTTTTACAAGCCCGGTATGGCGATTAAAATAAAACTTATCTCGGTGCGATAATATGGCGCGGTGTTTATGCATATAAAAACCTATGATAAACAAAGGCATGTATATAACAAACGGTACCCACCTGTAATCGCCCCACACAAAACCAATAACAACCAAGTCAACGAAGAAAAACATAACTGCAGATACCATTAGCAAGAAGCTTAGAGCAGTAAATAAATTTGACCACCCTCCAAACCATGAAATAGCAAGTTGCTGCCCATCTCCGCGAACCCAGTGCCC
>NZ_JACJFK010000133.1:0-340 GCF_014164535.1 Pseudoalteromonas sp. SG41-2 | reverse complement strand
CAACAATTAAATAAGGCCTGATATTTTCTTCTACTTCTCCTGTGCTTATCCATGCATAAGCAGGTAAATTTTTAGCTAATTTATAACCATTTTTATTTATTGCCAGTTCACCGTAGTAAATTCTGCTCTCTGACTTATCTAACCACTCAACCGCTACTTTTTCTGGGAATTTTTGATCGTAAACACCAACCATAGCTCCCGCTGTGGCTCGACAACAAGACATAGTTCCTGCGGGTACATCCCACTGGTCATCAAACTTAATTAAAGTCACGAATATATCATTACCTTCATCCGTTGAACCCGATACAACCATATAATCTATTTCACCTGTTGTTGCACA
>NZ_JACJFK010000132.1:0-347 GCF_014164535.1 Pseudoalteromonas sp. SG41-2 | reverse complement strand
ATTTTTGCTTTACGGTGGTAAATAAAAGCAATTATTAATAATAAAACTTGCCCCAGGATAAACAAAGGGTCAAAAAGAAATGAGTCTAATAGGTGTTGTAAACTTTTAGCTTTAAATAACCCAAGGACTTGCATTATCGCTCCAATCGCAAAGAAGGTTAATGCTTGCCAAGAATAAGAACTATCATCCGTATCCGTCATACTTCCCATTAATAATAACCCGTAATAACGGCCATCAGCGCCAACCTCATCTTTTTCTCCTAACAGGTTGTCATAATTGATTTCCACTTTTCGGTAATACTTCCCCATATCAGTTGGTTTTTTAGGGGGGCGTAATTCAGATACTTG
>NZ_JACJFK010000131.1:0-349 GCF_014164535.1 Pseudoalteromonas sp. SG41-2 | reverse complement strand
TGAAAAAGCCACTGATGAAATACTTATCATTAGTAATATCAATAATCTTACCAACATCTCATTGTATCCCCGCATTTTGGTGCAACGTCCCTTATATAAGACTTTTCAATTTCATTTATTGAATGTGCACACCTGCAGGGTCAGGTCTTACATCTTGCCTTTTATTATAAAAGTCAAAAAGAAAGACCTGACCCTACTCTCTTCACTTGATGTCTAAAGTCAAGATTTGATAATCATATAGAAAGCTCCTCGAGTTTTTCGATACAGTTGTGTTGACCAAAACATAAACTGAATCCGAGGAGCTTGGTATGAAACTATATGGTGGAATTGACTTGCATTCAAATAATAG
>NZ_JACJFK010000130.1:0-369 GCF_014164535.1 Pseudoalteromonas sp. SG41-2 | reverse complement strand
GATTTTGAAAACGCCAAAGTCAGCTTTTTTGAACTCGCCGATCACGATTGGTCAGTAGGCAACATCACCTAAACGTAGACTTGCTCTGGCGATATTTATATTTAGGGATAAGGATATTTCAATGATACAACAACACACCGTCGCACAAGGCGAAACTCTGCTACGCATAGCACGCCAATATGGTTATAAAACCTCAACCGCCTTGTATAACCACCCCAGTAATGCTGAATTTAGAGCGCTGCGCCCTGATCCAAACTTAATTTACCCGGGCGATAAAATTACTATTCCGCCAAAAAAAGAAAAGTTTATACCGCTGCGCGCCAATAGCCTAAATACGTTTGTTGTACAAAACGAAAAAGAATATTTTCG
>NZ_JACJFK010000012.1:0-154164 GCF_014164535.1 Pseudoalteromonas sp. SG41-2 | reverse complement strand
ATCAGCTAAAAGCAGAAACAAGCTTTAATAAAGGCATGCCCGCAAAACAGAAAAAAGCTATGCGCAGTACAGGTTACCTTGAAAAGGTATTGAAATCATAGGCTTTTTTCATGCTCTTGCCCTGGTGGAAATACGCGGATAACACTAATTCTGAAAGTGAGATCAAATTTGGTAAAATACTGTGGCAAAAATTCACCTAATCAACTTTACTTTGTTTCGATGATCGTAAGTTGAATGTATGTAAATATTATAAGTTATAGGGTTACAAAAAATTAATTTATCATGTTGTTATTGTTTCTTATTTTAGTGTAATAAAATTTTGAATTTTGATTTATGATTGCGTATAGTAACGTTGTTATTTAGTAGTCAATTTTAATTGGATTTAAAGTTACTATTACCTGCATTATTTTAATACATATAAGTTAAAGGATTAACTATCGATCATGAATTATCTTTTTATATTTTTAACAATTATCACTTCATTTACAACTATGGCTCAAGAAAACCCAAAGGTTTACCATAGCTTTGACTCTGAATTTTCTGCTACTTTGACAGTTGTTCCAGCTGAGGATGAAAATACTTACTATGTAAATTACAATGGCTTTGAACATCATTATGATGGTAATACCTTACTTTATAAAAAATTCAAGAATGACATTGGTGATGGTTATTATTTAAAATTGCTTGGAATGCCGGATGTTAATTTTAAAAATGAAGGTCATAAAACTGTTCGTTCAGGAACATTAGTTTCTTATTCAAGTGTATATCTCGATAATGATACAGTTACAAAAGTTATTTATTCCGGCTTGGCAGATATTGTAAAAGTTAATAAAGTCAAAGAGCAATATCAAGTAAGGCAATTAAATGTTGTTAGTAAAATTGCTGCCAAAAAACTTATTGAAAAATCAGTTAGTTCATTTTCTACAACATGTGAAACGAATATTGAAATCGATATAGATTGGCGACAGTTTGAATCTCAAAAACTAAAAACTAGTCCTGCTAAATTATCGGCTTATATGAATGCATTAGAAAATATTTGTACCATCGACCACGATTATTTGGAGGCTGTACAAGGGATAGAAAAAATTCAGCTTATTCCATCTGTTGTAGCAGATAAGCATCAAGCAAAAATGTCAAACAGTGTGCTGATTATTGAAATTGGTGATGATGTTACTAATTTGCCAGAAACCAGTTATAAACTAATTTACGATATATTTTAATCACTACAAGGAAAGAAAATGAAACATAAAATTTTAGCGGGTATTATTATTACGTTATTTAGTACAGCTTCATATGCATCTATTAAAGACAAAAAGGCTATTAGAGCAGCTGATGCTAGTATTTCAGCAGAGGTTGATAAAGTTAAAGCGGCTTGTGGTAATGCTTCACTAGATGTAAAAGTCGATTGGGAAGATTATAAAAAAATGATCGCCGCGAATAAAGATAAATTAGCTAAAGATAATTATCAAAGCCAGTGGGTTATTGCTCATTCAGGCCAAAGAACTGTTGCAACACTTGAGGCTCTTTCTGCAATTTGTAAAGATGATGTGGATTATAAAGAAGAGATTGCTAAGTTAACTAAAATAAATGTTACAGCTAAAGATGACTTTTCAGACTCTGCAAGTGAGTTCTCATTAGCAGATAACGCTTTAACTGTTGAGACTGGACATAAAATGTCTCGTAATGCTTCTGATTTTGCTAAGAAAATTAAAGCACTTTATTAATTTATAAATTACAGTAATGATTTATGTTAATGTTACACATAGATCATTACTAACCTTATTTTTACCTGTTTAAACACTATAAAACCTCATTGCTTACATTGCCTTATTCTGTTCTAAAAGAGACAATAAACCCACTGTTTTATGCCTTCCCAGTGTATCGTTTTTGATAAATCATTTACGTTATAGTTAACTGCAGAGCACCTAATTTCTTCTCTATTTCTTGGATAATCGGCTTCATTAAACAAAACTCCTTCATACGCTTGTTGTGTTATCTCAAGCAATTGAGCGTCTTCTATTTGCGACAGTAGCTCTTTATGGTTCGCTTTCACTGCAAGTAAGTAATTGGCTTCTTTACTAACTATTTTTTCTGCAATTGGTTTTTGACATCCATTGTATCAATCGTTACTAAGCACTTTTTATCTCTAGTAATACAAGGCGTTTCGGTAACGATGTTATTTCATTCTATTTTTATCAACAGGGGGTTTTGCCAAAATGACGCTACTTTCTCATGCAAATGCGCTAACTATATAAAGCACATCACATCTATCTGATTGATTACTGTTAATTTAAAATCGAAAAATTCTTATGTTTTAGCGCTTATAATTTGTTGCTCTGTGTATTTAGCTGCAAATTGTATGAGGTTTTAGATTAATCATTTACTAATAGCACTGCACCACTTTGGGTATCGCCTAAGTAATCGTCTTTATTGTAAATCGGGCACTTTGTCATTGACAGGCAACCGCAGCCGATGCAGCCGTCGACTCTGTCGCGTAGGCGCTGCATAAAAGCAATACGTTCATCAAGTTGTGCTTGCCAGTTTTTTGATAATGTTGACCAATCTTCTTTAGTGGGGGTACGTTTATCAGGTAAAGTGGCGAGGGTTTGTTTGATTTCTTCAAGAGTAATGCCCATTGCTTGCGCTGCTTTGATGACCGCCACACGGCGCAGTACATCAGGCTTATAACGGCGTTGGTTGCCGTTGTTCCGCCAGCTGCGGATCAAGCCTTTGGTTTCGTAAAAGTGTAGTGCGGAGACTTTTACGCCGCTGCGTTTAGCTACAAAGCCCACAGTTAAATTAGCTTCAACAAGTTTTTTTTGTTGATCGGTCATAGTTTCTTCTTTTTTATTAAAAATCAATTTTTAAGGTTGACCTCAATCTTACTTGAGGTTTTATGCTCTTTGCAACCATAAAAAAGGAGAAATAAAATGCAAGAAAAATCAATGCATAACACCGCTATTATTTATTCAAGTGGCCGTAAAAACGGTAATACTACGGCGCAAGTTAATGCCTATAGTAAGCAACAAAGCGGCATTGTTTTTTGCTTAGATGATTATGTTATTTCACCTTATCGCTACGATAAGCAGTATCACAATGATGATTTTTATAATTTGTTTGAAGTGTTACTTCGCTACGAACATTGGGTGTTCGCATCGCCTGTGTACTGGTATAACACCACGCCACAAATGAAAGCATTTATGGATAGGATCACAGATTACATGGATGACGAGGCGTTAAAACCGAAGCTTAGAACTTTACGTCAAAAACAGTTTTCACTATTGTCTAATGCCTCATCTCCCTCTGCGCCAGACGCATTTATAGACATGTTTAAACAAACCTTTAATTATTTAGGAATGACTTTTAAAGCTCATTCACATGTACAGGCTGGTTAAATACGGGTAGGCTAAACTAAAAAGGATGATTTATGAAAACTTCACTTTTAGGCTTTGGCCTTCTTGCAACTAGCTTAACAACGATCGCTGCTGAGCCAACTCCTGTTATCAATGACTTTGGTTATTTTTACAATGTACCAGCTCATGTATCAGACTTAAGCCAAGCGCAGTTTAAAATTGCCTTTGATGTAGGAGATGGCGCTGAAAAAGGCGCGCAAAATAATCATATTAATTCGTTAGCGCGCTTTATCAATATGCATGTTGCCCATGGGGTAAAGCCGGAAAACATCCAGCTAGCTCTCGTTGTACACGGTAGCGCGAGTGTTGATGTGCTGGAAAACAGCGTTTATAAAAGCCGCTTTGATGTTGATAATAAAACCGAATCTTTAATTAAACAGCTGCTTGCTAATAACACGCAGGTATATGTGTGCGGGCAGTCGGCAATGCATATGAAGGTAGCAGCAGAGCAGCTTATCCCTGGAGTGAAAATGGCGCTTTCTGCAATGACCGCTCACGCCCAGTTACAGCAACAAGGCTACACGCTGAATCCATTTTAAATGAATATTTTGTGTTTTGGCGACTCTAATACCTTTGGTATTTCTCCTGTTGATGGGAAACGGCTGAGCGAAACTGAACGCTGGCCTACTTTATTAAAGCAGCTGTTGGGCACAGGCTTTGAAGTGATTGAAGCCGGGGAGCCTAATCGTACTTTAGTCAATAATCCCCCGTTTATGGGCGACAAATCGGGCATTAAGTATTTAAAACCGTATTTGGAAGCACATACTGTTGATGTTGTTATTATTCAACTCGGTACTAATGATTTAAAAGCGCGCTTTGACTTAACACCAGAGCAAATTTCGCGGGGCTTAAATCAGTTACTGCTTGAGATAGATAACTTTTATAGTAATACCACTTTACCAAAACGTATTATTATTAGCCCGCCTAAAGTTTATGAAGTTAATCAATATCAACGTATTTATGCTGGTGCTGAAATTAAATCACAACAGTTAGCACAACACTTTGCTGACGTTACAAAATTGCATCGATGTAATTTTTTAGATGCTTATTCGCAAGTAAATCCATGTTCTGATGAAGGGATTCACTTAGCACCAGCTACACATAGCTTACTTGCTGAGCACTTAGTTAGCTTATTGACACAATGAGAAGGTTTTGCTCATCAACTATAGAGAGTATATCGTGATTATTAAACAACCCGCTTTGTATTTTAATATTACTTAAAGCCGCGTATAATGCGCGGCTTATTTTTAGTGTCTGTATGGTGTTTTTTGAAGTCGATATTCAAACAATATGGTGTGGTATTTATCTTGTTAAGCTTATTAACGGGCTTAATAGGCGCATTTGTTAATCCACTAATGAGTTTGTTTATTGTTGAAGGCTTACAAAGTCCACCTATATATTTGGGTGTGTACACTACAGGTGTCACTTTGATGGGCATTCTTTTTAGCCAATGGTTAGGTGGATTGGCCGATAAGGGCGTGAGCGCTAAAAAGATGTTTATGATTGCGGTCTCTGGCATGGGGATGGCGTTAATCATATTCGCTAACGCAACGTCTTTTTGGCAGGTATTTGCTGCCGGAGTACTCTTGCTTTCAATGGGCAATGCCGCGATACCGCAAGTTATGACTATTGCTCGCCAGTGGGCTGATGAGCAAGATCATATTGATATCACCCAGTTTAATACTCGCCTTAGAGCGGCAATTTCATTTGCATGGGTCGCAGGCCCGCCGCTTGGCTATTTACTTGCATCAGGAGTTGCCTTTAGTCGCTCATTTTATACCGCAGCTACGTTTGCGTTGTTGGCATTAATTTTTGCAATGAAGTTTTTGCCCAGTGTTAATGCTAACGACAGAGCTAAGAAAGCTGAGCCAAATCAGCCGATCAATCAATCATTTTGGGCCTTAGGGGCTGCTATAACCTTTGGTTCAATTGGCAATATTATGTACGCCAGTGCCTTACCGCTTTATACAATAAATGAACTGGGCTTTGCTAATAATATACCTGGAATATTTATGGGCATGGTGGCATTAATCGAGATCCCTGTGATGTTGTATAGCGCAAAGCTCAGTAAACGCATCACTAAAACAGGCTTGTTAGGTTTTGCTTTTAGTTGCGCTATTTTGTTCTATATTGGCGTATTTTTTGCCGATCAAGTATGGCAATTCTTTGTACTGCAAGGTGTAAATGCTATTTTTTATGGGATCTTTGCGGGTATCGGCCTGACTATTTTACAAGAGCAGCTACCATCACGAATTGGTTTTACCTCTGCTTTTTATGGCAATGCCATTAAAGTAGGGGTCATGCTTGGCACTGCCAGTACCGGTTTAATTGCACAGTGGTTTAGTTTTCGTTTTGCCACGCTAGGCTCGCTTATTGCGGCAAGCATTGCTATGACTTTTTTAATAATATTTAGTTATTTAAAGCGCCAAGAGAGCGAGTCGCAAGAGCAGCTTTTTGTTCAAAACGTGATTTAAAAAAGCCGCAGTGTATTAACCACCACGGCTTTGGGTATTGATCCAGAGAGATGAGGGTTAGAATTCGTAGCTTACGCTTAAGCGTGTTGTACGAGGCATAATGTAACGGCCATTGGGGGCGTCAGCATTACGTGGGTCGCCTTCGGTAATACCTTGCTCGTTGGTTAAGTTATCAATTGCTAATTGCAGTTTGATCCCTTCCATTGGCTCAAGGATAAAACCTAAGTCAACTTTTTCGTAGCCATCAAGTGTCACGGTGTTTTCATTATTACCAAAGCGGTCATCCACTGCTGACAAAGTACCATAGAGTGTGGCGTACATGCCGTCTACTTCAAAGTCATAGCTTGGTGTTACACGTACTTGCCATTTAGGTTGGCGCTGTGCTTCTTTGCCTTTATTTTTTGGACTTTTCGTGATTTCTGTTTGTTGTAATGTAGTATTTAAATTAACAGAAAAGCCAGATTCATGATTAAAGTTGTAATCAAGTTCAACACCATACGCTTCGTTGGTTAAGATTTCAGCGGGCACGTCTGGGCGACTTACAAAGGTATCGCCTTTGACTTCGTTGGTAAATAAAGTGGCAAAAAAGTCAGTGCTTTGAGTGATCAGTTTATAGCCAAGTTCAGCTTGAGTGACTTCTTTAATGAGTTTCTCGCCGTCTTGGTGGTATGCGACGTAGTTATCTCTAAAATCATCGAAGTATGGCATTTTATAACCACGGTTAACACGAGCAAATACGCCCATGTCATCATTAATTGAATAGTTTAAACCGGTTGTCCATGAGGTTTTACTCTCATCGTAATCAACGGTTTTATTGATAATACCGTCAAGGCCTTCATCAACACTGTACTGTACATCATGGCTTTCATAACGTAGTCCACCGTCAAGAGTGAGATCTTGGCTTAGCTTGTACTGTGCCGTGGTATAAAAAGCATTAGTGCGTGCATCACCTGATGAATTAATGTCGTAGTTAAAGTCACAGCCTTCGGCGCTTTCATTACAAGTAATATCATTGAGCATTTCACCACCCGCTTCAAGAACATGATAGGCCGTATTGCCTAAGCTCCACCAGTCGTTGGCAGAGGTGCTTGCAGTGTAATAGCCGACAGCAACAGAGAGGTCTTCAAATTGCTTTGAAAATGCTAAATCATTAGTAAATGAACTAATTTCTTTGAGTACCACCCAACGACCCACTTGTTGTACGGGTGTATCACTGTCATAAGCTGTGCCTGTCGCGGCGCCTGTTGCAGACTGACCATTATCAGCCACTTCACCTAGTGTTGTTGCGGAGCCTGCGGGCACTAAACCAAGTGTATTAGCATCGCCTTTGGTGATATTAAAGCGGTCTGAAAAACTCCAGCCATTGTCAAATTCAAGTTTAATACTACCGCCAGATACATGGCCATTCCAACCGCGGCCATCGCCAATATCAACTTGGTGCGCGTCATTATTTGGCCCGGTATAAATGGTCGCTTGGCGGTTTAGTGTGCCAAGTTGGGTATATTCAGCATCAATGCCATTAACATTGAGTGGTGTTGGTAAGTACCATGCGCCATGATCGTCTGTTTGGCGAGTGTAGAAATTCATTTCACCGTTTTCGAGTTCTTTGGTGATATTAACCGTAAACTGGCTGCCTTTCTCAGAGGTAAAGCCTGCATCACGAATACCTGGTGAGCTTTTTACATAGCCGCCTACCATAAAATATAGGTCGTCGCTGATTTCGCCACTTAAAACAGCATCAACACGTTGCAAATCGTAATCAGAGGTGGTGTATTTAAATAAGCCTTGAGTATCTTCGCTGCCACGCTTTAAACGAAAGTTGGTTGTTAAGCCCGGTTGGCCGTTAGAAACCACTGGGTTTGGACCACCACGTAATGCTTCCATGGTTTCAATGGTTTCGTCGATTCTAAATAATGATGAGTTTTCTAAAAACGATAATGTTGGTGCTGGGTAAATAGGAGAGCCTTCAAGGCTTAGGGTTAAAAATGGCGCATCACCACCACCAGGAAAACCACGAACAAATACATTAGCGCCAGATTCACCACCCGAGCTTTCAACCCACACACCGGGAACTGCTTTAAATAAGTCCGCAGTACTTTTTGGTGATAGTTTAATTATTTGCTCAGCATCAATATTTGTCACAGCATAGCTGGCATCAATTTTACGAACGCCCATACCTGCAGGTGTGCCAGAAACCACAATGCGTTCAACTTTTTTATCTGTGGTTGTTTGCGCGCTTGTTGCTGGTTGATCTGCAAGCACGGTTTGACTGGATAGCGCTAAAATAATAGCGCAAGCAAGTTTGCTTGGTGTGTGTGTTGTTGTCATGTTGGTATTCCCATTTTTTGTTCGTTATTTAAAAAACTATAAATAACAAAGCACTAACTAATTTAATGAAATGTTAATGCTGTGTTCTTTTAAACCTTAGAACTTTATGCAAACGTTTGCAATTATTTTTTTAACTTTCTGTATTATTTTTATACACGGTTATGTTTATGACTAAATTTAGGCCTTGGCGCAGCCTAATTTTAATAATGATGGTATATTGCAACTTCACGATTTAAGGAAGGCTTCGTACTTAGCAATGAATAACAAACAACTAAAGTTAGCGGATCTAGCCAAGCTTGCTGGAGTATCAACCTCGACTGTTTCTCGTGCGTTAAATGATAACCCATTGATAAAAAAAGAAACTAGAGATAAATTAAAGCAGTTAGCAAAGCAACATAACTTCAGTTTAAATACGGCTGCGAGCCGCCTTCGCTCACAAAAAACCAATGTTGTAGCAGTGATCATAAATTTCGACAGTGGCACTGAGCAATCAATTAACGACCCTTTTTTGCTTAAGGTAGTCGGAGAGATAAACCTCGCGTTGAATAAACAAGGGCTAGAACTTCTACTCTCAAACTCATTTATGGCCGGTGATGACTGGGCTAATTACTTTATCAATAGCCGTCGGGCTGATGGCATTATTGTGGTTGGGCAAGGCAAAGATCCGGCAAACATTGAAGCCGCCGCTAATGCAGGCGTGCCCTTAGTTGTTTGGGGTGACCCAAAAACTCCCAGTAATTATCCCATTGTAGGCAGTGATAACTTTGTTGGGGGTCGTCTTGCGACTGAACACTTATTAGCAGGTGGCGCTAAAAATATTGTATTTTTGGGAGACCCAGGACATGCTGAAATTGGCGAACGTTACCGTGGCTATTTAGCGGCTCTAAATACGGCTAACGCTATAGCACACGTAGTGTCTATCGATATTACTAGTAGCGCAGCATACCACGGGATCAACCAATTACTAGTCGCGAAAGGTTTATGTTTCGACGGCATTATGGCGTGCAGCGATATGGTGGCACTAGGCGCTATGAAAGCGTTAAAAGAGCGCTATATCAGTATTCCTAACGATGTTACGTTAGTTGGTTTTGATGATATTGCCATGGCAGATGTGAGTCACCCATCACTTTCGAGCATTAAACAAAACACTCAGCGAGCCTCAGTATTACTGGTTGAAAAATTATTAGCGCAGTTACAAGGCCAGTCAGCTGAATCGCAAGTTGTTGAAATAGAATTAATTAATCGTCAATCTAGCAAAGGATAAACTGTAGGGTGAGTTAACTCAATTTAGAAATAAAATGCAAACGTTTGCATTTTATTTTGCGCTACACTATGCTAAAAGAAATCAACATCAGGTTAACGTGTATGAACCCAATAAGAATAACCATAGCGTTGGCGTGTAGCTATTTCGTGTTCGCTATTTTACTCAATAGTGTTGGCACCGTAATTTTACAAGCCATCAATAGTTTTGACATAACAAAAACGCAAGCTTCTATTTTAGAAGGCTATAAAGACCTTACCATAGCAATAGTTTCTTTTATTGTTGCATCATTTATTCCACGACTTGGCTATAAACTGGCCATGCTTGTAGCGTTGGGGTTGGTTGCCTTAATGTGCTTGTTAATGCCCTCAATTGCACAGTTTTATGCGTTCAAAGTATTGTTTGCTGTGATCGGTTGCAGTTTCGCGATTATGAAAGTATCCGTTTACTCGGTTATTGGCCAAGTCACTGATAACGCCAATCAGCACTCAGCATTGCTTAACACCATTGAAGGTATTTTTATGCTTGGGGTGTTATCTGGCTATTGGGTGTTCTCATGGTTTATTGATAGTAGTAATGCGCAAAATACAGCATGGTTGAACGTGTATTATTTGCTGGCTTTGTTAGCGGGTATGGCTTTTATTACAGTGCTTATAGCGCCAATAAAAGCACCTCAAAAAGCAACGTTACGTACCAGTCAATTAGCAGCTTTTATTGACATGCTAACACTCACTTATAAACCTCTAGTGGTTATATTTATTATCAGTGCATTTTTATATGTGTTGATTGAGCAAGGGGTAGGGACTTGGTTACCTACTTTTAATAATCAAGTACTTAAGCTGCCAGTTGATATTAGTATTCAATTGGCCAGTGTGTTTGCCGCAGCACTGGCGCTAGGTAGACTAGTGGCGGGGCAGATATTACGCGTTATTGGCTGGTATAGTTTGTTGTTAAGTTGCTTGGTTGCTATGGCCGTGCTGGTGCTACTAGTTTTACCGCTGACTCATGAAATTGATGGCAGCCAAGTAACGAGTGTATTTGATGTGCCTTTTGCAGCATACATGCTGCCGCTCATTGGCTTTTTTATGGCTCCTCTTTACCCATTACTTAACTCTGTGATGCTCAGTGCGTTAGCCGCTCACCAGCAGGCAGCTATGACCGGACTTATCGTGGTTTTTTCAGCATTAGGCGGCACCACTGGTTCAGTAATTACCGGCTTCATCTTTGATAAATTTAGTGGCCAACATGCCTTTTATCTTACCTTGATCCCAATTAGCTTGTTGTTGATCAGTGTAACTTTATTTAAAAAAATGACAGTAAACTTAGGCGCAGTGCCAGAAAAAGGAACGATATGAACTTTGTAAATAGCCAATTATTTTTAGATGTGCAACTGGCGGCTATATTTAGTGACAGTAAAACTTTTGCTGATGCGATTGCTAATGATAGTTGGCAGTTAGCATGCGACCTTTACTTACGCGTTAAACCACTTACTACACCACAGTTAACAGAATTTGTAGCACAGCATTTTACGTTTGAATCAACACAGCTCCCAACTCAGCAAAGCAACAGCGATAGTGTGCAAAGCTATATTGCTAATTTATGGCCGTATTTGCATCGCAATGCAGACACAGCTAAAGCCAGCTCTTTATTACCCCTTAAACACAGCTACATAGTACCGGGTGGGCGCTTTCAAGAAATATATTATTGGGATAGTTATTTTACTGCGTTAGGTTTGCAAGATATTGGCGATATAGACAGTATCGAAGCCATGCTTGCTAATTTTATTGATCTGCAAAATCGTAATGGTTGTATTCCCAATGGTAACCGCAGTTACTATAGTTCTCGCTCGCAGCCTCCTATTCTAGCGCTGATGGTTGATTTAATTTGGCAAGCAAAATACTGTAAAAATAGTGACTTTGCATGGTTAACTGATTGCGTTGTTGCCCTTGAGCAAGAATATACATTTTGGATGCAGGGGGCAGAGCTACTGAGTGAGCAAATATCAAGCCATAAGCGTGTAGTAAAAATGGCAAATGGTGCATTACTTAACCGTTATTGGGATGATCAAGCAACACCACGGCCAGAATCACTGCGTGAAGATTTGCATGATGCCTCATTACTTCCTGAACAGCAAAGAGCTAATTACTATAGAAATATTAGAGCTGCGTGCGAGTCTGGTTGGGATTTTAGTAGTCGCTGGCTGGGTAATAATAAGCTTACCAGTATTCAAACCACAGATATCATTCCTGTGGACCTCAATAGTTTACTTTATTACCTTGAAAAACAGCTGGGTCATTATTTTGCGGTATTAAACAATACAAATAAGCAACAGTATTTTGAGCAACAAGCAGCTCAAAGACGTGCGGCAATTAATCAGTATTTATTCAGTACTGATATGGGGTTTTTTGTTGATTTTAATTATCAAAGCCAGCAACAATCTACAGTGCTGTCGCTTGCCGCCACCGTCCCATTATTTGTCAATTGTGCCAGCGAAGAGCAGGCGGTGTTGGTTAAAAATAAGCTTATGAGTGACTTTTTAAAACCAGGCGGATTAGTAACAACCCTCAATGAGACTTCCCAGCAATGGGATAGCCCTAATGGTTGGGCACCACTGCAGTGGTTTGCTGTACACGGATTTCACCAGTATGGCTTTGTTGCAGATGCAAACATCATAATGAGCAATTGGTTACAGATGATAGAAAACAGTTTTAAAACCGACCACTGTCTACTCGAAAAATACAATGTTTATGAGCCTGAAAATAGAGCTGGAGGTGGCGAGTACAAAGTGCAGCAAGGCTTTGGTTGGACCAATGGAGTTACTTCTCGATTTTATCATTTAATAAAGTAACAAATTAGTAACAAAGGGTTGATTTAAATAGGTTTTATAGTTAAAAGGGTTGACTTTTAAACTACTTGGCAGTCAAGTATCTAGACGTCTAGAATTTTTATTCTCTTTATAAATCAATAGATTTGAGTGAAATAGGTTGAACATTGGAGTTGTTTTAGGTATTGTGAACGAAATGTTTCAAGGACGAGATGCAATGATTCAACCAACCTCCGTATTTATCAAAACCGTATTTAAAATGCCAGTTCGTTCACAGTGTTATCCATACTTAATTAAAACGCTAGATGCATTTTTTAGTAAAGTAAAAATGGACGACAGTCTCCCCCATAATGACAACCGTAATGAGTTTGATCTTTTCTTAATTGATAGCAGCGGCTGCAATTGGCAAAATTTAATACCAGCAGACTTATTAGCCTTAGCCAAAGTGAAACCTGTAATTGTGTTTAATGCGCATTCTGACGCTATTTGTGAAAAAAACTTATTACTTAATAACTTTAAGGGAGTTTTTTATAACAATGATCTTCCTGAAGACGTATTTACCGGATTAATGCGGATCATTAATGATGAACTTTGGTTCAGTCGCAAGATTATTTCTTCTACATTTAATGAAGTGCTCGCCATGGTAAGTCGTTTTGAGCCACATTCTAACTACGATGCTGATAGTGAACATGAAGCACTAGCAAATCTAACCAAACGTGAAAAGTCAGTGATCCATTTACTCGCACAAGGGGCGAATAATCATAGTATCGCAGAGCGGTTAAATATCAGTGATCACACCGTAAAAACACACCTTTATAGCGCATTTAAAAAAACCAATTCACGAAATCGTATTGAGTTATCTAATTGGGCACAGCGCTATATGGCGGTACGGTTGCCGTTGCATGACTAACAGATCAACCATTATATACGCCCAATTATAATCAGTAGGCTGGACCATTAGTAACTGCATATTTTGTGATATTGTTTCAGGTAAAGCACCTTATCATCCTGTTTGGGAAGATGATGAGCCTTGGCACTTTTGACTCTGCGCTAGAGGGAGTGGGGCGAACAGGTATGTTTTTGAAATTTATCATCTCACGATTGTGAAAGAGCCGACGACAGTGAGTTTGCAGCTTTAGCCAAACAGATCTCAGAGCACGTATAACCTTTGTTTTATATAGCACTCAATCGGTAATTACCATTGAGATTATTTTCCCAACTTAGTTATTGGGCTGAGCTTTTAGGCTATTTAATAGTACTAAGCTTAGGCCAATAATTGGCAAGTTTGTAGTCACGGGGTTAAATGCTTCAACTAAAAGTTGTGGTTGTAGCGCAGCAACAAAGAATAGTAACCCAACTAATGCAATGATATTTAAAACAATGATTATTTTAGATTGATAATATATAAATAGCAGTATAGCGAAGGCGACCTCGCCCACCCCCGCCGATTTAGTGACTAAATAAGACATCGATTCTGAAAAGCCAAGGCTTGCAGTTATTAGTTTTTCAAGCGGGGCAATATGCACAAGTTTTGGAAATATGCCGTGGTATAACCAGCTAAAACTAATGATATATCGGGCAATTTGGACTGATGACATACAGCTTCCTTTTCAAGCAAGATTAATTTTAGAGATTAGCATGTGGCCTTAGTAAATGAATTAACTATTTACCAAAGCAATCATGTTAAGTGTTTAATTAACTACGCTTTGTTGCCCATATGCCTTTATCTATGCCTTTGATGACTAGATCACTGAGGGCTTTTTCAATTGCTTGGGTTACGCAAATGCTCATCGGTTCGTTATCACTAAAACCCGCTTCGGCTTCGGCTAAACGTTTATAACTAACATAACGGAAGAACCCTGCGCGCATCTCTTGGCTGAGCACTTTTTTGCTGGTGGCTACGGACAATAATACTTGCCCAGTACGCACGTCTACGGCACGTAAATAAATCGAGATTGCATCTTCGCGGTAGAGTTCTGACGCGCCGATGCCAAAATATTCCATGCCAAAACCACCGGTTTTTACATTGGTGTCGTAGCTAATTATACCGCCTTCTAAAATGATTTTAGCGGTGGTCAGTGGTGGTAATTCAACAGCATTTGGCTGTTCGGCTTGGGCGGCGCGAATAATTTTTCTTTCAGTCAGAATATTTTGCAAACCTTCACGTTCAACCGGAATAAACCAATCAGATTCGTGCAGCGCTTGTATTAAGATGGAATTAGCCCCTTGAGTGACGGCGGTTGAAAATGAACTAACATTGCCTTGCGGTTTATATTGCCCCGTTTGATCACGAAAAGAATATACCGATACAGCGATACTGCCAGCAGGTGTTGGTAACTGTTGAAGTGCTTTAAAGGTTTCAGTGGGGGTTAAACTTGCGGCCAACTGTTGCGAAGGTGGGATCAAATTGCCCATGCTACTGCATGCGGATAATGCCAGGGTAAGTACTGCAATAAATAGCGCTTTCATTTAGCTAAACCTCGGTACTTCAATGACCACGACACTGTTGTCAGTGGTGTTGGTTATTCGCACTGTAATTGAATCTACGGTACTGGTGATCACTTGAATTTCGTAATCACCACTTAAAAAAATTGAATCTTGGTTAAAAATACTTTCATCTATATCTTCACCAAAGGCAATATCAGTGATCTCTCTTACCATGCGGTTTAAGTAGGTACGTTCTAGAGAATCTTGAAATTTCTCAGCGTAGCTTTGTTCAATTATTGGTGCTTTATGTTTATTTTGCGCTTGCGCTTTATTTAATAGCATACTGGCATTGAGTGGACTACCTCCGAAACTTGGATTAATGGGGGTATACACAAGCTCTGTTGCAGATACAGATAAGGGGAGTAATATCATTATAATTGTTGTTATATATTTTCTTGAGTAGGGGGCCATTTTACCATCCATTTTTTGCCATATCGGGCGAAGCTTTATGTAAATTAGAGCGCGCCATCGCATCCATAACACTGTATAAAGCGTGTTCTACACGCTCATCAATAGGCTCCAAGCGACGCCCTAAATAGGTTACATATACAATTTGATTATTCATTACTAAGGTCAGTTTTGTGCCAGCCCGAGGAAGTACGGTCTCTTTTATTTCTATATTAAAACCAGCGGTTGAGGGTAGGTCGCGCCAAAGGTTTGAAAATTCAAAATAAAACTGGTGACCAAAGCGACTAATGCTGCGATCGAGCACTAGGCCATCTATTTCTAATTCGTCAGCGCCTTGAGATAAGTGGCTAAAGGTAGTTAAAAAAAGCAGGCTTAGCGCGGTAATAAGCGTTCTAACTAATGTCATGTTTAATATGGGGGGACGTGCCCCCCAATATCCTTATTCTTGGCTCACAGTTGCTGTGTTGTAATCGCCCACTTGGGTGATCACGACTGAAGTGTTAGAAGCGGTAATAGCACCTTCAACTAAGTTGCCATTGCCTACTTGTGTGACTGTGAAGTTGATGTTGTCACCACCAACGATAAATGCACCCGTATCGATACCTGCTACCATATTCATATCGCCTTGCTGCGAAATATCAATAGAAT
Organism: Pseudoalteromonas sp. SG41-2; assembly: GCF_014164535.1. Taxonomy (NCBI): domain Bacteria; kingdom Pseudomonadati; phylum Pseudomonadota; class Gammaproteobacteria; order Alteromonadales; family Pseudoalteromonadaceae; genus Pseudoalteromonas; species Pseudoalteromonas sp. SG41-2. The sequence goes on along the minus strand of NZ_JACJFK010000012.1, from coordinate 138,321 downwards.
GGTTGCTGCCTTCCATAACTAAATCAATCGCATTCAGATCGCCACTTTGGCTAAAATCAACGCTATTGTTATTACTATTTAGCACACTTGCAAAGGTTAATGTTGCTTCATTTGTGCTGCCTAATTGACTGATATTAATGTCATTATCGTTTGAAGTAAGCGATGTGTCAGGGTACGAAGATTGAATTAAAGCGGTATTCATGTCACCGGCTTGAGCTAAATCAACGTCGTTGCCTTGACCATTAAAATTAGCGATGTGAGCGCTGTTTTCGTTACCAATTTGAACGCTTGAGAATTCATTGTCAGCGCCAATTGTGCCCAAGTAGGTCTCGTTCATTGAGCCATTTTGCATAACAGTGAGTTCATTGTTATCACCTAATACATCAGCCCCAACTTGATTATTATCTTGTTGTTGATCAACCGAAACTTGATTGTCATTACCGGCAAATAACTCAGATGTGAAGGTATTGGTATTACCTTCTTGGTCGATTGATAGGGTGTTTTCGTTTCCTTCAACACTTGCAAAAGTCGCAGTATTTGAATCACCCGCTTGTTCGATTTCTAAGCTGTTTTCATCGCCGCGAACAGAAGTAACCGTAACGCCGTTGAAATTACCTTCTTGTGCTATTACTACTTCATTCGTATTACCAACGAGTTCAGTAAGTGTAAAAGCGTTAAACAAGCCGTTTTGAGTAACTTCAATGGTGTTTTCGTCACCACTAATAGTTGCCAGCGTTGCTTCATTTAAAAGGCCTGCTTGAGATGCGCTAATTTTGTTGCTATTACCTTGCAAATCCAAATTATAAAACCAATGGCCGCCATCTTGCTGAGTAACTGCAATGTCGTTAGCATCACCTTGAACTACGTTAATCGCTTCGTTATTAATACCAAAAAAGCCCGTGCCAAACTGCACAACATTGACTGAGTTATCATCGCCTGTTATGTCTGATAGAGCGCCATTAACTTCACCATCTTGGCTGTGACTTAGGGTGTTGTTATCGCCTATTACGTACGTTAAAGACAAGTTTTGAATTTGTTTTTGATCAACATTAATGCTGTTGTTATCGCCTAAACTTGTTACGTTTGCTTCAAGGCCATCACCTTGTTGCGTGACCATTACATCGTTACCCATACCTTGCAATGATGTTTGTTCAATAGTGAGGACATTGCCTACCGCAGTAGTTGACACTTGACTTGCTAATACAGAGGTTGATTGGTTTTTATCGTCGATATTTGCGTGTGCAACAAAGCTTGAACTTAATGCAACTGCGATTGCACATGTCAATAAAGATTTATTTAACTTCATGATTTTTCCTTAACTTATAATTATTAGAGCAGTCATTAATGGGTTGTGGATACCTTAATGTTCTGCATAGTTTGTTCGGCATGCCTTGCCGATTTAAGTTTTGTGATATCAAGAGCAAAAAGCTCACTCATACAAAAGTGAGTGAAGAATTATATTGATATGCAGTGTTGTGTTTTATGCAATTAATGCTTTTTTACTTACGCACTGCTACCAATTGACGGTTAACTTTATTGTGTAAACGTAATATTCGAAATCATCTCTTTTTATGATTTTTAATCTACTTTCTTTTCAATTGCTTACTTGTTTTCCACCGTAATCAGCTTGGAATGTTGAATAATCTGGTAATAAAAGATGAGGCGAGTAAGGCATCTACTGAGCGCTAATTACTCATAAAAACGATTGTGTTGTTAATAAATTGACCGTTAAAAACAGTGTTAAAGACTGGTTTTTTAGTAATTTATTGAATTTTTCTTGTCTGGTTTAGGTTTTCTCTGTCATTTATGGTGCTTGCCAGTGATATTTCAAAAGTAGTGAAGTTAGCGAAACTTAGTAACAAAGCTAAGTTAATATTTCTAACTATGGATACAAAATATGAAAACTAAATTATCTATTTTAAGCTTGGCTATTTTGCCATGTTTAGCTGCAGCACAAGTAACAACCATTGCTGCAGATCCTTCAGCACGAGCTTCTCAAGACTCATTGCTCGTTATGTATAAAAAAGGCACTTCTGTGGCAATGCGTAGTCAAGCCCGCAGTTTAGTAAAAGCTAAAGTAAGTGATTTAAATAAAGATGGTGTTGATGACAACTATTCGTCGATTTTATCTGGTCGTCTAGCTAAGTTTGAAGTAACTGGCATGAGCACCAAGCAAGCAATTAAATTACTGCAAACACATGCAGCGGTAGAATATGTTGAGCCAGATTATCGCGTGAATATTGCTACGGCTCCCAATGACCCTGATTTTTCAAAGTTGTGGGGGTTACACAATGAAGGCCAATCTGGTGGGACGGCCGATGCGGATATAGATGCACTCGAAGCATGGTCAATTACAACAGGTGGTAAAGATGTCGTTGTGGGCGTTATCGATACTGGTGTAGATCACAGTCATAGTGATTTAACGGCAAATATGTGGATAAACCCGAATGAAATCGCAGGCGATGGCATCGATAATGATGGTAATGGCTACATTGATGACGTGCATGGTATTAATGCCATTACAAATGTTGGCGACCCAATGGATGACCAAGGTCACGGTACGCATGTCTCAGGGACAATCGGCGCTGCAGGTAATAACAATAATGGTGTTGTGGGTGTTAATCATGAAGCGGCGATTGTTGGTTGTAAGTTCTTAGATGCATCAGGCAGTGGCTCTACATCCGACGCTATTAAGTGTATTGACTATATGGTGAGTCTGAAAAATGCGGGTGTAAATGTTCGCGTACTAAATAATAGTTGGGGCGGTGGTGGCTTTAGCCAAGCGCTTGCTGATGCGATAACCGCCAGCGAACAAGCTGACATTTTATTTGTTGCCGCTGCAGGTAATGACGCCGTTGATAATGATCAAAATCCACATTATCCATCCAATTATGAGCATGAAAGCGTGTTGTCAGTGGCCAGCACTGATCGTAACGATAATATGTCAGACTTTTCACAGTGGGGTTTAACCAGTGTTGATTTAGCCGCACCAGGGAGCGCTATTTTATCAACCGTACCGGGTAATGGTTATGCCACTTACTCTGGTACATCAATGGCCACACCGCATGTTGCGGGTGTCGCTGCTTTGGTACTATCACTCAATCCTGACTTATCAACAAGTGAGCTTAAACAGCTGCTTATGGATAGTGGCGATGATAATGCACAACTGGCAGGGAAGACCGTATCGGGCAAACGCTTAAACGCTAATCAAGCTCTTGAGCAGGCAGACCCTACACCAAGCTTTAAACTATCTGTTACACCAACAGCTCAGCAGATCACTGCCGGTGAAACGGCAACATATACATTTGAAATTGGCTCAATTGCCCAGTGGCAAGGGGTTGTAGATCTTGAATTAATTGGCGATTTAGCTGGTGCTAGTTTATCAGCAAACACTGCAACGCCTGGTGATGTGGTGATACTTAGTGTGCCAACTCAAGAGTCAACACAATGGGGGCGCTATGACTTTAGCGTAAATGCATCTTCTGGCGAGTTGGCTAAGCAGAAGTCAGTAAGCTTATTAGTTGATCCTGTTGGCTTAAATGATTTTACCTATACGAATGATACCGCAGTAGCAATCCCCGATAACAATGTTGACGGTGTTGATTCTGTGATCACCGTAAATGATCCACTGACTGTTTTTGCAACTCAAGCGAGTATTGATATTTCACATACTTACATTGGTGATTTAATCGTTACGTTAACTTCGCCTAGCGGAACAAGCTCTACATTACATAGTCAATCAGGCGGTAGCGCAGATGATATAGTTCAAAGCTACTCTTTAGCTGATTTTAATGGTGAAGTGGCAACGGGTGATTGGGTATTACATATTGAAGATACCTATGCAGCAGATACAGGTACGCTGAATAATTGGTCACTTACATTTAGTGCCATTGGTGAAGTCAGCCCGCAGCCACCAGAGGCCGGTTTTGAGTTTGATGCACAAGGTCTTTCTGTGAGCTTTACAGACAGCAGCCGTGATGCAAATGATGATATCACGCAGTGGAGCTGGGACTTTGGTGATGGTGCAACGTCAACCGATGCAAGCCCCGCTCATACCTATGCACAAGCAGGTAATTATGACGTTAGCCTTACGGTTACTGATAGCGAAGGCAATACTGATACAACAACGCAAACCGTGGTTGTGAGTGATGTTGAGATAGAGTTGAGTTTGGTACGTGCCAATAAAACACGCCTTAATACTATGCGTGTTGATCTTAGCTGGGAACAAGTGGGTGCTCAGTCACTTAATGTATATCGTAATGGTGAGTTTGTAGGAACAACGACTGATAACGGCCGTCACCGTGACTTCTTACGTAATGCAACTTTGCCAGCCTATGATTACCAAGTTTGTGTTACAGCAGATGTATGTTCAAATATCGTAACAGTGACATTTGAATAAGTGCACTTAACATTTAAATAATTCCCCGTGAAGTCCCAAGCCTTGCTGTTCCCCTGCAAGGCTTTTTTATTGCCTACTATATTGTTCCTGATAGTTAAACTCGGCACTTCAAACATCTAATAATATTATCAGATAGTCGTATTGTGGATTTTAACAGGCTCTGCTAACGTTCAACGATTACCCATAGTTTGAAATTCGGGGCGACTGACAACGCGCTCTATAATACAAAAAGAGAAACGTGCTTATGATCATCTTTTTTATCTGCCTGACTATTTTAATATTAGGTTACAAGTTCTACAGTCCCTTTGTAGAAAAACAAGCTGGTATGGACGCCACCATTGATACACCACAAAAACGCTTTAGCGAAGGTGTTGACTATGTTGCAATTCATCCTGTTCGTGCGTTTTTAATTCAGTTTTTAAATATTGCAGGGGTAGGCCCAATATTTGGCCCTATTCTAGGTGCTCTATATGGACCAATTGCTTTGGTCTGGATCGTACTCGGTAATGTATTAGGTGGAGCTGTACACGACTTTTACTCAGGTGTTATGAGTATCAAAGAGGATGGCAAAAGCTTACCAGAAATTGCAGGTAAATATTATAACGTTGTATTTAAAGGCTTTATGTTAATATTTACGGCGATGTTACTGTTTTTTGTCGGCGTGGTATTCATAATGAGCCCCGCTGGATTATTAAGTAACTTAGACGTATTTAAAGATACTATATTTGCCAATAATACCTTTTGGGTTTTGGCAATTTTGGCCTATTATTTTTTAGCTACTTTACTGCCAATTGATAAAATCATTACTAAATTTTACCCTGTTTTTGGTTTATTAATGATTGTGATGACAGTTGCAATTGCTGTATCACTGTTAATTAATGCGCCGCATTTACCAGTAGCAGGTGATTTTTTAGCGTATTTTGAAGCTGATCATGCCCACGACTTTTTAACTCCAAATCCAGATGGATTACCTACTTGGCCATTATTGTTTATTACCATAACCTGTGGTGCGATTAGTGGTTTTCACTCTACGCAAGCACCAATTATTGCACGTTGCTTAACTAACGAAAAATACGTTCGTCCAGTTTATTATGGCGCAATGATGTGTGAAGGTATTGTTGGTTGTGTATGGGCACTGGCTGGTATTGCTGCGTTCCCAGAAGGCTATGCAGGTTTAAAAGCAATGCTTGATTTAGGCGGCCCAGGTTTAGTGGTTAATCATATAGCAAACAGTTATTTAGGTGTGTTTGGTGGAATTATGGCGATTATTGCAGTAGCAGTATTCCCAATTACCTCAGGTGATACGGCGTTTCGTTCACTGCGCTTAACCGTGGTTGATGCGTTTAATATTCCGCAAAGTTTGCGTAATCGTTTATTGCTTGCGGTGCCAATTTTAGCAATCGCATACTTTATGACAAAACTCGATTTCTCTGTTATTTGGCGCTACTTCGCATTTTCAAACATGCTGCTTTCTACGAGTGTGTTATGGCTTGCGACTAAGTACTTATTTGACCGTGGAACATTCCATTGGATTGCGAGTATTCCTGCAGTAATAGCTACAGCCGTTACGTTATCGTACATCATGACCGCTGCAATTGGCCTTAACTTATCAAGTGATATGGGCAAACCAATTGGTGTTGTGGTTGCTGTGGTAGGATTTATTGCACTAGCTATAGTACATTCAAAACATAAAGTGCGTGTAAATTAATACACTGCAGTGTATTAATGACGTAACAAGCGAGCTGTAAAGCTCGCTTTTTTTTATAGTTCTAAAGTGACGTAATGCCTGTTAGAAAATGGCTTGTTCAAAGTAACTAATATCGTCAAGGGTGTTACTGATCATCATCGCGCCCTCTAATAAACTCACTGTTTTAATCGCGGCACGTTCAGGATTAAGCTCTCCATTTATTTTATGTGCTTGAGTTAACCAGGCTAAGTTTTTAATGAAAAAGCGTTTTACTTCATCGCGCACTTTATCAGGAAGACTGTCACTTTGTGCGCCAAGTAAGCCACATAAGCACATCTTTTTATCTATAACTAACGCATTTCTAAATAATTGCGTGTAAATATCAATAGGATTTTTACCGTTTGCTTTGTGTGCCTCCGGTTCGCCAAGCACAGCGATAAAGGCATCCGTATATTGATGCGCGAGTTCAGCACCTAAATCAGCTTTGGTTGGAAAATGATAATGCACACTCGCACTTTTAATACCAATTTCATTCGCCAACTCTCTAAAGCTAAAATTGCTATAGCCACCAAGTCTAACCTTATTTTCTGCTGCTTTTAACAGGGCTGCTTTTTTTGTCATTTTAAAATTTCCTTCATATCGCTGCAAAAAATTATCAACCAGTAGGTAGTTATATTCAAGCTCTTTTATTTTTTAAGTTTGCAAAAATCTAGATATTAATATAAATTACCTATCAGTAGGTAGGTGATTATTCTTGCCAGTATTAGTTCAAACTATGGTTAAAAATATAAAGAGATAATTATGAAAATTTATGACGTAGAAAACTTTCCTAATCCATTACGTGTACGTATTGCTCTTGCTGAAAAAAATGCGACTGACAAAGTTGAATTTGTTGCTGTTGATTTATTAAATGGTGAGCATCGTACTGAAGCCTTTTTAGCTAAAAACCCCTTAGCAGGCGTGCCTGTTTTAGAGCTAGATGACGGGACATATATAGCAGAATGCACCGCGATTACTGAATTTATTGATACCACTTTTGCTGGCCCTTCATTAATGGGTATTGAGGCAAAAGAACGCGCGGTGATTAATATGATGCAAAAGCGTGCGGAGTCAATGGTCCTTGATGCGGTAGCCAGTTACTTTCATCATGCAACGGATGGTTTAGGCCCAGCACTTGAAACCTATCAAAATGTTGCTTGGGGAGCAAAGCAAGGTGAAAAAGCGCACCAAGGTTTTGTTTATTTTAATACAGTGTTAGCCAATTCTGCTTATGTTGCCGGTGAGCAATTTACTGTTGCAGATATTACTTTGTACGCCGGCCTGGTGTTTGCAGGCTTTGCACAAATTGTTATTCCAAGTGAGTTATCACATTTAATTGCATGGCAACAAAAGGTCGCGCAGCGTCCAAGTATTGCTAAATAGATTTATAATTTGGAGGCAAATATGAAAATTGCAGCAGACTTTAGCAAACGTGTTGTCGTGCACAGTGAATCACTCGAGTGGATAGCGTCACCGATGGCGGGTGTTGATAGGCGTCCACTTGATAGAGTAGGCGATGAGGTTGCACGTGCAACCAGCATTGTACGTTATGCGCCAAATAGCCATTTTTCTGCCCATACACATACCGGCGGTGAAGAATTTATTGTGCTTGAAGGTGTTTTTCAAGATGAACATGGTGATTTCCCCAAGGGTTCTTATATTCGTAATCCGCCCGAATCAAAGCATACTCCAGGCTCCGAAAGCGGCTGCGTTATATTTGTAAAATTATGGCAGTTTCAGCCAGAGGACAGAGAGCATGTACGTTTACAAACTAATACCATGCAAGGTGTTCCTCACGCTGAGTTTAGTGATGTAAATGTAGCTCCTCTTTATAAAGACGCCTTTGAAGAGGTGAGTTTAATGCATTTTAAAGCGAACGCCGAGATAGCGATAAATGCACCCGGTGGGGCTGAGTTTTTAGTACTTGAAGGTTCACTTGAAGAGCAGGGCGATACACTTGTAAAAAACAGTTGGTTAAGAGTTCCCATAAACAGCATGGTTAATGCTAAAGCAGGCAGTGAAGGCGCAAAAGTTTGGCTTAAAACAGGTCATTTAACGGATGTAGATAAGCAAATTCATCGCTTGGAAAACCCTTAAAGCTTATATAAAAAAGTGAGCAAATGCTCACTTTGTACTTTCCCAGCTGTATTTTGATTTGCTTCATAATTTATTAATCTAACTTAACGTATTCTCAAACCTTAACGTATAAATGAGACTAAGTTATGACACATTTAAACCATGGTTTATCTATTGATATTGAAGGCGCAGGCCGTGAGTTTTTCTTAACCTTAAAAGCGGTTGGCAAGCTTACTCACGAAGATTATAAAACCATCCCCCCGATGATTGATTCAGCCTTATCGCAAGTAAAACAGCCAATAATAAATGTACTCATTGATAGTATCGAGTTTCAGGGCGGTGGCTTTAGAGCCGCATGGGATGATTTAAAGTTAGGTATAAAACACAATAAAGAGCTGAAAAAAGTTGCTATTTATGGCAATAAAAAATGGCAGTCCAATATTGCTAAAATAGGAAACCGCGTTGTATCAGGTGAAATGGCCTATTTTGAAAATGCGACAGCTGCAATTGAGTGGCTAGAAGAGTAGGGTATTTATAAAATACTTAAATACCAAGCGCTGTTATCGTTTCATGCCAGTCAATACTAATTAACTGGCATTAACATGGGCTTTAATCTTTTAAACTACATCAACTAACATTGGTAATGCTGGAAAAGCCCCCTTGGCTAAGCAGGCTTTAGAGCCACAGCGAAGGCCGAAATTTAAAGCGCGTTTTACTATTTGCTGATTGTTGAGTTTATCCGTGAGCAATATATTTTCATCATTATGATTTAAATAATACAAAACCCCGGCAATAAACGCATCGCCCGCACTGGTGGTATCAACCGCCGTAATAATTGGTGCAGCTTCAGTAAATGTAAATACGTTATGGTAAACCGTTGCCGGTGCAGGGCCATCGGTTAAAAATACCAATTTAACACCTGTATCTAAAATAGATTGTAAATAATCATCAGGTGCTTGCTGTGTTTGCTCAGCTAAAAAGTTCAGCTCATCACGCGATAGTTTAACAATATCGCAATAGGCGTAACACGCGTGTACATTTTGCTCAATGTCATTGCTATTTTGCCACAAGCTATAGCGTAAATTCACATCAAAGCTGACTAGCTTATGGTTGTTTTTAGCCAGCTTTAAAGCATTGATCGTGGTGCGCGCAATGGCTAAATTAGTTAACGTGTTGGAACAAAAGTGTAGGGTACTCAATTCATCCCATTTTATATGGTTTAAATGCTCACTCGTTAACAGTAAATCGGCGGTATTGTGGCGATAAAAATTAAAGCTGCGTTCACCGGTTTCATCCAAACTGACAATAACCACGGCCGTTTGAGAGTCTTTAATTGTAAATAAGTACTCTGTACTTACCTTATATTGCGCAAGCGATTTACTTAATTGTTTAGCAAAATAGTCATCGCCCATACCGCCACAAAAAGCCGCTTTGCCGCCCAGTTTGGCATAACCTACCGCTACATTGGCAGGAGCGCCGCCAGCAATGGGCAAATAAGCACTGTTTTGAGAATCTTGCGGCAGCATATCAATAAGCAGCTCGCCAAGGCTAAGTAATTTGGTCATATTGTAAATCCTAAAAAACCTAGCAAGGGCTAGGTCAAAAGTAGTGGGAGAGTCTTTCAAGGTAAATAGATGTTAGGAGATCAAGCGCTGAAAATACATTATTCAGCGCTTAAAAATACTAAAGCTCGGTTAATTAAATAGGTATTTAAGTGTTAGTGACGTTGTACGGCCGTTAATAGTGCGGGCACGAATAATATTATTATCTGGGATAGAACCTTCTTCGGCTTCAGTAATACCGACTGTATCAAATAGGTTATTTACATTAAGCGCGATGCTAAGGTTTTCAGATAAATCGTAGCTTACAAAGCCATTTACTTGGGTGTAACCATCAAATTTAAGGTCGTTGTTGTCTTGAGCGTATGCATCGGTAGTACCAATAAAGCTTACACCAGCTGCACCTTTCTCGTAGCTATAACGCGCCATTAGTGAGTAAATTAAATCTGCTTGGCGTCGAGGCGTATTACCTTCTACTTCCGGTGTTAGTGCATCTTTAACGATTTCAGCATCGGTCCAGGTTAAGTTACCGCGAAAATCCCACGCATCGATGAAGTAAGTTGATTCAATCTCAATCCCTTTGGCTTCGTATTCACGGTCGAAAAAGGTTTGTGATGTAGCTTCAAAATTTTGCTCTTCAGTTTCTGCATAAAAAGCAGTTGCAAATACAGAGAAGGAATCAAAACGTTTTTTAACCCCAAACTCATATTGATTAACTTCATCTACAGCATCTTCTTTCGCAACAGAGCCATCTGCACGTACTTTACCAAATAAAAGTCGGTCAGCATTCGCTCGTCCGCCTTTACTGATACGAGCAAATGTTGCCAGACTTGGGTCAATTTGATAGTTAGCACCAATTGAATAAGATGTGTAGTTCCAGTCGTAGTTAACTGGGCTGGCATTAGTAATATCAATGCCTGCAACATTTTGTTCAGGAACGGATATTTCACCATCACGATTCATATCAACTGTAGAGGTTACTGCACCTGCGTAATTACCGCGAGCTTCGCCACTATCGTAACGGGCACTTGCATCAATACTTACATCGCCAAGTTTTGTAGAAAATGCAACGTACGGGGCGCGAGTGTCGTATTCTGTGTCGTAATCACGCTGACAACAGTTACCCCAAAAAGGTGTTCCGTATGCGTATAAACCATTTTCAGAAAACTCAGTACCATCGGCAGCTGTGACATTTAATAAGGCTGCGTTATCGCCCTTAAGCTCCATTAGATAAGAGTTCCATAACCACGACATGGCAATGTTTTGCGTTGATGCGTAGTAACCAAACGTAATGCTGGTGTCGTCATCGAGCGATTTAGTCAATTTAAAGTCGTTCACAATAGAGTCAAAGTCGTTCATTGTGACGTCAAACGTATGAATACGCATTGCTAAATTGTCTTTAAATGCAGCCCCAGTATTTGCATTGCTGAGTGTTGCACCTGCGCCGCCAATACTTTCTGCAATCGACGTTGCACTGCCTACTTCAGCAGGAATAAGTGAATTAAAGTTACCGCTTACAGATGATTTACGAAAACGGTTTTCGATACGCCAATCATTATCTAAGTCAAATACTGCTTCAAAGCCAATTGAGTCAACGTTAGGGTTCATACCGTCGCGAATATCGCCACTGCTAATTTGGTTTTCGCCGTTTAGACGCACTGTTTTTGTAAATAATGCCGAGTGTGGTGTATCCGATTGTGCGTCAAACCCAGGGATAGAATCGCCATTTGCATACATTGGCATCGGTAAGTAACCTACGCTTTTATCATCTAAATGCTTGTAATAAATTCGAACATAGCCGTTTTCAAAATCTTTGGTTAGGTTGGCTTTAATTTGCCCGCCTTTATTTGATGTGTAACCTGTTTCGCGTGGACCTTCACCTTGGCGAACAAAGCCACCGACATGAAAACGTACACTATCGCTTAGGTAAGTACCGTATTCAAAGTCTGTACGAACGCTATCGTAATCGAGGCCCAGAGTAGTTGATACGCTGCCTGATTCGTTTTCACCATTTTTAGAAATAAAGTTAATAATGCCACCAGGTGCATTACTTGCAGCCGTCGATGCTGAGCCGCCACGAATTGATTCGATTGTTTGTACGGTATTATCTAAGCGCATAAAAATATCAGCGTTACCAAAAGCGATATCACCGTATTGCAGTACAGGTAAACCGTCTTCTTGTAATTGTAAAAATTTCGCACCGCCAGATGCCACAGGTAAACCACGCACAGCAATGTTTGCGTTACCTTCACCACCGGTCGATTCTGCGCGAATACCCGGAATGATTCTAAACGCCTCAGCGGTTGAGCGAGGTGTAGACACTTCAACCTGTTCAAGCGACAAGCTACTGACTGATACGCTTGATGCCATAATCGTTGTACGACGTGGTACACCAGTTACAACGATTGTTTCAAGACCTTTGTTAGCTTGTACTTGAGAATTTTGATCTTGTTGTTGCGCATGTACGCCTTGGCTTACGGCAAGTGCTAATGCACTGATTAAATATAAAGGTGTGTTGTGTGTTGTCATGGTTACGCCTCGTTGTGTTGAACCCAATTGGATTTGTATTTTTACTTAATCGATTAAGTAAAAATAACAAATATTTTACAAGAAGCAAATTATTTTGTGCTTAATTTGCTCTTTTTTTATTCATTCATTGATTTATAAAGTATTTTTTATTGTCTTAGAATATAGGTTTACTCAGTTACAGGGTTATCTTGCTGTAAAGCCGTTGCTGATGGATCTTTAAAATAATTAAACAGCATAGCTAAAAATAAAATGACAGCAAAGCCCGTAGCTAAATAAAAACCGTAACGCACATGGCCAAAGTAATCGCTGATCATACCCATGAACAAGGGTGCTAAAGCCGCCGAAAGTGCGGTAAAAAATAATATCACGCCCGCCACAGCACCGTGCTGTTGCACTGCAAAGCAGGATATACCTTTAGAGTTTAAAGTCGGATAAACCATCGACATAAATAACCCCGAAAGCGGCAATAAACCCACAGCCCAATCAACGCCACCGAATAATGTACCGACATAACACAGCGCAATGCCTAAGCTTAAATAGGCCATAACACCTTGCCAGCTATAGCGGTTTAGTAACCATACGGCAATAAATCGCCCTGCGGCACGCAGTACAAAAAATATTGTCAATGCATAGGTTGCAAGTAGTGGCCAAGAGCCAGTGTAATCTTTTAACAGCGTAGGCATCCATACATAAATAGCAACCTCCGTGGCCACATAAAGGGCAATTGCCAGAGAAAAACCTAGCGCATACGGATTTTTGATCATTTTCATGGTGGTGGCAAGCGAAGTGGGCTTTGCTGTGGTTTTTACAACGGCTGGGTAGTCTGCACGCCACGCTAGTAAAGCGAGAATTAAACACATTACACCTGCAATAATGTACAGGTAAGTCCAGCTTACATTTTGCACCAGTAAGACGCCTACTAGAGCTGGCCCTACAATGGCGCCTATGCCAAAAAAGCCTTCTACCTTATTCATCGTTTTAGTGTGATCTTCGTTACTATGTGAAATATCACCAAGTAACGCAAGCGCACCCGTTTTAAATAAACCAATGGCTAAGCCTATGCAGCAAAGTAGCAATAAAAAGAAGGTAAAGCTGGTGCTAAACGCAAACAAGAAACAGCTCGCCGAAAATATTAAAAGGCCTAGCATGATGGTTGTTTTACGCCCTAAACTGTCTGCTAAAAAACCTAAAAACAATCCACTAAAAGCAATTAGCGCCATAGGTGCATAATGGAACGCGCTTGCTTGGGTCATGCTTAAACCAAACTCTTTTATAAGTTCAGGTATGATCATGCCCACCGCATCAGAAGTCATGGCAAACATAAAAAACATCATATATGTAAGCCAGCGTATTTGTTGCAACGGGTCGCTGCTTACGTGTGTGTGTGATTTTGTCATGTACTTTTTTCCTCGTTAAATGCTCAGTTAACACTCAGTAAGTCAGTTAGTTACTTATTGTAGTATTACGTAAGCCACGATTTTTGTATGTAAAATTATTAAAAATTACTTGTAAATTCTCACTCGCTAGTTAAAGATATATCTTAATCGATTAAGTTTCAACATGGTAATCACACAATGATGAAGAATAAAGTTCAATTGATCACATACGCTGATCGGATCACTGGTCAAGATATCAACGCATTGACCACACTTTTAAATGGCCCATTACACGGCGTATTTGGAGGTGTGCACCTATTGCCCTTCTATAATCCAATTGATGGTAGTGATGCAGGCTTTGACCCTATTGATCATAGTGCCGTGGATGAACGGATCGGTACTTGGCAAGACATTCAAGTGTTAGGCGCAGACTATGATCTGATGGCCGATTTGATTGTAAACCACGTATCGGCGCAATCTTTTCAGTTTCAGGACGTACTGGCAAAAGGCAAAGCATCTTCGTTTTGGGATTTATTTTTAACTAAAGAAGATGTCTTTCCAAATGGCATGAGCGACGCCGAGCAAAAAGCGATTTATCGCCCGCGCCCTGGCAGTTGTTTTACTCCAATGCCATGTGGCGATGGTCAAACGTATGATTTTTGGACCACGTTTACCGATAATCAAATCGACATTAATGTTAAAGTTGCTGCGGGCATTGCGTATTTAAATAATGTATTAACGAAGTTCTCTGCTAATAACGTTAATATTATTCGTTTAGATGCGGCGGGTTACGCGATTAAGCAAGCCGGCACAAACTGCTTTATGCTAGATGAAACGTTTGATTATTTAGATAAGTTATCGGCGCAAGCTAATGCATTGGGTATGGAAACAATTGCTGAAATCCACAGCCATTATCAAACTCAAGTTGACGTCGCAAAGCGGGTCAATATGGTTTATGACTTCGCATTACCACCATTGATTTTGCACAGCTTATTTACCAATAACAGTGATGCACTTGTAAAGTGGTTAAATATTTCACCACGTAATTGCTTAACAGTACTCGATACCCATGATGGCATTGGTATTATTGATGCGGGTCCAATGGGTGATAAGCCAGGATTATTAAATGCAGCGCAAATTGATAATCTAGTTGAAACTATTCATGCAAATAGCAATAACCAAAGCCGCCAAGCAACTGGGGCTGCTGCCAGTAATGTCGACTTGTACCAAGTAAATTGCACTTATTACAATGCGTTAGGCGCAAATGATTTTGACTATTTAGTTGCGCGCGCGATTCAATTTTTTGCACCCGGCGTACCACAAGTTTACTACGGTGGCTTATTCGCAGCTGAAAATGATATGGCGTTACTAGCAAAATCAAATGTAGGTCGTGATATTAATCGTCCATATTTAGATGCTGATATCATTGCGCAGTCTCTTGCAAAGCCTGTTGTACAGGGATTACTAAAATTAATTGAGATACGTAATACTCACAGTGCCTTTGCAGGTGAGTTTAGTGTTGAAGGTGATGACAATAGTTGTGCTTTAAAGTGGCTATTAAACGAAAGTGAAATTGTCCTAAAAGTTAATTTTGCACGTCGCGAAGCGTTAATAATTGAACGCACTGGGAATGAGCAAATACTCACCTCACTAAATGATTTGTTAAACTAAGTTAACCTTACAATCAGTCACTTATCAGCCACTATGACCTAACTGTAATTGGTAGTTGATAAGTGCTTTTTGCTCTTTTTTGCTAATAAATAAATTAGCTGCTAATGCTCCTTTTTCTTCACTATTTTGATGAATAGTTGTTAATGTTGGCATAGAGCGCTGCGCTTCATCAATGCCATCAAATCCAACAATTCGCAATTCTTGGGGTATTTTTATACCTATTTTAACTGCTTCGCGAATTGCCGCGAGGGCAATAAGATCACTCATACAAAGTAATACATTGGGTCTAGGTATGCAGTTGAGCGCTTCTTTTGCTGCGATGCTTGCATAACGTTCGCTACTTTCTGGAATATTCCAAGTTCTATCGTCACCTAAGGTAATGTTAACTTCGCTTAATGCTTTTTGATAACCTCGTAATCTTTGATGTGCAATTGATTGACCGGCTTCGCATTCATGGTGCTCATATACACGACACAATACATTTTCATCTAATAACCGCAGTCCCAATATAGCGACCTGATCAGCACTGCTTTTTAATACGTGTTTGGCCACTTCATAACTAGCTTGTTCGTTATCTATGTTTACTGAGGCATTACGATCAATATCAAAATCAACGGTAACCACATGTTTGGGTACAATTTTTAATTGATCTACAAGTGATTGATTGCGCGGACGGCCATAACAAATAAAGCCATCAACAAAATCTAATACGCTGTTAAGGTTTTGACTATTTCCCGAAAATAATAATAAGTTAATATTGTTTTTTTCAAGGATAGAAGCCACACCACGCATAAAACTACTGGCCACAGGATCCGACACCATATACTCAATACTGTCAGGTAATACCAGCGCAACAATATTAAATTTACCACGGCGTAATGACTGCGCTGCTTTATTGGGGCCAAAATAGCCAAGCTCTTTACACGCCAATAAAATAGACTCGCGACGACTTTTTGATAGTTGATCTGGACGATTAAATGCATTTGAAACGGTAGCGTTAGAAACGCCTAATTCTTTGGCGATGCTTTTTAATGTCCAATGTTTTTTTTGGGTCATACGACTTCTCATGATAGTGAACGCGATTCACTAATAAATTACCATATTTCACGCTAAATCAAAGTGTTAATTATATTGTAGCGTGTATAGCAAGTTACGTAATTAGGTATTAGGAACAAGAATGAACTAGAAAGTGGTTGTTATTAATAATAAAGTACTGGCTTTTTTATATCTGCTAGCTTACTAACTCACACGTTACTGTTTGGGTGATTTTTCACAAAGTCGCCTTATCATTTATATCTTTACATATGTACCCTTTTTGATGGTAAAGTGCTGGTGTTTTCTATTTTGCTACAACTAATGAATTAAGTTTTTTTAGTTTTAGGCAAAGTATATTGTATGTAATGGCGATTATATGTTGCAAATTGCGTCCTCGATAACCCGTTCTGGATTGAAATAATAAAATTTATCAAAGGTAAATTATGAAAATGAATAGATTGATTTTGGCGTTACCGTTACTAGGGGCAAGCTCTATGGCGCTTGCTAATACGACCCATCAGCGCGTATTCAAGCCACAAGCTGCGATTGTTGAACGTGTGCATCATCATGGCGTTGAACACGGCCATAATGAAAAAGCACCAATAGCACAGCTGCAATCACAACCCCAAAAATTTAGTATGTTAATGATGCGTAGCCAAGCGGCCACAGTCAGCTGCGATTTAAATGCACTGGCTAATGCTAGTTCAACGAGCATTATTACTGAGCTTAAAAATCAAGGTAGTGGCTGTGTTAATGAACTATTTAGTGCATCAGCATCAACTCAGAGCCTAGTATTTAGTTCTGATAATATGTATGCGGTTGCTAATCATGCAAAGTCACTCTCACAGACTTATGCTGGCGGTGGTGACATTGAACTCGAGGCATTGTTCCTATATTTACGAGCTGGTTTTTATGCGGAATTTTACAACGACAACGTGAGCTTTAGCTCTTGGGTTACGCCTGCCGTAATTGATGCGATAGATGCTTTTGTAAACAACAGCCATTTTTATGACGATAATGACGGCCACGGTAAAACGCTTTCTGAAGTGATCATTACGATGGACAGCGCTGAACAGCAACATCGTTACTTGTATGTGGTGAAACAGTGGCTAACGCGTTTTAACGAAAGCTATGCTGCAAAATGGAATATACGCAGTGCGGTGAATGGTATTTTTACTTTGCTTTATCGCGGCCAGTGGAATGATGCATTTGTTACAGCTGTAGCTAGCGATACTGATTTAGTTACTAAGCTGAATGCATTTACCCAAAAGCAGTGGATGATTGACTCTGACGCACAATATTTAATTGTTAATGCAGCCAGTGAGCTTGCGCGCCTTAAGCAATATTCCGACACTGCTATTCAAGCTACTGTTGATACTGGCTTAAAAGCGGTTTTTAGTACTTATAACAGCTTTGGCTATGGTGATGCAGTATGGCTTGCGGCGGCAGATTCTGTCAGTTATTACGCTGATTGTAATGACTATGGTATTTGTGGCTTTGTTGATGAACTTACTCAGCAAGCGCTTTCGCAAAATTATAGCTGTAGTAGCACTATTAAAATTCGCTCACAAAATATGACTGCAGCACAACATACAGCTGCATGTGCTGCAATGGGCGCAGAAGAAGGTTTATTTCACACTAAACTTGCCACCAATAACGCCCCAGTTGCCGATGATAACAATAGTTTTTTACAAGTAAATATATTTGATAGCAGCGATGATTATAGTAAATACGCAGGTGCGATTTTTGGCATTAACACCAATAATGGCGGCATGTATTTAGAAGGTGACCCCGCAGTTGTGGGTAATCAAGCAAATTTTATTGCCTATGAGGCGAGCTACGCCAATGCTGAGCATTACGTGTGGAATCTAGAGCATGAATATGTGCATTACTTAGATGGTCGTTTTGACTTATATGGAAACTTTAATTCACCAACTGAAGATATTGTGTGGTGGTCAGAAGGCGTTGCAGAATATGTTGCTAATCTTGATAATAATGACGCCGCTAAAAATACCATCAGTGATGGTTCGCGTTATACCTTAGCGCAAGTATTTGCCACTAACTATGACGGTTTTGATCAAGACCGTATTTATCGCTGGGGTTACTTAGCTGTGCGCTTTATGTTCGAACGCCATTACAGTGAAATTAATGCCATGCTTGCAGATACACGCATTGGTAATTGGAGTGCTTATAAAGCGAAAACTGTGCAGTGGGCAAATAATTATGAAAACGAGTTTGTACAATGGTGTGATGACTTAGTTGCAGGTACAACCACTAATACGCCACCAATCGCATACATCAATGGACCTTATGCCGGTATGCAAAACAATGAGATCAATTTTACGAGCAATGGCAGTATTGACAGTGACGGCTCAATTGTTAGTTATCAGTGGAGCTTTGGTGATGGCAGTAGTTCTAATCAAGCAAACCCGGTGCATACTTATACAACATCAGGACAATATAGCGTATCGTTAACGGTTGTTGATAACCAAGGTGCCAGCCAAACCGCATCAACATTGGCTAGTATTGAAGAGGATAGCAGCGTTGGTAACGGCGAGTTGATAAACGCTCAACCAATGACTATTGCTGGCGAGCAAGATGAGCTGTTGTATTTCAGCTTTGATGTACCGCAAGGTGCCAGCGACTTAGTGTTTAGCTTAAGTGGTGGCACGGGCGATGCTGATTTATATGTGAGTTATGCTGCTACACCAACAATGGATAGTTATGATTGTCGTCCTTATGTCGGTGGTAATAGTGAACAATGTGTAATAAATCCTGCGCAAGCAGGTGTTTATCAAGTAATGATTCGTGGCTATAACATGTTTGATAATGTGAAATTAACCGCTTCATACACAGGAGTAAGTAGTAGTGTACCTGATGCATGTGCTACCCAAGGTAGTCGTAGCAATGGCCGTTTAAATGACGGTGAAGTGATTTGTTTGGGTAACAGCGATCCTATGTGGTTTAGTATTGCTGACGTACAAAGTCAAAGTGGTGTGGCGATAACTACCGCTAATGGCAGTGGCGACATCAGCCTAAGTTATTCAAACAGCAGCTGGCCAAATGGCAGTAATGAACAGGCTCAGTCCAGTAATAGCGGCAATAGCGAATGTATTTATATTAGTGATCAAAGCCAATATTGGGGTTATTTAAAGGTGTCGGGCAATAGTACTGGTGCAAGTCTAGTGGTTGATTTTAATAGCCAAGGGTGTCGTTAAAATTATCATATTAAAAAAGTAAAGCACCTACAGCAAAGCCCATCTATATGGGCTTTTTTAGTGTTGTAACTTAAGCGTTAAAGTGAGTTTAGATTGCTCGTTTATACACCGCGAGTGGATGCGAAGTACTTAACGATACGTGCACGCTATCGCCAGGGTATACAACGACTTCGTGGCTTACGCGGCTAGTAACCACTGTTTTACAGGCAAGCTCTACTGCACATAAACGACTCCCTCCTTCAAAGCGTACCCATACGACCACACCGTTGTTGCCGATCTCACCTTGTACTAGCATTACATCGTCGGGGCGAAGTAGGACATCCACCTCACCTTGTTGGCAATCTACGCCCTGAGCGGGCACATTGCCGATGGCTGTAGTTGCTTGATTATTCTCAAAAAAACCGTTAATGAAACTTGCTTCACCTAAAAAACGTGCAACAAAGCGATTGTTGGGCACACTAAAACAACGCTCAGGAGTATCAAGTTGCTGGATTTTTCCGGCCTTGAGCACACCCACACGATCGCCTATTGATAAAGCTTCTTCTTGATCATGAGTCACCCAAATTGCAGGCACGCCAGCTTTTTTCAGGGCATTTCGGATATCCCAGCGCAGCATATCTTTTAGTGCCGCATCAAGGTTTGAAAGCGGCTCATCAAGTAACACAAAGTCAGGTTGGTGGGCAAGGGTACGTGCTAGTGCAACTCGTTGTTTTTGACCGCCTGAAAGGGTGGCTGGCTTTTTATGACGAAAGTCATCAAGACCCAGTAGGGCTATCCAATGATCAGCAACGGCGGTATCTTTTAAACGAAAGCCAATGTTTTGCTCAACGGTTAAATGAGGGAATAACGCAAAGTCTTGAAATACCATACCTACGCTGCGTTTCTCAGGTGGCACAGTCAATTTAGGGGTAGCCTGCCATTTACCTAAGTTAATTTCACCTTCGCTAATAGGAATTAGTCCGGCGAGCGCTTGTAAAATTGTGCTTTTACCACAGCCCGTAGGGCCTACTAGCATGAGAATTTCACTTTCACCAAGCAACAAATTTAGGTCGCTTACTACACGGTTACTGCCATAATCTATAGACAACTGGCTTACAGATAGCATTTGTATTTAAATCCTCAATGTTCGAGTTGGTTACGTTTTTCGCCAGACATCATAATAGCTAAACCGCACGCAGAAATCAGTACTAACAATAACCCAGGAATAGCAGCACGACCAAAATAGCCCGCCTCATAAACACGCCATAAATAAGTCGATAGTGTTTCAAAGCCAGTTGGGCCAAGTAATAAGGTTGCTTCTAATTCACGCATGGATTCTAAAAATACTAAAGCGGCACCGGCTATGATCCCACGCATTGTTAGTGGTAAAGTTATGCGGGTAAATGCTTCGCGCGGACTGGCGCCTAAGACCCGCGCAGATTTAACTAAACTTGGATCAAGGTGCTCAGTGCTAGTGCGCACAGAGCCTACCGCTAAGGGTAAAAAACGCAGCATATAGGCAATGATCAACAGCCCTAATGTTTGATATAAAAACGGCAATTGCAAACCACCGTAAACTAGCGCTGTGCCCATTACAATACCTGGAATACCAAAACCAAAGTAAGTAACACGCTCCATGATACGACCCGCTTTACCGCTAAGTGCAGCATGGGCAACAGGGATAGATACAATCACCGCAACCACTGCAGCAATGGCTGAGGCATACGCTGAATTCCACGCGATGCTAAAATCAAATGAGCTAAAGCCATCACGTGCTAACCACAGCGAAAATATCGCCAGAGGTAAGCCAATGGCTAATAATAAAATAGGCGCAAAAGTGGCAAACATAGCCGCTAGTTGCAACTTACTAGGAAACAAAATTAATGGCCGGCCATGGCGTTCGCTAGCCGTTTTAATTTGTGACTCAATCAACAGTAAAAAGCCCACAATCACCAACAACTGTAACGATAACATTGCTGCACGACTTAACTCAAACGCATTGTACTCGACATAAATAACCCGGGTAAAGGTATCAAGGCGCATCATTGCAGGTGTGCCAAAGTCAGACAAAGTATACAGTGCAACCAATAACGAACCTGCGGCAATGCCATTTACTACACGGGGTAAAATGACTTTAAATACACTTTCGGTCATCGACATACCTAAGGTGCGGGCCGCATTAACCATGCTTGCATCAAGACTAAGTAAAGATGAGCGGGTAGTCATCATTACAAATGGAAATGTGTAAAGAGTCATGACAATAGCTGCGCCGCTGAGTCCATCCATCGATGGCAGTTCAATACCAAGTAGATTATGTATCTCTCCGCCGGAGCCAAAAGCCGCATAAAGCGTAAATGCACCAATGTAACTGGGAATGGCTAGAGGCGCGGCAAAAAACACCAACCATACTTTTTTAAACGGTAAGCGCACATAAGCGCTGATAAATGCTAACGGTACTCCGATTAAAATAGAACCAATGACCGTTAATACCATCAAGGACAAAGTATTGCCGAGAATACTTAAATTATGATTATCAAACAAA
Organism: Pseudoalteromonas sp. SG41-2; assembly: GCF_014164535.1. Lineage (NCBI taxonomy): Bacteria > Pseudomonadati > Pseudomonadota > Gammaproteobacteria > Alteromonadales > Pseudoalteromonadaceae > Pseudoalteromonas > Pseudoalteromonas sp. SG41-2. Next base: position 116,211 of record NZ_JACJFK010000012.1, on the reverse strand, counting down.
GAGCTGGCATCAGTGGCCAGCGTTATTAAAATAAAGATAGGAGATAAAACAATAAGCGCTGCAAGCAGCGCCATTGGGTAAGAAGCTGGTAGTCGCATTACAGTACGCCGCTATTTCGCATCAAAGCTATGGTTGGCCGAAGATCAGCTAACTGTGTTAAGTCCACTTTGGGTGGTGAAATATTGGCTAAAGATGGTAACCCTTCAGGTAGAGGGACACCATTTACCAGCGGAATTTCATAGGCTTCACGAGCCAAGTAACCTTGCACTTCGATGCTTAATAAATAGCGCATAAAGTGAGTGGCAAGAGGGTCGTCGTTCAATGCCAAAATACCTGATGCATTGACTAAACAGCCAGCATCTTGTTGGGTAAATGCTAAATCAAGTTTGGCATCTGGTTTGCCTGATTTTAAACGTAAGGTGTAATAGTGATTAGCAAAACCAATATCCACTTCACCACGTTCAACGGCCATTACTACACCCAACTCACCGGCATAGGTTTTAGCACGCTTCTTAATCTTTTTCAGCCATTTCGCTGTTTTATCGTCACCTTCGAGAATACGCATTGCCGTTACAAATGATTGAAACGATGCATACGCAGGTGCCCAGCCAATGCTTAAGTCACTATCAGCAATGTCCATAATACTGGTTGGAATTTGCTCTTTGGTCAAACGCGAAGTGTTATAGGGTATGGTGCGCACACGACCGGTGACAGGGGCCCAATCTTTATAGCGAAACTGTGGTTGCAACTGCGCTGATAAATCACTCGGAATAGGTTGTGCAAGGCCGGCATCTGAAACCAAGCCAATAGCGCCAGAATCAACAGCCCAAAACAAATCGGCTCTACGCACCCCTGCTTTTGCTTCAGCAACAATGGTATTGGCTAAAGCTGCTGTAGGACCACGACGAATGCCTAGTTTAAAGTTGGGGTTTCTGTCTTGAATTGCTTGTAGCACATTTTCATACAAACCACCTTCACCACGACCTAGGTATAAGGTCAGCTCACCTTCAAGTTTAGGTAAGTCATCAACAGAAACTGGGTTTGCTATGTTGGCAGCTAGTGCGCGAGAAAGAGGCAATGGTAATGCACCGATTGCCCCAAACGCAGCTAGGCCTTGTATAAAGGTCCTACGCTTCACTTAAAATACATCCTTACGTGCTTTTTCGGCTTTTTCGAGTAATACCTTGGCGCGGTCTAATTTAGTGTGCATGCTACTTACCACATCGCGTACTTCATCAACACTTTTGTTATCTGAAATTGCTTTTGGCAGTGTCACGTTAAAATCTTTTTCTAATATTTCAACAAGTTTGGCATCTTGTTCGATAAGTGTGCCTTCAACACCTTCAAATAGGTGAAGGTAAGTATCGTGCACAATGCTGGTTGCTTCATCACTTAAACGCTCTGCATATTTGGCAATGACACGATCAAGTTTATGTTTAATTTCATCGATTGTAGCACTTTGAGTCATGCTTGTGGTTGCAGTTGCTTTAACGTTTGCAAGCAAACCTTTTTGTTGAAATTGCGCCGCTAGTTTAACTGCGCCAAGACCTTGCCACAAGGCAGCATTCATCGCTTGTTGTTCTTTACGAGCTTCAGTCGCCGGCTTGTTATTATCAATGGCCATTTTTACGCCATAAATACCTTGCCAGATTGACGCATATACCGGCACAAAATTTGTTTCAATCGCGCTGTGAAACTTCACTGATTCCCAATACTCGATTAGGTCATCGCTTTTTACTGCTTTTACGCCTTTGCTTTCATAGTCGCTTACCATGGTATCGACTTTGCCGATCATCCATTCAACTTCTTCTGAGTAATCTTTGATATTTGCTTGTAAGTGATTTACATGTTCGCCAATAGGGCCATTAGCAAATGCAGGTTGCGCAACAAATGCTGATACTAAAAGAAGGCTCACACCTAAGGTTGTTGCTGATTTAAATAATGCTTTCATGAAAGTGGATCCGAAAAGATGATTGTAAATGATAGGCATTATCATATATGTAACCATGACTAAAATCAAGGATACTAATTTTACGGACTAAATTCTATTTTGTCTTTATTTATAAAGCATTTGGCGATATTAGGGACGTGCCAACGGGTCGTTGAGTTGTGGCTAAAGCAAAGCAGCTAAGAGGTTATTTCTTAGCTGCTAACTAAATTATAAGTTTATCCGTTTGATAAGTCGGATCTCCTCCCCATCGACATCTAATAACGCAGTGACGGTGATCAACATCGGTTCGCTACTCGCTGTGAATTTAAATTGATAGTTTTGTACTGCATAAGGCGCAATCTCCACAGGGTGTTTTTGTGTCATTACACTTTCAAGCTGTATAAAGGGCGTAGCTGTCAGTGTTATTTGCCCCGTTGTCGCACCTGAATAAGGGCCTGATAGGGTCGCGGTAAATAGCCAATCACCCGCGTTATTTTTAGTCTGAGTGAGTGTCATCCCAACTCCGTTGAAAGGGACATTAGCAGCACTAATTTCACGGGTTTTATTTAATCCTTGCCAATTAAGATCTTGTTCGACAACAATTGTTTGAGCTTGTGTTGACGCTGGTAAGTGAATGTTGTGGATACCGGGTTTTAAGAGCTGACGGAGATGGTGCTTGTTAAGCACCTTACCTGCAGTTGCAAAGCTAACTTGGGCGGCCAATTGCAGCTCAAAATCGGTAGGGTTTTCGACGCGTAAAAAGGCTTTGTTGTGGTGATAGTAAACACCAGAATTAATACCACTGAGTGCGCTAAAACCACTATTACCTAATAGGGTTTTATAGCGGTTAAATATAACTGCAAGTTCAGCATTTATGGCTGTATGGTTGCTCGGCTGAGGTAATTTTGCCATTAACTTACTCAGCTCGACATCGCAATTAACCAGTTTGCGCTGATGTTGTTGGCAGGTTCTAAACACTCGATTTAATAATTTATAACCTGTAAATAGCCACGGATCAGTAAGCTGTGTTTGGTTTTGTGCTGCTAAATTTAAATATTTAGCATCGCCAGCTGGCGTTGCAAATAAGTAAGGTGTGATCTGGTGATTGTTATTTTTACTTAATAAGCTGATTTTTTGTGTATCGAGTGCGGCTGTTATTTTAGTCGATAAAGCAAGGGTAAATGTTTGCCCAATGATATTCGTCCCGTTATCCGCTTTTAAGCCCACCGTTAGTTGGCTGCTCCCTAATGTAAGGTTTAAACCAAGTGTTGCGTGTTGAGCTAAAGCGGCTTTTAACTCAGGACTAAGTGCGATTTGCACAGGCTGAAAATCCTTGAAATTACGTGCGGTTATTATTAACCGCTCAGCATCTACTATTAATAGTTTTAGTAATTGGTCGTCATTCGCTTGCTCATTACCAATAAACGTAGTGCGGTATTGTTGGTTTTGCTCGCTGCGCTTGCCTTGCATGGCAATGCCTATTTCACCGCGCTGTAATTGTGCCGGTTCAAATTCAATTAAAGCAGCCACTTGGTGCTTATTTGTCAGATCGATTAACGCATTTACTTGTGGTGCGGGAAAGTCCATCACTGGGTGCGATACATCAGTAGTGAGAGCGGGGTTTATATCCAATCGAGATAAGGTATTTGAATCTGTATTTCGTAGCCAATAAGCATTACCATTTTGCTCCCACGGGCCTGATACAATATGAAAACTGGGTTTTATATTTTGCACAAAGTCAGCAAAGCCTTGCTCTATTGCCTGCCAATCTTTAAAAGTGTGTTTAAGGAGTGAATTGGCTGTGCTGAGCGTGGCGTCACTGTGTGGGTTGGCAAGCCTAAGTTGCTGCACAAAATATGCAAAATATTGTGCGCGTTCTGGAGAGCTTAAAAGGTAATGAATGATAAAAAAATTAAGGCCGCGTTTAAGTGCAGGATCATCGTTTATTTGCTCAAGAGTGGGTTTATCAGCACTGTAATATTGCTTTAAACCGGTCTCAATATAATTCATAGGGGCACGATCAAACACCATCACAGTCAGTTGTTTTTGCTTGGCATCGTAAACATGGTGAGCGACCGAGTCGGCTAAGCCTTCGGTGATCCAATTAGGCGCCCAGGTTGAATGACCGTTTAAAGCCATGTGAAAAGCATGCATGGTTTCGTGAATGACAATATAGCGTTGGTGATGCTCACGATGGCTTGGGAAGTTATATCCTGCGCGGTTATAAAACATAGTTTCGCCGCCTGCGGTTTTATGTACGCCTCTTAAAAAACCGTCATCAAGCATGGCCTCGCGCACTCTATCGCGGCTGCTACCATACACTACAGCGATACGCTGGCGTTCAATATTAGGTGGCTCCATACCGAATAGTGCAACATAGTGTGGATAAGCCATTTCTAAAAGCGCTAAATACAGCGTTACTTTTTCTTTTGGTAAATCACTCTTCAGTGCAAAGTGTTTACTTACCCACCAATCATATCCTCGGCTATTACCAATTTTGCCATCGCTATATGTATAGGGGATGGTTTTCCCTAAGAATGCAATGTCCATTTTGTGTAACGTACTGGTGTAACCTTGTACTGATAGGTCTACTTGCATCTGTTGTGGATCAGTTTCCATAGCACTTGACGTTGTTGTTTGTGGTTGTACGGTCTGCGCAGTATCGGCTTGCGGCTCTTTTTGACACGCGGCAAGTAACAGTAATAACAAAGTGAGTGAGAGTTTTTTCATAATTATAGTTGTTTTATGTGTATATTGTATGCAATATAAAATACTGTGTTTAATTGTGAAAGTAAACTATGAATAATAATCAAATACCAATAACAACCAACTCAGCAGCAAAGCAGAGTAAGCAAACCCCAGCTAATAAAGGCTTTGGTGTGGCATTTTATATTGCAAACACCATGGAAATTTTTGAGCGCTTAGCTTGGTATGGCTTTTTTGCGGTTTCATCTGTCTATATGACTACCCCAGTTGAACAAGGTGGGGTGGGCTTTAATGATGCACAGCGTGGTGCTGTGCAAGGTATTATTCCTTTCTTTTTATATTTATTACCGGTGTTAACAGGCGCGCTGGCTGATCGGTATGGTTATAAAAGGCTGTTTATAATTTCCTTTATAATTATGGCGCCAGGTTACTACTTTTTAGGCCAAGTAACTGACTTTAATTCGTTCTTTATGATTTTAATGTTGGTGGCATTTGGTGCGGCGTGTTTTAAACCTGTGGTGGTTGGTACTATAAGTCGCAGCACGAATGATACTAACCGTGGCCTAGGGTTTGGTATTTTTTACACTATGGTTAATTTGGGCGGCTTTATTGGCCCATTAGTCGCCGGTTATATGCGTGCGATCAGCTGGGATGCGGTATTTGTAATGTCGGCCGTGTGGATTTTGCTTAACTTTATTCCGCTGCTATTTTATCGCGAAACAACCCCATCTTCGCAAGCAAATACCAGCCTTAAGCAGGTATTACAACAAGCTCAACAAGTATTAGGCAACAGCCGCTTTGCACTGTTGTTATTTACTTGTGTGATTATTCTAATGACCGCAGGCGTGAGTTGGCTCAGTTATACGCAAGCTTTTGTATTAATTGCTCTATGGTTAGGGACAAACTGGTTGTGGGATAAAAGTGTCAGTACTAAGCAAAGCCATAACTGGCACTTACAGCCGGTGCGGGTAAGTAACCGTAATTTTGCCTTGTACTTAGCCATATTGACAGGGTTTTGGACTGTGTATAATCAGCTATTTTACACTTTACCGTTGTTTATACGCGATTATACAAACACTCAAGACTTAGTTGTTTTACTCAGTTGCTTTGGTCAATCAACAGTGGATTTTTTTGCGTTTGTTGATAGTGGAGCATTGAGTGAAAAAATTCAGCTTCTATCAGTCAATTATGCATCTTCATCACCTTTAGCGAGCACTGAGCTTGAAGCAATACGCCTTGAATTAGTGCATTTAAAAGTAAACGTGCCAGTGAGCGAAATAGCGCTTTTTATTGAGCAAATAGCGACTAGCGACTTTACCCTGCAACAAAGTAAACAACTTGCCCAGCAATGGCTGGTTTACCGACAAGTTAATCCCGAGTACCTGATTAATTTAGACTTTGCGGCCATAGTATTATTACAAATAATCGTTAGTGTAAAATGCCAAAGATTTAAGGTGATATCGGTTTTGATCAGTGGTTTGATTGTTACTGCGGGTGCTTTTTTAGTGTTATTGCTAATGAGCGCGGGTTTATTAATGACGCAACTGGGCGGAGCGGTCATGATCACGGTTATTTTATTGATTGCCTTGGGTGAAATGCTCACCTCGCCAAAAAGCCAAGAATATGTTGCCAGTATTGCCCCTAAAGATAGCGCTGCAATGTTTATGGGTTATTATTTTGTATCTATGGCACTGGGTTTTTTATTTGCTGGTTTTTTATCAGGTTGGAGCTATGGTTACTTAGTGAAAGAGCTGCAACGTCCGGCACTCATGTGGCTATTATTTGCAATGATCGCGCTTTTCACTGGCTTTGGTTTTTACCTTCTAGCGCGAAATAATAAGGATACCCACAGTGAAACTTAAACAGCGACTTATTTTAATAGCTGCCATGCTGATGTTGAGCTTACAAGCCACAGCAAATGACCCAGTGAGCGGTGAAAATAGTCATTATAAAAATTTAATTGATCGCACGGGAAGTCCATATTATATGCAAGACTTTGCTAGAGGCGAGCATCAACGCTTTAGTCCATTATTTGACTTAGGTGCATGGCATGGTCATTTACTGCCAAGCGATGACAATATCGGAAGCTTTACCGGGCCTGCAATTATTAGCGAAGAATACCTTAATTTTATCGCCCCTTATTTAGAAAAGCTCAGCGTCTATAAAGACCAAAGCCATAAAGTTAAACTCGCCATGAATAGTTACAGCTTGCCGGGTGCTTTAGTGCAAGAATTAACGGGTGATGGCGTAAGTATTCGCATGGAGTTACGTTTTGTAAGTAATCGTACTTCGTTAGTTAAAACACAGATCACAACCAAAAAACCACTCATTTTGCGCTGGGAAGGGCGGTTAGTGAGTAAGTTAACAGCTCAAGACGGTATCGCAAAAGATGCGCGTTCACCTTTTGAAGTATACCCGCAACTGTTACCTCAATGGCAAGTGAGTGATAATACTATCACGCTAAAGTTTGGCAAAGTGCGTGCACATGGCCAGTTACTAACTTCTGGCAGCTCGCAGTTACAATTGCATAAAACGCTATCAGTCAACACCACTCATGAAGCATTAAGCTATGCAAGTGACACAACAATTGATAGCGATACCACGTTTTACACAACTTATTCGTACTTATTAAATAGCCAAGAAGCGGCAAACGAGCAGGCTATTATAAAAGATGTTTTAAACCAGCCCGAGCTGTATTTAGCCCGCAGTGCCACGCGTTGGCAAGGGTATATTAATAGTGCGCTGCGCCCGTTAGCCAGTGCCGATGAAAGGCATAAAAAGTTAGCCGTCAAAAGTATTGAAACCTTGATTGGTAATTGGCGTTCTAAAGCCGGTGCTGTTGGCTTTGATACCGTAAGTCCTGCCGTGACGGGACGCTGGTTTTCCGGTAATCAGACTTGGCCGTGGGATAGTTATAAGCACGCTTTTGCCCTGGCGACTTTTCACCCAGTACTCGCAAAGCAAAATCTCAATGCGGTATTTGAGCACCAAATAACAGCAAATGATGCTGTAAGACCGTGGGATGTAGGGTTTATTCCTGATTTAGTGGCTTATAATTTAAGCCCTGAACGGGGTGGTGATGGGACTAACTGGAACGAACGTAATACTAAACCCAGTTTAGCCGCTTGGGCTGTGTGGCAAGTTTATGAGTACACAAATGATAAGCAGTGGCTTGCGGAAATATTCCCAAAGTTGGTCAGCTATAGAAACTGGTGGCTAACTAATCGAGATCACAATGGCAATGGTGTGCCAGAGTATGGCGCAACAGTTGATAAGGCCCATACAACGGATGACGGTAAATTACGCTTTGAGGTGCAAACAGCAACGGGTTGGGCTGCGCAAAGTGGTCTTGAAAATTATAAGGATCAGCTTATCGCCCATCCACAAAAACAGATAAAGATCCCTGCGCAAACAGCGGCATCGTGGGAGTCGGGCCGAGATGATGCAGCGGTGTTTGGTTTCATTAGCAGTGAACAACTCGCGAAGTATATAAAAAATGGCGGTAAAGCCACTGATTGGCACGTAGGTTTTGCCGAAAATTTTGATAAAGCGGGGCGTTTGATTGGCTACTCATTACTGCAAGAATCAGTCGATCAGGCATCATACATGGCAGCGGATAATCGCTATTTAAGTAAAATTGCTAAAGAGCTGAATTATCCTCGCCAAGCGAGTTATTTTTTAAAACAAGCAACCAAACTAAGAGCGTATATAAATCGATGTATGTTCGATAGAACAACTGGCTATTATTATGACATTGAAATAGCACCACAACCGTTAGCAAGTGGCTGTGCAGGCAAGCCGTTAGTTAAGCGCGGTAAAGGCCCTGAAGGCTGGTCGCCGCTATTTAATCAAGTAGCCACGGTTGAACAAGCGCAGCAAGTGGTTGATGTAATGCTTGATGAAAAAGAGTTCAATACCTACGTACCACTTGGCAGCGCGGCTTTGAGCAACCCTGCTTTTGGTGCAGATATCTATTGGCGAGGTCGAGTATGGCTTGATCAGCTGTATTTTGGTTTGGTGGGTATGAGTCATTACGGTTATTGTGAAAAGGCGCAGCAACTCAGTGAGCAACTACTTACTCATGCTGATGGCTTATTGGCCAGTGCTCCTATTCGCGAAAATTACAATCCTTTGACGGGCGAACAACAAGGCGCGCCTAATTTCTCGTGGAGTGCCGCGCATTTATTGTTGATAATGCAAAAACAAGGACGTTGGTGTGAGTAGGGCTAAATAAATATTGATATAAACGTTCAATTAAAGGCTAAGTATGTGTGAAATAAATGCTCAACAGCTTATGCAAAACAATAAAATAATACTCTTTGACGGGCAGTGTAAGCTTTGTAATGCATGGTGTAATTTTATTATTAAGCACGATAAAAAGCTGTGTTTTAAATTATGCAGTGTGCAGTCTTTAAAAGGCCAAGCAATCCTCACGCACTTTGGTTACCCAACAGCTAATTTTAAAACCATGATCTATGTTGAAAATAATCAGTGTGTTACCAAAAGTGATGGTGTGATTAATGTTGTTTCACAGTTGGGTTGGCCATGGCCCTTAGCTAACATATTACGAATAATACCGAAACGGATACGCAACTGGGGGTATGATGCCATTGCACTTAACCGGTATCGCTTATTTGGAAAATATAATTATTGCGTGATCCCAAGTCATGAGTATGATCACCACTACTTATAATTTCTTTACAAGGCGGACTGTTGGCAGGTTATTTGGTTAAACTTAATATACTGTTTTTAGTGTTTAGTGCTGGACTATATGCTCAAAATGACACCCATGATGACTCTGCAATCGTGGTAGATGTTCGCGACAGAATTAATCTGCGGATGCAAAATACCGCCCAGTGGTTAGACGATTTACTCGGTGAAGAGGTTAACCCAAACAAAGCCCATGCGAGAGGTTTTTTGCGGTTAGGCTGGCTTCCCCGCAGTGCTGATCTAGCTGAAACAGAAGTACGCTTTAAAGTATCATTAAGCTTACCTAGCTGGGAAAACCGCTTAAATCTAATAATAGATAATGACGCTGACGAATTTAGCCGGTTGCCTTTTGAAACCGACTCCCCAGCTAATCAAAACAATGGTACTGAAGACATAAATGCTGCGCTGCAATTTTTAGTTGAGCGTACCGCTAACTTAGAGGTTGATAATCGTGTTGGCATATCACGTAGCCAACTTTATGGACGCAGTGCACTTCGTTGGAATAAAACATTTAATCAAACGCAGTACTTTGCATCTGCCGGCTTAGAGTATTACTTCTCTGATGGCTTTGGTTACTTTATTAAGCTCTCCAGTGATACTAAGATCAATGAGTTTTATTCGCTGAATGTCTCTGCTAATTACCGTGAAATTGATGACGAAATAGATAGCGAAATGCGCTCAGGTGTTTATTTAAGTTATATACCCGATGCGCAGCGAGCCGCAGTGTTTGGTGCCAATGTACAGAATAGTTTTGATGACTTTACTATCTATACAGTATCGTACCGTTACCGGCAGCAAGTAAAATACAGTTGGCTGTTTTATGAATTAGAGCCGTTTATAGAATACCGAGAAGAACTCAATTATCGCGACGAAGTAGGATTCGCGATTCGTTTAATTGGCTATTATGGCCAGTGATAATGACTAGTTTTTATCTATTATGATAAAATCCCCTCAGTTTAATTTTGTAGAGATAGATCATGGCTAGCACCGCACACGCATTACACATTTTAGTTAAGCATAAAGAACTTGCCGAAGACATAATTCAGCAGTTAAAAAAAGGCGCTAAGTTCCATGTGCTCGCTAAAAAACATTCCTCTTGCCCATCGGGTAAAAAAGGGGGTGATTTAGGCGAATTTAAACGTGGCCAAATGGTTCCGCAATTTGATAAAGTGGCTTTTGGCGCAGAAATATTAGAACCACATTTAGTAAAAACTAAATTTGGTTGGCATGTGATAAAAGTGCTTTATAGAACGTAAGAGTAAAGTTAGCTAGAAAAACGAGTGACTTCGATTTAACGAAAAAACCACCTACAAAGGTGGTTTTTTCGTTTAAGTATCCAGTAACTTTAGCTGCCAACGGCACTTGGTTGTACATCCAAACCATAACCAAACATCACTGCAAGTACGAGCACAATCGATGCTGCTAACATCAATTTAAGTAATAGTGGTAAACAAAAACGGAACCAATGCCCATAAGGGACACCCGCCATGCCTAAAATTCCCATTAATACCGCATTGGTAGGGATAATCATATTTGAAAAGCCATCACCAAATTGATACGCAAGCACTGCAACTTGGCGTGGCACGCCGACTAAATCGCCCAGTGGTGCCATAAGTGGCATAGTGACATACGCTTGCCCAGAACCTGACGGAATAAAGGTATTAAGCACTGTTTGAATTACTAACATGCCAATGGCTGATATTTCAGCACTCACATAAGATAATGGCAGTGACATGCCATGCACTAAGCTATGCAATATTTGCCCATCTTCAAGGATTAAAGCAATACCACGGGCAACACCAATTAAAATAGCGGTGGTGACGAGATCTGAAACACCTTCAATAAAGCGGTTTGCAGCATCATCGGCAGATAAACGGCCCAGAATAGCGATCAACACACCCCACGCGATAAACACGCCGCCTAATTCGTATAAGTACCAGCCTTTGGTTGCAATACCCCATACAGCAACACCTAGCGTGACAATAAAGCTACCTAAAATTAATTTATGACGCAGTGCAAGTTCAGGGTAATGCGGTGTTGCTTGATCATTGAGAGGGCAAGGCACATCAAGCATCATGGATTTACTTGGATCGGCGGCCACCTTTTTAGTGTACTGCCACACATGATGAAAACCAATTAGTACAAAGGGCACAAATATCGCTAAGCGCAACCATAAACCAGAATAAACAGGAATTTCAGCAATCTGTTGGGCAATTAACACTGTGAATGGGTTAAACGCAGACACGCCATAACCAATCCCGTAACCGGCTACAATCATCCCTACTGCTGTCATTGCATCAAGGCGCATAGCTTTACAAAGAGCGACTAATATTAATACAAATGGAATATATTCACCCGCTGTACCAATACTGCTTGATGCTAAGGCAAAACAAAAAACCACCATAAATATAAGTCGTTGCGGCTTTTTACCATGGCGCTCAAGTAAACGGCCAATCAACGCATCAACCGTGCCGGTAGCACGGGCAATGGCCAGTACACCGCCAACAATCAAGACAAAAAAGATCACATCTTGCGCCGCAGCAAAGGCGCGCGGAATCGCCGTTAATAAATCCCAAGGGGTAAGATAGTGACGTTCAGCGACCGTATGATAGGTGCCCGCAAGGACCATTTCCCGACCAGACTCGGTGAGTGTTGTGTCAAAAAAACCTTGTGGTACTAACCAGGTAGCAACTAACGCAGTGACCATCATACCTAGCAGTAAAATCAAAGTATGCGGTACTTTGAAAGAATTACTCATACGTTCTCCATTTTTATAATTGGCGCAGCAGATATGCCTCGCTGTTTTTTGTTAAGGATAACACGAGTTATAAAATCACAATAAAAATAGCAACGTCAGTCTGTAAAGGAATGTAACGGGGGGCACTAAGTTAAAGAAGAAAGTTAGTTAAAAAGCGACGCAACAGGTAAATTGCGTCGCTTGTCATTTTATTACGCTTCTTGCTCGGCGATTTGTTTAAATGCTTGCACAAATGCGTCGCTTGGCTGGCCGCCAGTGAGGGCGTATTGATCGTTAATGATAAAGGTTGGCACTGAGGAAATGCCCATTTGCTGTAGCGCATTTTGCTCGCTGCGTACTTCTTGGAAATACTCGCCTGAGTCTAAAATTTCTTTTGCGCGGGCTCTATCAAGACCAACACTTTGTACTACATCAAGTAGGTTGTCTTGCTCATTAAGGAAAATTAAATCGGTAAAGTGGGCTTTAAATAAAGCGAGTTTTAGCTCGGTTTGTTTGCCTTCAGTGGCAGCCCAAGTGAGTAAGCGATGTAAGTCAAAGCTATTGATCATGATGCGTTTACCGTCAAAATTAAAGGTAAAGCCTGCTTTTTCACCCATCTCTAAAATACGTTTGCGGTTTTCGTCGCCTTGCTCCTCGCTCAGGCCATATTTTTGTTGTAAATGCTCATTTAAATCTTGCCCTTCAATTGGCATATCTGGGTTTAACTCAAATGGCTTCCAGCTGATCTCAGCTGAAAATTCGTCACTTAATTGCGCTAATGCTGTTTCAAGGTTTTTATAACCAATAATGCACCAAGGACACATTACGTCTGAAACGATGTCGATTTTTAGCTTTTTCATGAGTGAGCCTATTTTTTACAGTGTGTACGGGTCTATATGCAGGCGCGAAGGGGTTAATTCAAGAGGGGGGATTTTCAATTTACAGAAATAAGTGCTTAAACTGCACGGTAAGCGTTTACCGTGCAGTCGTTATGATGGACTAGCTTAGTCAGCTAAACCAAAAGGGTCTTCGATGCTATGGGCAGGCTCAGTAAACCATTTTGGCCCTTTATCAGTCATATAGAAATGATCTTCTAAGCGAACGCCAAATTCATCAGGTATAACTAGCATAGGCTCATTACTAAAGCACATACCTGTTGCAAGTGGGGTTTTGTTGCCGCCGACTAAATAAGGCCATTCGTGAATATCTAAGCCAATACCGTGGCCTGTGCGGTGGGGGCAACCTGGCGTTTGATATTCAGGACCTAGCTCTTGCGCGGCTAAGTAACTACGCGCGGCGGCATCGACTGCTTCACAAGGCGCACCAATTTTTGCAGCGTTGAAGGCGGCGATTTGCGCGGCTTTTTCGTAATCCCAAAACTGGCGTTGGCGCTCTGTGGCCTCACCAAACACATAGGTGCGGGTAATATCTGATAAATAATCATGTACTTTACAGCCAGTATCAATCAGTACCATATCGCCTTTTTTAAGAATTTGCGGGTCTTTCACGCCATGTGGGAACGAGGTTGCAACGCCAAATAATACGATGCAAAAATAGTTACCTGGAGCACCTACTTTTTGGTGTGCTTGCTTGATAAACGCTTCAACTTCGCTCGTGCTGATTCCTTCGTGTAACATACTTGCAGTTGCTTGGTGAACCGCTAACGTCATATCCATAGCGCGTTGCATCAGTGCCAGCTCGTTGGCTGATTTATGCATTCGACAATGAGCGGTCACAGGTTGTGCATTGACTAGGTTTAAGCCAGTTTGTGCTTTGTTTATACCATCAAAAATAAAGAACTGTGCGCTTTCGTCAATGCCAACAGTGCCATTAGCCGCAATGCCCATTTCTGCGAGTATTTCAACAAATAAAGCATAAGGGTTTTGGTGCTCTTGCCAACCACGAATAGGGCCATCGATGACTTTAAAACCGTTTAGTGAGCCAATTTCAAAATACGGGGCAATGTATTGTACGTCGCCTTTAGCCGGTAATATTGCGCCTACCATACGCTCACTGGCATACCAACGCATACCGGTAAAGTAGGTTAAGTTAGTGCCTGCATTTAAGTAAATTGCATCAATACAATTGGCTTGCATGTAGGCTTGTGCTTTGGCAATACGCGCTAAATGCTCATCAGCCTGAATAGGCATTAAATCGCCCGTCATATCGCTTAGACCGGCGAGTGCTTGCTCTTTAGTTTGCGTACCAATTCCGAATGTTGTCATGGTGCTCTCCTTTATTTATATGCGGCTATTGTGCGTGTGGCTGTGCTTTACTGCAAGCGGGTTGCGTTGAAAAGCGACTCACACAATAAGGGTGTATATCTATTTGCGGCGGGTGGTTTAAACACAGTGCGGTTATTAGCTCTGCGGTTACGGCGCCTTGGGTTAATCCTAAGTGCTGGTGGCCAAAAGCAAAGTACAGGTTATCGTGGTTCGGGGCGCTACCAATAACGGGTAATGAATCCGGTAGCGATGGCCTACAGCCCATCCAGGTACTGTTAGCATGTAATGAAAAGGCTGATCTATTCAGTAATGCTTTAGCGTTGGGTAATAATGCTAATGCGCGTTTGTTATTCATTTTTCGTTTGGTGCCGGCAAATTCTACCGTGCCAGCAATGCGTAGGCCTTGGCTCATGGGAGTCATAATAAAGTGACGCTCGGCAGAGGCCACAGGGCGTGAAAGCCCGTAATTACTGGCTAGCATGCAATGGTAACCACGTTCAGTATCAAGCGGCACTTTGTAGCCTAAAGGTTTCAATAGTGTGTTACTCCATGCGCCTGCGGCGATGACTACTTTATTCGCTGTGACAATTTGATTTTGGCAACTGAGTGTATAACCTTGCTTTGCAGGCTGTATCGAGGTGATTTTTTGTTGGCAAAATTGGCCGCCCAACGCGCTAAATTGTTCTGCTAAGTTGAGGCAAAATAAATGCGGATCAACACTGTGAGCCACCTCTTTAAATAATAAAGCGTAGGTAATGGTTTTAGCTAAATTGGGCTCTAGTAGACGCACGTGTTCGCCATCAAGTAACTCCACCTCAATACCCTGATCAAGGTAGCTGCGCAGCATAGCGTTAATTTTACTAAGAGGGGTGGTCTCAAAAGTCAGTAAGCTGCCCTTTTTAGTTAGTAAGTGGCCTAAATTATACTCACTGAGTAAGCGCTCATAAGCGGGGATCGCTAGTTGGTTTAACGCCTTAAGTGCTTGTGTGTTAGTGCGATAAGTCTTGCTTGGCATGTTTTTAACAAATTGCCAAAACCAAGGTAGGGCTTTAAAGCCATAACGCCAATCAATCCGTAGCGGCCCTAATGGATTGAATAACATACCGGGTAGCTTCTTTAATAGTGAAGGGTGCGCAAGCGGAAACACTTGCTCAGTCGCAAAGTGTCCAGCATTGCCTTTAGAGCAGCCTTGCGCTAAACCATTTTCATCATACAAGGTGACTGCAAAACCTGCTCGTTGTAGTTGTAATGCGCTACAAATGCCAATAATACCAGCTCCTATAACGGCGACTTGCTGTTTATTTTTATCCGCCAAAATAATTTACCTCTTCTATAAAAGTAATACCAAACACTTGATTTGTAGGCGCGTATACATTGCATCTCACTTTAAACAGTGATTTATGAAAAAAATCCCGCTGTATTAAATCAGTAAATAAGCATTGTTTTTCAGTTTCTTAAGTAGTTATTCCCAATCCCAAAAGAGCCTCAGAAGATAAACCTTTTAACAAACTTTAAGGTGGGATATTGATTATTGTATACAATATACCTATGATATCAAGCCTAAACATCAATCAGGTAATTAAAATGACAGTAACTTGGCAAGGAGTCTGTGCAGCAGTAATGGCTCAGTTTAGTGCAGACGACTCCATTAACTTTGCAACAACAGCAAACATGAGCGATGAACTGATCAACAAAGCTGTTCACGGCATGATTGCACTGGCTATAGCAAGCCCTACTAACCTAACAAAATTAAAGTGGGCTAAGTGATGCGTAAAGGAAGTTTTTTTTGTATTGACGGCCATACTTGCGGCAACCCAGTTAGGCTTATAACCAGTGGTCACCCGCAATTGAGCGGGCAGAGCATGAGTGAGAAGCGCCAAGATTTTTTGCAAAATCACGATTGGATCCGCCAAGCACTGATGTTTGAACCTCGCGGTCACGACATGATGTCGGGCGGATTTTTATATCCACCGACCACGGAAGACGGCGATGCCGCTATTTTATTTGTTGAAACATCTGGGTGTTTGCCTATGTGCGGCCACGGCACAATGGGTATCGTTACGTTTGCTTTAGAGCATGGTTTGTTACAGGCAAAAGTGCCGGGAACTCTGCTGCTAGACACACCTGCTGGGCGTGTCCAGATCAACTATGAAATGAGTGATGGCAAAGTACAGTGGGTAAAAATTTATAATGTACCTGCGTATTTAGCACATAAGTCGATAGTTATTGAAGTGCCTGAATTGGGCGAGCTGATAGTAGATATCGCCTATGGCGGCAACTTCTACATTATTGTTGAACCGCAAGGTAATTATAAAGGCATTGAACATTTAACGGCTGGGCAAATTTTGCAATATAGCCCGCTAGTGCGTGATGCAATAAACGCCAAAATTAAATGTGTTCATCCGCTTGACTCAACCGTTCAAGGCGCAAGCCATGTTTTATGGACAGGCACCCCAAAAAATGCCAATTCAGACGCCGCAAATGCAGTTTTTTATGGTGATAAAGCCATTGATCGCTCGCCATGTGGAACAGGCACCAGCGCCCGTATGGCACAGCTATTTGCCAAAGGGCAGTTGGCTCAAGGGCAAAATTTTATTCACGAAAGTTATATTGGCAGCCAGTTTATTGGTTGCATTGAACACGTAACAGAGATCGCAGGCATAACAGCTATCTTACCAAGTATTCAAGGTTGGTCTAGGGTGACGGGCACAAGTGCTATCACCGTAGATGACGATGACCCATACGCATTTGGGTTTCAAGTAATTTAATGAGGAGCAAAGCATGACATTAACAGGACAAAGTTTAGTAGCAGGGCAATGGCTCGGTCACTCTGGAAATGGTGAATTTAACGCATTTTCCCCCGCCCGCAATGAACCACTCGCAACGCGCTTTTTTAACCTCAGCGCCACTGAGTTAGACAGTGCAATAGAAGCCGCACAATCGGCGTTTTATGAATATCGTAAAACCAGTTTTGCACAACGAGCAGATTTTTTAGAATGTATTGCTGATCATATTTTAGCGCTTGGTGATGAGTTACTTGAGCAAACACAGCAAGAAACCAACTTACCGCTGGCACGTTTGCAAGGTGAGCGTATGCGCACCGTAAATCAGCTTAAAGCCTTTGCTAATGCATTACGTGACAACCCTGAATCGCCACTGGGTTTAAAAATAGTGGATGAAGCAGATGCCACCAGAGCACCGTTACCAAAGCCGCACACTGAACTTAACTATTTACCGCTGGGGCCGGTGGCTGTATTTGGTGCATCTAATTTCCCTTACGCCTTTTCAACACTGGGCGGCGATACCGCCGCAGCCCTTGCAGCAGGCTGCCCAGTAATTGTAAAAAACCACACCGCGCACCCAGGAACGGGTGAGTTGATGGCACGTGTGGCGCTTGCAGCCATTAAAGAATGTGCAATGCCGTTAGGCGTGTTTGCAATGGTACAAAGTAAAGCCTACGACATATCGCATCAATTAGTGGCTGCGCCGGCAATAAAAGCGGTGGGGTTTACAGGCTCTTTTAATGTGGCCAGCAAGCTGCAAGCAACAATTGCCAAGCGTGAAGAGCCGATACCATTTTATGGTGAGCTTGGCAGTATTAACCCACAAGTTATTTTACTCAATAAAGCCATTGAACATAGCAAAGAGATGGCACAATCACTTTGCCAGTCAATGCTGATGGGGAACGGGCAGTTTTGCACTAGCCCAGGGCTTTGGTTAGTACCAACCGGGTGTGACGAACTCGAAGCACATATAACAGCGTGTATTAATGATGCCCCATCAGACACTTTACTCACCCCTGGGATTGTTAAAACCTTTAAACACCAAATAGCAGAGCGAACTCAGCTTGATAAGCTTAGCGTGCTGGGTAAAGGCAAGCTGGAGCATGAATTTCATGCTAATGCACATGTATTTGCTTGTAATGCTGATGACTATTTAGCAATCTCAGCTTTGCAAGAAGAAGTGTTTGGCCCTGCTGCGTTAGTGGTGCGCTACGACAGTGAACAGCAGCTCATGACATTGATAAACCAATTACAAGGGCAGTTAACCGCCAGTATTCATGGCACTGAAGCTGATTTAAACAACGCCGATAGCCTTATCGAAGCGCTGCAATATAAAGTAGGTCGTTTGATAAAAAATCAGCTGCCAACAGGTGTTGAAGTGTGCGCTTCAATGAACCACGGTGGGCCGTTCCCAAGTTCAACCGATGTACGCAGTACCTCTGTGGGCGCAAATGCAATGTTACGTTTTATGCGACCAATTTGTTATCAAGCATAGGATTTATTGGGCGGGATATGCAAATTGTATATTCCCGCTTTCCCCCTTGTTTATATAGGGTACAGACAGATTCTCACTTGGCATATGAGTGAACTTGAGTATAATGTATGCTAAATGCAATGTAAGAGGATCACCATGGCTATCGAGCACAAAACCCGCACCCAGCTTGTTGCAGAAGCAATTCGCGCAAAAATTCTCTCTGGTGAAATTAAAGCAGGCGAGCCCTTACGTCAAGCTGCACTGGCAACAGAGATGAACGTAAGTCGTATTCCTGTACGTGAGGCACTTCTTCAGCTTGAAGCCGAAGGGCTTGTTAACTTTGAAGCGCACAAAGGAGCTACGGCAACAGAGCTTTCAGCATCACAAATTGATGAGATTTTTGATTTAAGAGCCTTACTTGAAGCAGAGCTATTAAGCCATTCAATAGACGGTTTAACAGATCAAGATTTAATCGACGCTGAGCTTATTTTAACTGAGCTTGAAAGCGCTATGGATGCGGGCGACACCCACCTTGCCACAGGCGATTTAAATAGTCGATTTCATGGTAAATTATATTCGCGCGCGCAACGGCCACAAACCCGTGAGCTGGTAGATATGTATAGTAAAAATTCAGAGCGCTACGTGCGCATGCATATTTTACTGGCTGGTGGTTTAACCACCGCACCCGAAGAGCACCGCACATTGTTAAATCACTGTCGCGCAAAAGACACTAAAAAAGCCTGTGACTTTTTGAAAAAGCATATCTTGGGCGCCAAAAACGACATTAAAAAGCTATTATTAAAAATCGAAGACGAAAAAAGGTAACCTTAATAAGTTGTTATTATAAATTTTAATGTGTGTTTACGCAGTTCAGGGTAATCACTCAAGAGTGTTTATCGGTATTCTTGGTAAAAGGCTGTTAGCTATCTGTCAGAAATTGCGAGTATCTATGAATAATGAATATCATTGGTGGGATCTGGAAGACTCTAGCTTCAAGGGTGTTTTATACGACTCGATAAATTGTTATTTCTTGCATGACTTGCCTTACAAAAACTGGGAAGAGTTTTCTGAAGCTGACCCACATATGGCTTATGCACAATTAACCTATGTCCGATTTAACATGCTTGAACAACAATTCATTGATTTGCGGGTTATCCCTAAAATGCTTGGGGTTGAAACTGTTCCAGTTAAATCCAGCGTTCAAGACATAAATAGATACGACTGGCTTAAATCTATCGTTGATTTGACTTTATTCCGTTTTTCCAGCTTGAGAGATATAGCCTTTCATTTTGTGAATGAAGTTTTGGAGCTAGGACTTTCTGATTTTCAGTTAAATATTAAGCAACTCAAAAAAGCTCTCAAAACAGAGTACCCTGAAATTCTAGAGGACTTAAAAACTCTTGATAAAACCGGTGAAGAATTGCGGACTGATCGTAATGACCGAGCACACAAGGGATTCAGTGAACTCTATACTGGCGATGATAAAATGTTCAAAAATATGTCGTGGATGGAAGGCAAAGTTATCGACAACACTGATTATGATTTGGTCGGTATTTATGAAAACTCCCGTGACAAAATTTGTGATCTAGTAGTTCAAGAAGTGCAGGTGGCATTAAGAGCTACAATCAATTTAGTTGATAATTGCTATGACCACTATCGTGATACACACCTTAGGTTATCATGCGGTTCTGCAATGGGAGTGTCGCAGCATTTCCCACTGCATTGTGAAAAAGATAGCTAACAAGCAATTTAAGAGTGATTCCCCACGCTTGGCAGTTTCAGTTTAGGGCTAGTTCAGTGTTTACGGTGTTCAATTTGAGCGTCGTGGTAGCGTGGCCCACACCTTAATTGGAGGTTGAGGCTGTAGAATTACTCTTTTTTTAAGAAAGACAGCCAGTTTTATGGGTTCCAAATGCATTACCTAATGCTTTAAAAACGCTTAGAGTTAATTACAGGAGCTCGTCTTTTAATTGAATTTGGCTGTTGGAGTTATACTACAGCCTCGTTAGGTGATTTACATGGATGGTTGGCAGTATCACGATATTGGTTTTGAATCCCAAACTAAAAAAATCAATGGTATTAATATTTGGAAGTATCCTTGGAACGACATGGACGAACCATCATTTGAAGTGCCTCATCCTCAATATCCAGATCAACGTCATAAAATCACACCTTACTTTATTAAAACTAAAGGTAAAACTCTTACATTTGCTGCGGGTGAAGTTAGTAATTGCGTTTGATGTATTTATGTTGCAGAATCAATTGCCTAATACATATGAGCCTTAACTCTGTCAATAGGCAATAGTGTTCTTTTTGACCGTTTTATAAATTGAAGGTCAATCAAAAATCAACTCTAATTCAATAAGCAAATTCGTTTACTTCGTATGTCGATGTGGCTGTTAAGCAAGTAGCTTACGGCAAACACATCTAGGGTGCGTTACGCAGTAATCTCTTATTGCGATCTTATCGCAGCCAGGTTTTTCCCATATCCTTTTGGACTTTCTGGGGCACTACGACTAAATAGATTTAGAAGGTAGAACGAAGCAGGATGCCAGAGCCGAGACATTCATCGGTTAACCTAATCATGGCAAGTAGCCTAGGCCTGTTTTGAATAAAATAAGATGTAACAATCTCAAAAATAGCCAATCTGTAAAGATAAAAACTCCGTAACAGCGGAGTTTTTGCTATTTGAATATTTTAAAACATCAGTCTAGTAAATCGAGGACCTCAAGTCGTTCTTTTGCTAGGGCATACCGTGTGTGCACGTCATCAATTTGCTGTTGGGTTAACTTCTTGCCAAAGGTGCGAAGCCCACCTGTTAGATCATTATGATGAATGCCAAAAGCAAACTTAAGGTATTCTAAAAGTAACGGCTGTGCATCAAGATAGGATATAGAGTTCATCGCTTGAGAGATTTTGTTTGCCTCGGCCCATTCTCCGTTATTTACATACTCTTGCATTGTAATACTCGCTTTTGGGAATATGCAGCCCACACCTGTAATGCCGCCACATGCGCCTGCGAGTCCTGCATGTACAGTAACGGTGTCAACACCGGCCAATACTTTTAAATTTTTGTTCTCTAACATCATTGTTTCAATAACTGACACATCGATAGTTGATATTTTAAGCGCAGTTACCTCTGGTAGAGCTGCAAGCCTTGTAAGCAGATCAGTTGAAAGCGCATGGTAGCCCGCTGCGTCAGGGTTGTTATAGGGCATTATTGTTATGCCGGCCTCTTTTGCCGCTGAGGCGCTAAGCGCGTAGTAAGCATACATCTGTTCATCACAAGGTGTTTCTTTGGTTTTTGGTGGCATTACCATAACGGTATCTACGCCGACCGTTGCGAGTTCTTTTACTATTTTGGCTAGTTCTTCTTTGGTTTCTGCCGCTGCGCCACTGATTAAAGGAACGTTGTGTTCTTTAGCAACACTTGAAAGGGCTTTTAGTAAAGAAAGGCGTTGCTCAGCACTTAGGTAGCTGTTTTCACCCAGCGTACCAGAGCCAACAAGTCCACCCATACGAGTACCCCCCTTTCCTTGCACTTTTAAAATATCTGCAGCGTATTTTTTTGTTGTATCAAGGTCTATTTCCAGGGCTCCGGACTCTGACTCTTTTAGCCATGTAAATACGGCCGGCATAACTGTATATCGCCAATCTTTACTGTTCGTTTGCATCATATTTCCTCTTATAAATACATATTGTATACATTATACATTTAGATTGTATCAGCTAAATTGCTTTCGGCAAGGCCGGAATAAAAATAAACTAAACCCTGTATTAATTACTTTGCTCACTTCTGTTACTTTTTAGGTGTTCAGTGTGAGTTTGCAAGCAATTGATTATAAATATTGTTTTTGAATAAGTTTGACATGAACCATCTTGTTTTTTAATTTTACGTAAATTAAATGTATATTACATATTGTATACAATATGTAATGAGTGTATATTTTTTACGTCAAGGTTAGCCTGGCAACAAAAAATCAACAGGATCAAAGGAACATTTCATGTTTACGAATAATAAAAAGCAAACTCGGGGAGTGGGTGTTAAAACCCTACTGGCAACAGCTGTTACAGCTGCATTAATAATGACACCAGCTGCGCAGGCCGTAGATGGTAGTAGTATTGTAAAAGGTCATATTGTTGCACACTCTGGTAATGATTTGATTGGCGCAACAATTACACTTAAACACAAGAGTAAAGGGCTTGTTTACACTATTACGAGTAATGCTGAAGGCGATTACTTATTACGTAATGTACCGGTGGGTATGTACGATGTAACGATTGTAAAAGATGGCTATCAAACACTAATTGAAGAAGATGTAGCAGTGACCATTGGTCAATCAATCATTCTCGATGTACAACTTTATAAAGCTGGTACTGATATAGAGCGTATCGCGGTAACAGGTTCGGCAATTCGTCGTGTAGATATGGCTTCCTCTACCTCCGGTTTAACGTTTAGTGATGCTGAGCTTAAAGCAATGCCGGTTAATACAGGCTTTGAGAGCATTGCTTTACTTGCGCCAGGTACCGCTGCACCTGGTGGCTCTAATTTTAAAGGCGCATCAAGTTTTGGTGGTTCATCGGCTGCTGAAAATGGCTACTATTTTAATGGCTTAAATGTAACGAGTATTCGTACTGGTTTAGGTTCCATTCGCCTTCCTTGGGAAGCTATATCCCAAACTCAAGTTAAAACCGGTGGTGTAAGCCCTGAATTTGGTGGTGCATTAGGCGGCATTGTAAACGCTGTGTCTAAATCGGGCGATAACGACTTTAAATTCGGTGCAGAGGTGCGCTGGGATCCTGATGGCCTTCGTAGTCAACATGATTCAATATTTCAAGATAGTGGGACAATAAACACTAATACACAGCAAAGCAGTTACGACTTTAAAGAAGTACAGCTATGGGCAAGTGGTGCAATTATTGAAGATACCCTGTTCTTTTATGGTTTATTTGCACCACGCAGAGAAGAGTCTAATAGCGCAGGGCAAACCACTTTTTCTGATTTTGAGCGTGATGAAGACCGTTGGTTCACCAAAGTGGATTGGTTTATTAATGAAGATCACTCTATTGGTTTCTCTGCAATGAACAATAAACGTACTTGGACTGATAAAACGTTTGCGTATAGTTGGCAAGATAATGTGGTAGGTGATCAACAAGGTGTCGATGCACCAGGCGAAGATGGCGGCAATGTATACAGTATTAACTACAATGGCTACCTCACAGATACTTTTTCAGTGTCAGCCGTTGTTGGTCGTGTTACTGAAAATGTTGAGAACGTTGTAGCATCACCTAATCCCGGCGTGTGGGATGAACGTGACGGTTTTGTAACTCTAAGCCAGCATACAAATTCCGGTATAACGGAAGAAGAGTATATTCGTGACCAAGCCAGAATTGATTTTAACTGGGACTTGGATATGCATTCAATTCAATTTGGTATTGATTACACCAATGTGAAGGTTGATTATTTTGAAGGCCAAAATGGTATTGGGGATGCACAAGGCTGGTGGACTATAAAAACTGCTGGTGAAAATGATATATCAAGTGCTGCGCTGGGGAGTGACTTTATCGAAAGGCGGGTTCGTAGCCGTGAGGTCGATTCAGATACAACTTCACTGGCGTTTTATATTAATGACTCATGGCAAGCAACTGATAATTTAGTCCTTAATATGGGTTTGCGTTATAGCCAGTTTGAAAATACGGTGACAGATGGCCGAGCATTTGTTGATATTGATAATCAAATAGCGCCACGCTTACAGGCTATTTATGATGTATCGGGTGACGGTAGCGCTAAAATATTTGCCACTTACGGGCGCTATTTTCAGCCAGTATCTGCGAACATGAATATCACTCAAGGCTCTGCATCAATTGAATGGTTTGAGTATTTTGAATTAGATCAATTAGAAGGCAATGGCTCGCCTACTTTATTAGCTGACGGCTCACCTAGCAGAGGTGATATGTTACGAGATAGACGCTGGCGCCAGCGTGGTATTACTGAACCTGGGTTAATTGCCTCGTCTTCTTTAAAACCAATGTACAGCGATGAGTTCACAATAGGGTATCAACAAGAAGTTTTTGATTCTATGTCTGCCGGCGTACGTGCTATTTACCGCGACCTTGGGCGCAGTGTTGAAGACACGGATGTAGGCCCTATACTTGCCAAGAAACTTGCCGAAATGGGGATCACCGATAACGTAGGGCAGGGTTCATATTATGTGCTTAATAATCCTGGTGAAGCGATTCAAATGTCGTATGACTTTGATGGTGATGGAGAAATAGATAACGTTAATTTAAGTGCTGATGAGCTTGCACTTGCCGAAGCACAACGCAAATATTTGGCCCTTGAGTTTACCTTAGATGGCAATGTAACCGATGACTTGCGTATCAATACTTCATATACATGGTCACATAGCTACGGTAATACGGAAGGTTTAGTTAAAACGGATAACGACCAAGCAGATCCTGGTTGGACGACCTCTTACGACTATGGCGATTTGATGGATCATGGCTATGGTAATTTACCAAATGACCACCGCCACGCAATCAAATTTAGTGGCGCGTATAATATTACCGATTCACTGACTGTAGGTTTAGTTGCGCGAACTACATCGGGTCGTCCAAAGAGCTACTTCTCAGTTCACCCTGAAGGTGTTGATAGCTGCGAGCAAGGAAGCCCGTGGGATGCATGTGTGAGTAAATACTATGACCAAGCATCGCACTATGATGAAAATGGTAACCCGGCACCACGCGGAAGCAAAGGTAACTTACCGTGGTTAACTAATGTGGATATGTCACTGACTTATTATACTGACTTTTTTGGCTCTGACATGACCTTAAAAGGCACGGTATATAACTTATTCGATGGAGATAGCGCGGTATCGATAAACGAGGAGCGAGCTCAATATGGCGATAATGGCTTAGAGCTCAACCCAGATTATGGTTTAGTAACTGGCCGCCAAGGTGCTCGATATGTATCGTTAACCGCACGTATAGAATTTTAAGTTCCCTGGTAAGTGGCTGTAAATTGTCGTTTTAGTAAATAGTATCTAACAAGCGAAAACTAAAACTGACAAAATGTTTAAGCACATTCTCATTAAGAGTAACACAGCCTTGATGCTGAGTAGGTAACTGCTCAGCATTTTTTATTAAAGTTATTGCACTAAAAAATATTGAGATATATTGTATACAAAAGTGAAGGAGTTAATTATGACCCAGACTTTATTTTCCCATTGGCAGCAGCCTAATAATGATTGGTTACAAATACATACTTTAGAGATGCACACTGGTGGTGAACCATTGCGTATTATAGTTGATGGCTTTGAGCAACTTACAGGTGATACGATGCTTGAAAAGCGTGCCGATTGTTTAGCGCGTTTTGATTATTTACGAAAAGCATTGATGTTTGAACCTCGTGGTCATGCCGATATGTATGGCGCAGTGATCACTTGTGCTGTGCGCTCAGATAGCCATTTTGGCGTACTTTTTTTACATAATGAAGGTTATAGCACCATGTGCGGGCATGCGATTATTGCACTGGCTACCGCTGCAAAAGATTGCGCACTTGTTGACTTTAAAGATGGCTATAATGAACTAAGAATAGACACTCCAGCTGGGCTTATAAAAGCGTATGTTGAACTTAACAATAATCAGTTACAGCAAGTATATTTTGATAATGTCGCCAGTTTTGTTGATAAATTAGACGTTAAAATAAGCTTGCCGATGTGTGGTTCGGTTAGCTGTGATATAGCGTTTGGCGGTGCATACTACGCATTTGTTGATGCAGATACTCTTAATTTAAGCTTAGCACCTGACAATCATGGACATATAATTAGCCTTGGGAAAGCCATTAAACAGCAAGTGACTAATCAATATCAGCCAACGCACCCAACCGATCAGGCACTGGGTTTTTTATATGGGGTTATTTTTTACTCCAATAGCCAGTTATCACAAATTAACCACTTTAGCCGTCATGTGTGTGTATTTGCCGAAGGTGAACTTGATCGAAGCCCTACAGGCACGGGCGTAAGCGC
This sequence comes from Pseudoalteromonas sp. SG41-2, assembly GCF_014164535.1. NCBI lineage: Bacteria > Pseudomonadati > Pseudomonadota > Gammaproteobacteria > Alteromonadales > Pseudoalteromonadaceae > Pseudoalteromonas > Pseudoalteromonas sp. SG41-2. Next base: position 89,619 of record NZ_JACJFK010000012.1, on the reverse strand, counting down.
TCGTGCTGCATTAGCTTTTGCCAAAGGCGAATTAGCGGTAGGACAAAGTGTAAATATTGAGAGCATTTTAGGCTCAGCATTTAATGTAATGGTTAAGCAAACATGTGAGGTTAAAGCACGGTCTGCGATTATTCCTCGTGTTACGGGTACAGCCTTTGTGACGGGTAAACATACCTTTTTAATTGATCCAACAGATCCCCTAAAACAAGGATTTATTTTTCGATGAATAATCATTTTTTAGTACGCCAACAATTACTAAAACAACGTATGGTAGAGCAAAACTTAACGGCGTTATTAGTGTTAGGGCATGAGAATATTCGCTACTTGAGCGGGTTTAGTGGTAATGCCGCGTATGCAATTGTGACGCAAGCTAGCTGCATACTTATTACTGATTATCGTTACTTTGAGCGCGCACAATCTGAGTGCCAAGGGTTTGAAGTGATCAGCCGCGACCGTGATAGCGAAAGTTTAGGCTGTTGTATTAACCGTTTTTTACCTGCTAACAGCCATTTAGGTTTTGATGCGGCATTTATTAATGTGGCATTGTGGCAGCAAATTGCTAGTGATTTGAGTGGTCACACATTAATGCCAATTCAAGGAGTAATTGAACGTCAGCGCATGATCAAAAATGACTGGGAAGTAGCACAAATAAAAGCTGCGGCTGCGATTGCGGATGAAGCACTTGCACACACTATTCCATATTTTAAAGTAGGTGTAAGCGAACGTGATTTAGCCTTAGAGCTAGAGTTTAGAATGCAAAAATTAGGCTCTGAAGGAATGTCGTTTGCAACGATTTTAATGTTCGCAGAGCGTACCTCGCTGCCCCATGGTAGCCCCAGTGATAGAACACTTAAAGAAGGCGACTTTATTACCCTAGACTTTGGCGCTGTTGTTAATGGCTATCGCTCAGACATGACACGTAGTTATGTATTAGGTAAAGCGTCAAGCAAACAAGTTCAAATTTACAATGCAGTTGCGACTGCACAACAAGCTGCTATTAATTTAATTAAGCCAGGGGTTGATTGCATTGATTTACAAAATGCATCACAACAAGTATTGGATGGCTCTGGTTTTGGAAAATGGGCAGGACAAGGGCTTGGCCACGGTTTAGGGCTATTTTTACACGAGCAGCCGTTTATCAATAGCAACGTTAAGCACGTATTAGAAGTGGGCAATGTGATCACCATAGAGCCAGGTATTTATATCTCTGAATATGGCGGGGTGCGTTTAGAGGAGGACATCTTGATCACCAACACGGGTTATGAAATTTTAACTCACGCACCTAAACCATTCGAACTGGAGTTATAAAATGCAAGTTATTGATAAAAAACACATTGATAACGCCCTTGATTTTGACTCGTTAATCACTGCTATGCAGCAAGGTTTTGCCCTCGATTTTACTATGCCAAAGCGTAACGTCTATGAGTTAGATAGCAACAGCGGTAGCCGGGATGCGTTTGCTGTGTTACCTGCATGGAATGAACAAGTGATTGGCGTAAAAGCATTTACTTATTTTCCTAATAATGGCGAGGCGGGCTTTGATTCTTTGTATTCTAAAATAATGTTGTTTTCGCGCGAGCACGGCGAACCGTTGGCACTGGTAGATGGCACGAGTATTACTTTATGGCGTACGGCAAGCGTATCGGCGCTTGCGAGTCGTTATTTATCCCGAGAGAATAGTAATCATTTAGTATTTTTTGGCAGTGGTAACTTAGCCGAGTATATGGTGCGTGCGCATTTGGCTGTTCGTAATTTTAAACGAGTAACGCTGGTGGCGCGTAATCATTTAAAAGTAGTCGCCCTGCAAAGTTGTTTAGAGCAGTTATATCCTGATGTTGAGTTTGTCATTGGGCAAAGTACGCAAGAAGTAATTTACAGTGCTGACGTGATCAGCTGCGCGACCGGCTCTCAAGTGCCATTATTTGATGGCAACTGGTTAAAATCAGGCACGCATGTTGACCTAATCGGTAATCATCAGAGTGACCATCGCGAATGCGACACCGCCACAATTACTCGTAGCCGCGTTTATGTTGATAGTAAAACCAATGTATTAGGAGAAGCAGGTGAATTATTAATACCAATAAGTGAAGGTGTATTTTGCGAGCAAAGCGTATGTGCTGAATTAGCTGATTTAGCGAAGGTAAATACCGTAGCCCGTTTTAACGAAACGGATATAACGGTATTTAAATCAGTTGGTACAGCACTGAGTGACTTGATTGCTGCAAATCAAGTTTATCAATCTCTACAGAACTAATAGATAATTTGTGGTGAGTTTTTAATGTGTGTGCTGTGTGTCTGTTTTAGTTTTATAAGGTAAGTGAAAGATGAATACTGTGCTATTGATATTGGGTGTGTGTTTTATTTTTGCAGGGTTACTGCCTCTTTTTAGGTGGTTAAAGTGTAAAATAAGCAAACATCACTGGCGCGTGTGTGTGATTGATAACATCACTAATGCGGTTAATACTCGTATTGGTGCTCATGAACTATTGCCGTCACAGTCAATGTTAGTTAGCTTTAGATTTAACAATCATTTGTATAGCGTATTGGTCAGTCACGACAACACCCTGCTCACACGATTCAAACAAGGCGAGCCTTGCAGTGTATTGGTTGATAAAAATAACCCGCAAAAGGTTTATAACAACTCACAACTATGGCAAAGCTATGCATTAGTTTGGTTGGTTAGCGGTCTAAGTTTGTGCGTGGGGAGCTATTTTTTAACGTGAGGTAAACGAGCATGCTTGGTATGCAACTCACTTATATTGTTTAGTTTTTAGTTATAAAAAAAGGGGGCCAGCCCCTTGTTAAATAGTATGTTATTTAGGTTGGAAGGTTGAGTAACTATTTATTAGGTTGCGATAATCTGGAATGTGGTTTGAGAATAGAGTCCCCAGTCCTTCCACATCATTGCGCCAGTCTCTATGTAATTCGCAAGCTGCGCCAAACCAGGTCATAAGTTGTGCGCCAGCAGCTGACATGCGATCCCAAGCTGCATCACGAGTCATTACATTAAAGGTGCCTGAAGCATCAGTGATCACGAATACATCAAAACCCTCTGCTAAAGCGGATAAAGCTGGGAATGCAACGCATACTTCAGTTACTACTCCAGCAATAATGATTTGTTTTTTTCCTGTAGCTTTAATAGCGGCAACAAACTCTTCATTATCCCATGCGTTAATTTGTCCAGGCCGAGCAATGTAGGGCGAATCTGGAAACATTTCTTTTAACTCAGGTACTAGCGGGCCGTTGGGGCCTTCTTCAAAGCTGGTGGTTAAGATTGTTGGCATCGCAAAGTATTTTGCACAGTCTGCCAATGCGAGTAAGTTAAAAGACATCCACTACTTTTAAAAATTAAAATGACACCTAACTTCAATACAGTTACAAGAGTTTTTATGTGTCTAATGATATTAAAAAACTCTTCTCAGAATAGTAAATGTTCATTTTTGGGCGAGTATAGCAAATAACTGGCAGCACAAGCTTCAGCCTTGAGCTGATAAAAAGTAAAAAGTTGTTTTATATGGTATTACGCTAATAGTTTTTCGCAATTTTTGCGGTTACTTCGTCGTTTAAAGTGTTGGTGTTCACAATACCGGTCAATTGCATCTGGTTTACCAACTGCACCATGAAAGACTTTAGTAAACCTACTGGTGATTTTTAGCCAGTTTTCAGGGCATATGTTTAGTTGCTCTAGTAGCGGTGGCAAAGAATGATCTATATAACCTGTTTTATCTGTTTTTATGCAGCGCCCTGTTTTATCAACAAGGTTTAGGTAAGAGTTCAGTTCAAAAGGCAAACCATTTACAGTGTGTTTTGTTGTTAAACCTGCAAAGCGAAATAAGGACCTAGGTTGTTTGGCATTTTGTGCTGCTGCAATACGTTTTTTAATACTTGTATAATTTGAGTTTTCAGGTGATGAAGCGGTTCCAGCACGGATTGGGTTTAGATCGACATAGGCCATACAAGCCACTAGTGCTGACTCATCAAGTAAAGCTTGAGATTTAAAGCGTCCCTCCCAAAATCTACCTTTACAATTATCTTCTTTATTAGCTTTGCGAGCAATGTACTCATTAAGTGATCGCATAAACCAGCTAATGTCCATTAGCCTTGAACGATATTCTCCAATGCTAGACTTTACTAATTGCAGTTCGACAGAAGAGAGTACCTCATTTTTCACAAAGCGTTGAGTTAATAAAGTACCTTTAAATGCTTTGTGCCAGCGTAAAGCAATGGCTTTATCATTTAGGCGGTTAGCTTTATTATTATCTACATGAAGGATGATATGTGTATGATTACTCATCACAGCATAGGCGCATACATCAATACAAAATATTGAAGCGAGCATTATAATTTTATCTTCAACCCATTTTCTGCGGTGCTCATACGATTGGCCCGTATGCTTGTCTATGCCACATAAATAAGCTTTTCTTACGCAACGAGATATACAGTGATAGTAGCGAGTATCACTTAGGCTAATTTGTCTTTTTCGAGCGATTGCCATAAAACCTCCAATGTTGTGTTTCTATAAAAATACTAGTCACTTTATATAGGACTGCAACTTTATGATGGGTTTGAATTGGAATCAGTTGTTGAATTTAGATTTAAGTGGGTGTCATGTAAGTTTTTTATCATTATGCGACTTGTAATAAGGTGTAATGTTTTATTTCATGTCGACGTTTACGCTTATAGGGCTGTTAATCCTAGCAGCGTAAACGTCACAGGAACTCGACAATGATTACTTCAAAACTTTTATTTGTGGTTTTACTTGGTACGGCATCGATTGCGCATGCTGGTACGCAGTACACAACACAACCTGCAAGCAATATTACGACAACATCGGCGCAGTTAAATGGTTATTCGGCATCTACTATTGGCTTAAGTGGTGAAATAATTGATTATGGTGAAACCACAAACTATGGCTTTAGTGTTTTAGTCACACCCGCAGGAGTTAATGGCCCTGTGAGTGCGCAAGTAGCTAATTTAGATTGTGGAACGCAGTATCATTTTCGGTTTCATGGTGATCCAAAACCGCCCAGATCAACACTGCAAGGTGAAGATCTCACTTTTACCACGCTACCATGTAACCCCACTATATTAAACAATATCTCCCTAGAAACAGGTGGCCAATATTACCTTGTGGCTGAGAATAATGGGGGGGATACAGTGAATGCAAATCGTCTTGCAATTGGTCCATGGGAGCAATTTAATTTAATAGATATTAATGGCGGTGATTTGCTAAGTGGTGATGAAATACATATCCAAACAACATCAGGATACTATTTTGTGGCAGAGCAAGGTGGTGGGGCTGCACTTAATGCAAACCGAACTGCGGCATCAATATGGGAAACGTTCACTATAGAATTACCAAATAACCCTGGTGCATTAATTCAAAATGGTGACAACATCGCGCTTAAATCGATTAATGGTTATTACGTACAAGCGGTCAATAATGGTGGTTTTGGAACCAATGTTCTGCCTACAGTTATAGGTTGTAATGCAATGTATCCTTGCTCATTAGAAATGTTTAAAATAATATTTTAAGTGTGGGTCGCAATTACCAAAACAGTCTATTGTAAGGTAGTTGCGACTTTCAATATAATACGTTGCACTTGCTGCTGAGGTTTACTCCATAGCGCAGTGTTAACAACCGTATCAAAGTATGATATTTAATTATTCAAAGTATATATGACACTCTTAACAATCATTTTCAAAGCTCAGCTGCTCTATTTAACGAGGTTTTTTAGCATAGGGTAGACGCGTTATAGCGTGTGTTTTGTGATAACTATCTAAGCCGCTAATGGTGACGGTGTTGATTGACTCTAAATCGATAAAACCATCCTCTAAAATTGCTGAGTCTTCAACATGTAAGTCTATAATCTCACCGATTACTAACTCAGTGCCATTTACGGCAAGGTGTTGATGCTCAACAAATTTAACTGCATACTTTAAACGGCTTTGAGCAACAAACGGAGCCGAAAAATTAGCCAGATACTCGGTTGTAAGGCCTGTAGCATCAAATTCAGATTCATTTTTATCGTAACGGGCAGAAGTCTGGTGAGCTTGTTCCACAATCTCGCTATTCACTTGGTTAATAGTGTAAACACCGGTTGCTAAAATATTCTCGAAAGTATGACGAGGTACACTATGTGGGCGCATAATCATACCTACAAGCGGTGGATGCGCGCCAAGGTGAATAACCGAACTTACAATTGCTAAGTTGGTGTTGCCTGCACTATCTTGAGTACCAATTAAGTTGGCACTTTTAAAACCAGATAGTGAGTTTATTAAATGCGTACGGTAGTGTTTATCTAACTGACTAATGGCGTCTGTTGTAAAGTGCATGGTTTATCCTTACCAGTGTATGTGCTCACCTTGCCAATCAATGTAGGCGGGTTGACCTACCTCAGTGAGCTGTTCAGGTTGTTGTAAAAGAGTATAAAGTTGTGATGCTACAAACTCAGGTGTAAAGAGCTTACCTGCGGGTACATTTTTTTGAAACGGCTTAGATAAATTAGTATCTGTTGTGCCCGGATGAAAAAGAATTAAACGTGTTTGTTTTGCGCGTCGTTGCAGTTCAATAGCTGCTGTTTTGAATAACATATTAAGTGCTGCTTTTGAGGCGCGGTAGCTGTACCAGCCGCCTAAGTTATTGTCTGTAATACTACCTACTCGCGCACTTAAGGCCGTTATGGTACAAGGTGTTTTGTGGCTAAGTAGCGGCGCGATTGCTTGCAGGCACAAAATAGGAGTCAATGTATTGGTGTTGAGTAAGGTATTGAAATAATGCTCATCGATATCGTCGAGTTTTTTTTCAGGCATAGATTGCGCATAATGTAGCTGGCCGTTAAAAATAACTACCTGAGTTGGGTATATTGCGCGCTCTTTAAGTAAGTTTGTTAATTCACTTAAGCGTGCTTTGGAATAGTCACAAACAAACTGCTCAACAACAATACCGACAGCGGATGTGTCAATAGAGCTGCGACTTACACAAAAAACTATAGCCTGTGGATCGTGTTTGGCAATTTCTTTTAGATACGCATTTGCAATTTCACTACTTGCACCGAAAATAATATAAGCGTTAGTCATTATTTTATCCCACAACTTGATTGACAGAAAATGCGTGTGATCTGTCTGCGGTACTTAGCAAACAGGCGATAACCTAAATCGGCAATAAAGCGTATTATGGGTAATTGTAGCAGCTTTAGCCATGAATGACGGCCAACCGTTTGCCATGCTTCAAATGTGACATCTAATCCGTAAATCATTTCACCGTTATCACGCTGGCCATGCAAAAACGCCATGGCATCGTGGCGTTTTATGTTTTTAAAGCGCTGCTCAAAATCATCTTTATTTATATCTTCGAGTATTATTTTGTTGTGTGTGTCAGCACGCTTAAGTGAATCCATTTCTTTAACACAAAGCGGGCAATTACCATCGTAAAAAATAATCATAGTTACTCAAAATTCATCGATTCATTATGTCTTGTTACGAAATAGAATAAGCCTTGGATCTGTTAAATTATCCATTTGGATGATATTAATAGAGTCTTACAAATATAAAGGTAAGCAAAGTGTCGATTTTTTACCGCATTTTACACTCCACACTTAAAAATTGAACACGGCTTATTATTAGTACCTTTATGGTATAAACATCAACAATGGAGTATCAGGAATGAGTGAACAATATGCCGCCTTGCGTGGGAACGTTAATTTATTGGGGCAATTATTAGGCCAAACAATCAAAGACGCCCAAGGACAAGCGATTTTAGATAAAGTAGAAGAAATTCGAGCTTTAGCTAAGTCATCCCGCACAGGAAACGAGCAAGACCGCCATACCTTAATTAATGTTCTGCATGCTTTAACCGATGAAGAGTTACTGCCAGTGGCACGTGCTTTTAATCACTTTTTGAATTTAGCCAATGTTGCAGAGCAGTTTCATACTATTTCTCGTTTTAATGACGTGGGTTTTTGTCAGCTAAGCCCGTTAACACAAACTTTAAAAACATTAGCTAGCCACGCACAGCAGGGTAAAATAAATCCCAATGAAATCGCAGAAAGTTTAGCTAAACTGCATATCAATTTAGTTTTAACTGCACACCCAACTGAAGTAACTCGTCGTACAATTATTAACAAACACGTTGAATTAAGTGATTGTTTAGCAGCTCTTGAGCGTACCGATAACCTGCCTTATGAGCGTGAAAATATATTAAACCGTATCGCACAGTTGATCAGCCAAGCATGGCATACAGACGACATCCGTCGTTCACGTCCAACCCCAATTGATGAAGCAAAATGGGGTTTTGCAGTTATCGAAAATAGCCTATGGCATGCCGTTCCGCGTTTTTTACGAGACTTTAATAAAGAAGTAAAAGAGCACCTTGATTTAGAGTTACCAAACGATTACAGCCCCGTTGAATTTACCTCATGGATGGGGGGCGATCGCGATGGCAATCCATTTGTAACAGCATTAGTGACGCAGCAAGTGCTGGATCATGGGCGCTGGATGGCACTGGATTTATACAGTCGCGATATCGACACTTTAAGCACTGAGCTTTCTATGTCACAAGCCAGTGATGAGCTAGTCGAGCTCGCTGGACAAGATTTTGAACCGTATCGTGCGGTATTAAAAGTACTCAAAGCGCAAGTGAGTGAAACCGTTGCTCATCTTGGCGCTAAAATTATGAATAAGCGCACCGATGCACAAGACATCGTTACTGACATTGAGCAGTTAAAGCAGCCGCTTGAGGCATGCTACCGTTCTTTGCTTAAGAGTAACATTGCGGTGGTAGCCAATGGCTTATTATTAGATGTGTTACGTCGTATTAATAGCTTTGGTATTCGTTTAGCTAAACTTGATGTGCGCCAAGACTCATCACGCCACAGTCAGGTATTTTCAGAGCTCACTCGTTATTTAGGTTTAGGTGATTACGACCAATGGCAAGAAGAAGATAAGCAGGCATTTTTATTAGCCGAGCTTAACTCTCGTCGCCCGCTTATTCCTAAACATTGGCAACCAAGCGCTGATGTAAAAGAAGTCCTCGACACCTTTGATGTAATCGCCAAGCAAGATGCGTCGACGTTTGGTTTATATATTATTTCAATGGCACGCACAGCCTCTGATGTATTAGCAGTACAACTGCTATTAAAAGAAAGTGGTTGTAGTTTTAAACTGCCTGTTGCGCCATTATTTGAAACCTTAGATGACTTAAATGCAGGCAGCGATGTTATTACTCAATTGCTAGATAATAACTGGTATCGAGGCCAAGCTGAGGGCATACAGAATGTTATGATAGGTTACTCAGATTCAGCCAAAGATGCTGGGATGATGGCTGCCGGGTGGGCGCAATACGAGGCAATGGATAAGCTTGTACAATTGGCAGAGCAACGTGGTATTGAGCTGATATTATTCCATGGCCGTGGTGGTACTGTTGGCCGTGGTGGCGCACCTGCTGCGCAAGCCTTGCGTTCACAGCCACCAGGTTCACTCAAAGGTGGCCTGCGTGTTACCGAACAAGGGGAGATGATCCGCTTTAAATTTGGCCTACCTAATGTGGCGCTGGAAAGTCTAAACATCTATGCCGGTGCTGTGCTTGAAAGTAATTTGTTACCACCACCAGAGCCAAAAGATGAATGGCGTGATGTAATGGCGTTGATCAGTGAAAAGTCATGTGAGCATTACCGTAATGTAGTGCGTTTTGATGAAGACTTTGTGCCGTACTTTAGAATGGCAACACCAGAGCAGGAACTATCAAAATTACCGCTTGGTTCGCGTCCAGCAAAGCGTAATCCCAATGGTGGTGTTGAAAGCCTGCGAGCTATTCCGTGGATTTTTGCTTGGAGTCAAAATCGCTTAATGCTACCAGCATGGCTTGGGGCACTAACTGGTTTACAAGCTGCACTTGAAAAACACGGCATAGACACCCTTAATGAGATGAGTCAACGCTGGCCGTTTTTCAGAGCCCGTCTAGAAATGCTTGAAATGGTATTCAGTAAAGCGGACTGTTGGTTAAGTGCGCATTACGACGACGCTTTAGTTGAAGAGCAATACAAACCACTAGGTGAAAAACTGCGTAAAGAGCTCAAGCAGGCTATTTCACTGGTACAATCGTTAAGTCCACAGCAAAGTTTGCTTGCCGATCAACCTTGGATAAAAGAGTCTATTGGTTTGCGCAACCCGTATACGGATCCATTGAATGTGCTTCAAGTTGAGTTGTTAAAACGTTCGCGCGAAGCGGCAGAAGGCAGCTCTGGTGACATTGATAACGCGTTAATGATTACTATGACTGGGATTGCCGCAGGTATGCGTAATACCGGTTGATTATCCAATAATTAAGTGTGGACTTCTTTGCTGTGTTTAGCAGCGAGAGGTCCATTAATTAGTTAATTGAGCACTAACAGTGCGCTGTGCTGGTAAGGTTCGGCGCATATATTACCAAGTAAGTTATATTTATCCGCATTAAACATCTTATTTAATCTTAGTTCAGCTTAGATGTATTGAATACAGTTACTTCCTATCGTTAAGCTGTTTCAGGTTATAACTTAGTTACAACAAGGTATTTTTTGGTATCATTTTAGCAAAAAAAACCATCCTTTATTCTGTATTAACGCTCTGGTCAGACCTGATTTGCTACTAGATATTGACTGTCTGTTTTTTTTATCTAGAATGTCGGTTGTTTTGTCATTTTATGGCAATTGTACTAATAATCGAGTAGTAATTATGTCAAATGTGTCTACTTGCATCACGTATGATGCATCTACGTCATTAATAATGATGACGCTTAGAGGGACGGCAAGTGCACAGGATGTGATGAACTTTTATCAAATTGCGCAGCAGTATGTATCTATTTACGGCAGTAATAAATTACTCGTTGATGTGTCTGAATTAACGCATAAATTTCCGGCAAGTGAACTGCTGACTATTATGCCAGCAGTATCTCAGTGGTTAGCTAGTTGCTTTATTGCTCGCGTCGTTAGTTTTGATGGTTTTATGCACGATTTGTTTTTGCAAAAAGCACAGCGCTTTGATATAAAAGCAGAAAATTTTGATTGTTTTAACAGCGCGAAAAATTGGTTAGTAAATCAACCTAGCATTTAAGCGTTGAACCTTCTAAACTAGTTAGCCATTAAATCATAAAACTAGTCTATGTCTTCATTAACGCCTACAGTAAGTACTCAAACTAGCTGCGTTTTTAGCTTCAGTGAAAAACAACAGCAGCAGTTATATCTTCACGTAAAACAGCACAAGGGTATTTTAAATACCGCTGATATCACAGCTTTGTGCGCGCAATATAAGCAACCTGTCGAGGTTATACTGCGTGCCTGTTTACCTATTGCTGCAAAATTTGCAGTTGTGCCTATTTCACATTTTTTTGTTGGGGCAATTGTAGTTGGCTACGATAAACACGGTGAGCAACATTTTTATTTTGGGGCTAACGTTGAATTTGCACAACAAGCATTAAGCTTAGTGGTTCATGCTGAGCAATCGGCAATTAATAACGCTTGGCTCAATGGCGCGAAAAAAATAGCTAAAATTGCTATCAGTGATGCGCCATGTGGTTATTGTCGTCAATTTATGAATGAGTTGGCTGATGCGCAGAGCTTTGATATTTTATTACCGCAGCAGCAATTCAAGCTGGCTGATTTACTCCCTCACTCATTTGGCCCGCAAGATTTAGGTAATTCTTATAGTTTGTTTAACCCTGCTCCACAACAGCATGAATTTGTTGTAACTGATGAACTGGATAAAACGTTGCTAAGTTATGCGTTGGCTGCATATGTACCTTACTCTGAAAATTACAGCGCAGTGAAAATTAGTACTTTCGAAAATGGTAATTTTTATGGTTGTTATGCGGAAAATGCCGCGTATAGCCCGAGCTTATCACCACTGCAAAGTGCGGTGAGTCAATTGCATTTAGCCGGTTTGGCAATGACTAAAGATGTTGTCAAAGGGATTGAGTTACTACAAACGCAGGGTAAGGGAAATCAGTTAAGTGTCAGTCAAGCAGTACTGGCAAGTTACACTGATTTGCCAGTACTACAAAGTATTAGTTTAAATATTAAGCCAACAGCAGTTTAGCGGCTTCGAGTACCACGGCGACTGATTTTTTCTCAATCTCGCCGTGATCTACATTGGGGATTTCTTGGCGAGTACGATTAACCAACACACCAGCTACACAGGCGGCTTTTAGCCCCAGTGCTGCACACATTGTAAATAAGGTTGCTGATTCCATTTCATAGTTCATCACGCCCAGCTTTTGCCATTCTTCACAGCTACCTTGAAATGCTTTTGGTACATAACCCGAGTAAGTGTCGTAACGTTCTTGACCTGGGTAAAAAGTATCGCTTGATGCAGTAATACCAATATGAAAATCAATGCCTAAATTACCGCACGCATTTACCATCGCTTGAGTGGCGAAAAAGTCAGACACCGCAGGGTAGTTCAATGGCGCAAAATGTTGGCTCGCACCATCTAAACGCACAGATGCTTGGCTGATTAAAATATCACCTTCATTAATATGAGGTTGAATAGCGCCAGTTGTGCCAATTCGTAAGAATGTTTCAACTCCCAATTGCGCCAGCTCTTCTACTGCAATGGAGGTTGAAGGACCACCAATACCGGTTGAGCAAATAACCACAGAGTTACCGTTAAGTTGACCTAAGTAAGCATGAAATTCTCGGGTTTGGACGAGGCAAGTTGGGTTTTCGAGAAAAGTTGAAATACGTGCTGCACGATCTGGATCGCCCGGTACAATTGCAAGTTTTGCACCGTGTAGATCGTCGCGGGTGAGTCCTAAGTGAAATACCTTTTCCATAGCGGGGCCTTATTTATAACTTTTGTTCTAACGTCAGTTAATAACGCTAATTTATAAAGAGTTGTTGTCAATTTAGCATAATTACTACAATGCATTGCCTTGTACAGGACGGATGTCCGTTATCAAATTTATTCATTCTCTTTGAATATTCAAGCAACTGACTTTAATTTGTGTCATCGCCGGTAGTTGACTTGTATTCATAGACACTATATCAATCCTACTAGGCACTCTATTTTAGTTTATACGTTGTTGGACGAATAAGTATAACCAATTGTTATTATAGAGATTTATATAGTTATTTAAAATGTAGCTAAAGCGGCGAGAGTAATAAAATTGCGAGTGAAAATCGGCGCGTGAATCTTTTATTAATTTTATTTTCAACAACGCTCTTTTGCATAACTACGCAAAAGCACACAGTAAGGAATTGCAATGAGCACACAATGGCACACATTTAAAAGTAAAGTTGAGCACTGTTTATGTCCGCCGGGCGATGGCGTTTTTACGGTTAATACTGCAAAAGAACGTAAAGCGGCGCTGCGTATGAAACTGTATGGGCAAGAAGATAATATCGATACGCTATGGCGTGCATCACTCGATACACTTAGTCAAAGTGAGCATAAAGCGGTGACTTTAGGTATTAGCTCTGACTGTGGTGGTGGCATTTTACGCGGCGCCAACTGGGGGCCATTGTTTTTACGCTCAACATTGATTGATCAGCAGCCTCAGGCAAAGTCGTTTGATTTAGGTGATGTAAGGGTTATCCCACATTTACTGCATGATAAATATTTAAACGACGCGACTATCAGTAATTGCCAACAGGCATTATATGATAATCCAAGCAGTGAGTATTATGTCAGCCCGTTGTCTATCACTGAAGATGTATGCGATAGCTTTTATGCAACGTTTACTGATAAAGGCATTTTTGGTATTGGTGGTGATCATTCAATTAGTTACCCGTTAACTAAAGCGTATTTGAAGGCAAAGCGTGCGCAAGGTAAACGCACTGCGATTATTCACTTTGATGCGCATACCGATTTACTCGTTGAACGTTTAGGTATCGATTTATGTTTTGGCTCGTGGTGCACTCATATTTTAGAGTTTTTACCTGCACCGCATCATCTGATCCAATTTGGTATTCGTTCAAGCGGTAAGCCAAAAGAGCACTGGGAATCTACCTTTGGCGTTAAACAACATTGGGCCCATGAGATCATCGAACGAGGCGCGCCGGCAATTGCCGCAGAAGTCATTGCTCAGCTTAAAGCTGACAATGTTGATGAACTCTACGTCAGCTTTGATATTGACGCCCTCGATGAAGAGTTTGCATCAGCAACAGGCACACCCGAAGGGAACGGTTTAACGCCGCAGCATGCTTTGGATATCTTGGTTGCTTTGGCTGATGAATTTCCGATCACTGGCGCTGATATGATGGAAATTGCCCCATTTACTGACAGTTCACTGATTGGTCAATCGAGTTCAGATACAACGCTTAGAGAAGGTGCAAAAATTTCAGCATTTTTAATTAATGCCATGAACCGCGCATAGTCAATAACAGTTCATTTAAGCAGCCTGCTACGGCATGCTGCTTTTTAAATTCACAAATCAGCTATTTGCCGTTATATTTAATTTACATCAACAGATGCTTAAAGTAATAATCGGTGGGGCAAGAGTGGCTAAGTGGTGTTATTTTTTATTTATAATCTTAAGTAATCAAAGTCTCGCTAAATTAAATGTGGTGACGGAATATTTTCCGCCTGCTCAATATCTTGATGAAAACGAACAACTTGTTGGCTATATCGCTGATAAAGTTCAAATGGTGTTAGCTTCTTCAACACTCGATTATACAATTTCAGTGCATAGTTGGAGTACTGCATTTAATATGGTACTGCGCGATCCGCAAACGTGCATTTTTTCTATGGCGCGCTCAACTTCTCGTGAAAAGCAATTTATTTGGATTGCAGAATTAGCACAGTTGAACACTTATCTTTATGCTTTGAATTCGAAAAGCATCGTTATAGATTCCCTAGAGCAAGCAAAGCAATACCGAATTGCGGTATTAAAAGATAATTACAGCCATCACTTTTTATTATCACAGGGCTTTGAAGAAGGTGTAAATCTAATGCTGATGAATAGTTTTGATAATATTTTTAAAATAGTTCAAAGCCGTCAAAGCACTATCGATATCGTCGTATTACCTGAACAACGCGTTAAATTTGAACAGTCTAAAAGGCAGGTTACTGACAAGTTAACACCAATTTTAAGACTCAAGATCACGCAACCAGCACTGTATTTTGCTTGTAACAAAGCGCTAGATAAGCCAACTCAAACCAAACTCAGCAACGCATTCAACGCGTATCAGTAAGCTTTTATTGTTGGTAATGCACTGATATTTAATTACTTTTAATATTAATTAAATTTAAATTGCCCAACCTTTAAAAGGGGTTATAATCCAGCTGCTTTTGCTTATAAAAGCGCTTATTTTTGGAGTTATAAATGGGTGACTTAATCGGGATTGGTTTATTAATCTTGATCAGTGCGTTATTTGCTATGTCGGAAATCGCCATCGCAGCATCACGTAAAATTAAATTAAGAGTCATGGCTGACGAAGGCAATGCTAAAGCGGCTGCAGTGTTAAAGCTGCAAGAGCAACCCGGTGCTTTTTTTGCCATGATCCAAATTGCCCTTAATGCAATTGCTATTTTAGGCGGTATAGTGGGCGAACAAGCGCTTTCACCTTATGTTGAAAGTGTGCTTGTGTTATTTTATCAAGGACCGTTACTGGCGCAAATTAGCTTTTTACTGTCGTTTTTGACAATTACTTCATTGTTTATTTTATTTGCTGATTTATTACCAAAACGCTTAGCTATGATCCTACCAGAGGCTGTTGCGGTTCGCGTAGTCATGATTATGCGTTGGGTAACGTATGCATTAACACCGTTAGTATTGTTTTTTAATGGTGTAACTAACATTGTTTTACGCTTATTCAATGTGCCGGCAGAGCGTGAAGACATTGTAACCACCGAAGACATAGTCGCAATGATGGATGCAGGCGCAGAATATGGCAGCTTACAACAACAAGAATATGATTTAATTGGTAATGTATTTGATTTAGAAGCGCGCTTTTTATCGAGTGTAATGTCACCTAGAGATCAAATAGTCTACTTTGATATTAACGAAGCCAGCGATAGTATTTCGGGCAAAATCATTGATCATCCACATAATCATTTTTTGGTATGCAATGGCAATTTAGATAAATTAATTGGCTCAGTTGAATCAAAAGATATTCTTCGCCAAGTGCTCAAAGGCGATGCAGCGAATATTAACGACGAAATGCTCGAAAAAGAGATTTTTTATCTACCAGAAACACTGAGTTTGTCAGAGGCATTAAATGCCTTTAAAGGCGCAGCAAAACCCTTCGCAGTGGTGGTAAATGAATACGCACTTGTCGTGGGAATTGTGACAGTTAAAGATCTTATGAAAGGCTTTATGGGAGATTTGATCACCCATAATGGTGATGAATTAATTATCGCACGTGATGCAAATTCATGGTTAGTTGATGGTTTAACTCCAGCCGTTGAGCTGGCAAAAGTGCTCGGTGTGGATGAATTTCCAGAGCAAATGCATTATGAAACTGTTGCCGGATTTTTAATTTATACCATGAAGCGAATTCCTAAACGTGCAGAATATATTCAATTCGCAGGTTTTAAATTTGAAGTGGTGGATGTTGAAGGGATCCGAGTTGAGCAATTATTGGTGTCTAAAATACTACCGGTAGAACCAGTCTTACAATAAAACGTGAGGCGCTATGCGCCTCATTATTTATTCAAAAGCGCCTTTTATTATTGCAAACCCTTGCTCAACCATATGAATGCCATTACTCCATACATGTTGTGGCGCTAAAGTGTTGCTATCAAGTAGAACTAAGTCGGCGTCTGAGCCTTTGCTAATAGTGCCTTTTTTAATCCCCAGTACATTAGCGGGATTAGTGGTTATGGCCATTAATGCGTGCTCTATACTCACCTCATATTGATGTACAGCTTGTTGAAAAGCACCTAACAGAGAGGCTTCTTTACCAATTTCAAGCCCGAGCAAATTAAATTGCTCGTCAAATATTGGCAGGCTGGCATGGCCATCTGAACTCATAGTCAATTGTGTTGGCTTAACATTGTGTGTTAAACAGTAAGCTAACGCTTGCGCGGCAGCATATTCGCCATGGGCAAGATCATACTCAGTTGTGCTGGTGGTAAAATCAATTGTACCGCCGGCTTCACAAAATAAAATCCCAGCGTCAAGCAGCGCTTTATTTCTATTCATGTGTGTTGGATAAAACTGACTCAATGAAATATCAGTATTTTTATCAACCTCATGCAGAATCGCTAAGTGACTATTAACGGGGCCGACATGAATGCTCACGGTGCCTTTTTTTGCGCTTAGCATGCCGGCGACTTTTGCTTCTGCTGCCAACTCTGCGAGTTGTTGAACGGTGGGTTGGCTGCTACGGTGATCTGAAATTGCCACTTCGCCTACGCCAATAAACTCGTCAATATACATTAGGTCATTTGTAATACTACCCGTCAGTGTTTTAGCGGGTAAGTGATAAGAGCCAGTATGGCAAAATACATTAAGACCAAGCTCTTTTAAGCCTTTCGCTTTAGCAACTAAGTTGGTTAGTGTGCGACTGCTTGAGTCAGTGCCCAGCGCTGCAATAACGGTTGTAATACCTGCTAAGGTGGCATCAGTTAAGTTCATTTCTGGCGTTCGACTAGTAAAACCTGCTTCGCCGCCACCGCCTGTAATATGGACCAAAGAGTCAACAAAGCCTGGTACTAGAATGTTTCCTCGGCCATCGATAATCTTTACTTCGGTATTACTTTCTAGTTTGATCTCGGTTCGAAAATCAATCACTTTAGAACCAGCGATGAGTACATCCATCTGCCCTTGAGGGCTTGGAGTATAAAGGTTTGCACCTCGAATTAATGTCAACATAGTGAAGTCTTTTTATTGATAATTGATAAAATAAGCAAGAAATATGAAGCCGCTTGCTAAAGTAAATAATGCTAAAGTGAAACGCCAAATAAAGGCTGCCCATTCGCTCCAATCAAGCTTTACAATACCTAAGCAACCGATCAAGCTGGCTGAGGTTGGAATGAATATATTCGTTAAGCCATCGCCAAACTGAAAAGCTAATACCACAATTTGTCGTGAGACATTGAGTAAATCGCCTAATGGAGACATCAGTGGCATAGTGATAGCGGCTTGGCCGGACCCTGAAGAAACAAAAAAGTTAAACACACTTTGAAATAATAACATTCCCCATGCCGCAACAAAGTCTGGTACCGCAGCGATACTACTAGCACTATGATAAAGTAATGTATTTAAGGTTGACGGTGCATTTAAATCACTGCCGCCAAGTAATAATACCACCCCTTTGGCAAGAGCGACTAACATGGCTGCGGGCAACAATTCTTGTGCGCCATGTTTAAATGCATCAGCACTTTGGTTAGCTGTTTGTTTATTAAAAATACTGGCGATAAAAGCACTGAGCACACCAATACAAAAAAACTGTGCTGCGAGCTCTGGAATATAGTATTGGCGCGCCATCACACCCCATACAACCCAAGTAATACCCGCTATAAATGTAATCAAAATAAGTTTATCGGCGGTATCTAATTTTATCTCAGTAGGGGAATTGCTTTGCGCGGTGTTGATGGTTCTGATCGAGTTGGCATAACGTACAGTAAAAAATAAACCAAATAGTGTAAACACAACCCATGCGATCATTCTAAAGCCAGCCCCAGAAAAAACCGGTATTTCGGCAATAGATTGTGCAATTGCAATACTAAAAGGATTCATCCAAGACGTTGCAAAGCCAATTTGTGTGGCAACATACGTAGTTAAAACCGTTACTTTGGCATCATAGCCGAGCTGTTTCATGATCGGTAGCAACACAATACAAAAAGCAATGGCTTCTTCACCCATACCAAATACTGCGCCACCTAAGGAAAATAACACAAATAATAATGGTAGAAACAGCCATTCAATTCGTTGTGTTTTATTGATAAGCGCCATAATACCGTTATTAATTGCGCCCGTTTTCATAATGATACCGAATGCACCACCAGTAATTAATATAAACGCCATAACACCGATAGTTGCGCCGTACTTGTCACCCGAGACTAAACCTTCAAACAACACATTTGCCAGACCAATTTCACCGCCTTCAGCAAACAGCGGTGTTTGCTCGCTAACAGCCACTGTTTGGTATTGAGAAAGTTCAACATTGTGGCTATCTTTTTGGGAGTTAAACATCCCAGGAGTAATAAACAAGGTTGCCAAGTAGGCAATTAATGCAACTGATAACAAGATGATACTTGCATCAGGCATAGTAAATTGTTTGTTTTTCATAATTTCACTTTTCGCAAAGAAATAGGTTGCTTAGACTAAGCCGCACACCTGCTTATTTTAACACGAAGTTTATTTGAATAAGTGACCTTACTCTACAAAGCAAAGCCACTTAGTACAATTTGGATGGTGTTACGCACAGCGACTAGCACGGCGCGTATAATTTTTAGAAACGATAGCTGACACTAAATGTATAACGCGCGCCATAAGCATTATGGTTTATAGAATCAAAACCACGACTTGAGCCGTATAGCTGTGGCGGCTCTTTGTCAAAAATATTATCAATGCGCGCTCTTAAGGTAAGGGCTTTATTTACGTAGTAACCTGCAGATAAATCCCATACGAGCCAATCGTCAACTTGATGATTACCTTGTGAGTCAAGTTTACCTAAACTTTCCAGTTCATCAATTTCACGGCCTCTAAGTCCTTCAATGTCATCATCATAGCTGCTGGTGTAATTTGCGCCAAGGTTTAGGTAGTAGCTTTGAGCTTCCCAATCGATTGACATACGACCGATGTTTTCAGGGTAGCGATACGTGCCAACTAACTTTTCAATGGCATCAGAGCCTGGTTTATTGCGCTCAAATTCAAGATAGTGCGTGCCATCAAATGCAAAAGTTAAATCGCCACCTGAAAGCCTAAAACGGTGATCAAACTTAATATCAATCCCTGCTAATGTTTGTGTGCCGGTATTTTCAAGTGGGATAACATGGTCACGAAATAATGGTAAAAATAGCTCATCATCACGTGGGTTAAACTCGGTAATATAGTTATCTAAAATTTCATTTAGGTTGGCACCATCTTGCTCGATACTTAAACCACTATTGTCACTGATATCACATAGCTCATTATCGTAAGAAATACCTTGTTGACCTTCTGGGACAATACCGCAATGGCGCAGTGATGCATCAGTAATGGCACGATCTAGCACCGCAGTCATATTAGTATCAATCACTTCTTCGTGATCAAACTGCCAGTAATCAACGGTTAGGTTAGTATCAGCGCTTGGGCTCCAAGCAAAACCAACACTAATAGCTTCTGATTCTTCAGCTTTAAGATTTTTATTTCCAAGCTCGAGTGAGTTAACACTTACCTCTGTTCCTTGGCCCATACAATAAAGATCAGATACTGCTTGGTTAGCACCGCAATCGAAGGTTGATTGAGTGGTTCTTAATTTAACACCAGCTTGCGTAAGAGAAGGGGCACGGAATGACGTAGACCATGAGCCACGTAACACTAACGAGTCGTTAGGACGATAGCTTAAGCCTATTTTTGGATTAAAGGTGCCGCCAAAATCGTCATAATGATCGTAACGTCCTGCCGCCTGTAGCTCAACTTGATCGGTCAATGATACACTTATTTCTGCGAACGCCGCGTATTGAGTGCGATCAGCCTCTGATAAGCTCGAGCCAAAACCAAATACATCCACTAAGTAGCCGTTTTCAGGGCGTGCTTGCGAGTCAAGTGATGGAATGTCAGTTAATTCTTCACGGCGAGCTTCAACTCCAAATGATGCATAAGCGGGTAAATCATTAAAGGTGAATAGCTCACCGTTAAAGTTTACATCCCAGCCGTATACGGTGCTTTCGCCACTGCGTGTTGGACGTGCCTGTGCCGTTGCTAAAACCGCATCGTTGGCGGCATCGCCTTGCACAAATGGATTATAAAATGGCAGTAAATCGCCTGATACACAGTTAAGGTTTGCGCCGTCGTAGTTTGCTAATGTACCGTCTGAGCATAGTTCACCAGTAATGGCGGCATGAAATTGATAGCGATTGTAAATACCATCAATGGCTTCTTGCTCAGAGCTTGAGCGAGAAAAGGTTACGCCTGACTCCCAGCTCCAGTCACCAACATCACCTGCAAGGCTACTCACTAAGCGGAAGTTTTTAGTTTCTACTTCGACAGTACGTGGGGCATTAAAACGCGCATCAAAGCCAAAGCCGTAAACTTCGCGGCCAGCTTGCGTATCAAATTCAAATGGGTCAATAAACACTTGATCCATCAAATCATTACTGCCATCTGCATTATCATAAATGAACAGCGCATCTTCTAAAATGAAAGGACCATCTTCATCATTTATTTGATTAATCGGTGAGGGTGACGAGTACGCTTTTGCCTTTGTTTGGCTATAGAAAAAGTCAGTATGCCAATCAAGACCGCCTAAGCTGCTATTGAACATAAAGCCAGTCGATAGACTCTCAAATGGCGTATCCAGATAATCGTCTTGATTTGGGTAATAGGCACAAATGTCTTCACCAAATTCAGTTGTAACTAATTCAGTCTGGCAATTTGGCGCTGGCAATTCATTCCCATCACGCGAGCTGTAATAATAAATATTTGGCGCGTTTTCAAGTTTTGGTAAGTACGAATAACTATTCACCAGTGGTGATGATGCAGTGAAATCTCGATCGGTTGCTTTAAATGCGTTACGGTCAAAAATATCGGCAAAAACCGTTAAGTTACTCTCACCAATGTTTGTACCGTATACTAGGTTAAGCTGTTTTTTACCTTCGTCATGGCTGTTAAAGCTATTTGCGTAGGATGCGTTTACTTCAGCGCCTTCAAAGTCATCTTTTAAAATATAGTTAATTACACCTGCTACGGCATCTGCACCGTAAACCGCTGATGCACCGGTTGCAAGAATATCAATGCGCTCGATAGCTGCAAGTGGAATTGAGTTCACATCGACAAAGTTTTCCGTGCCAGCGGCAAATGAACTGGGCGCAACACGACGACCATTAATCAGTGTTAATGTGGCTGATGGGCCCATGCCACGTAGGCTTGCTGCAGATTGTCCCGCAGGTGTTGAAGTGGACGTGCCACCGCTTTCTGAAGTGGAAAAAGTGCCGCTACCACCTTTGAACACGGATAAATCCTTTAGTAATTCGTGAATCGTGTTGGCGCCAGAGCGTTTGATGGCATCTTGGTCTAATACCGTTAGTGGAATCGTTCCTTCAAGATCGACGCCTTTTAAACGTGATCCGGTGACTTCTACTCGTTCAATGTTTTCAGCTTTAGTGTTTTCTTGCGCATACAAAAAAGTTGGGCAAAGCACTGCGCTTATTGCCGTTGCAATAGTTAATTGACGAAACATATTGGTTTACCTTTGTCTTTATTTTAAGCACAGGTGTACTGCACAGTGCTTATTTTTTGATTATTTAGACAGGGCCGTGATCGATAGACACAGTTAGCCCCTCACAGAGAATGTGAGGTAGTGGCTACTCGTCAAACCACTCCGAAAGGTAGTGAGGAGAGTAGAAATATGTACACAGCGATGTTGCGTTTTTAAACATAATTCCAATCCAAAAGGTTTTTGACAAAGCTAGTATTTGGGTGCTAGCTTACTCGCGATTTAAAAGTTCCTTATTTTTATAGCAAGCATAAAGTTTTACTGCAAGCTATTTTTTATCATTTTTTACATGAGTATAACATTATGGAAAACTTTCGGGAACATCTTGCAAAGAGCCCTAAATATGGTTTTTTTGCTGCTTTTACACTGGTAATGGCTGCTTTTTCGGCGAATATATCTGCAAATCAAACTGAGCAAACCTTGCTGTTAATTGGTGGTGCATTAACGACTTGTTCAAGTTTTAGTCCTGAAAATTGCATTGAAAAAACATCATTAATAGGAAAAAAAGCGAATCAATTTCAATTGACGGGCAAAGCACTACAAGAAATAAAAAGCCAATGGCCTGATGATAGTACTAATAATCGCAATGAAACCTTGCGGGTTTTATCAAAAATTGCCAAGCAACAGCCTAATCTTATCGATAAAGGGTCGTTGCTATGGGCTTGGCGGGATTTAGATAGCCGCTCGCTCAATAATTTAACTGATCGAGAATATAACTTTGTCACTGATATGCTGGAAGTGGCGGTTGTTGATGCTAAAGGCCAGCGCATAAAAGAAACGGTGCAAAGTAAACAAAATAATGAGCCGGCTGCTAATGATATAGTTAATTTTATTTCTGCAACAGCTAAAGTAAATAGTAAACAGCCGAGCTTATTAGCTATCACAGCATCGAGTCGCGACCCTTATGAATCGGCTGACTTTTACGAAGGCTTACTGGATTTTGATCGTATTAAAAGTTCATGGCTGGCATTAACTCCGGCATTAGCGCAAGCAATCACAACTGGGCAATGTGAAAAGCTAGCGCAATTTCGCCAGCAAAACATGCAGGTGTTTAATCGCCACAAAATCTATCCTGACCGTATTCAAGCTGAGCAACAACTATGCGACGCGGGTGTTGATAATTTAGTTGCAAAAATCGAATCAGCAACAGGTATTATGCTCAATGGTGGCGATCAAAGTTTAACTCGAAAAGTGTTATTTGATGATACGGGCAAGCCGTATCCATGGACCGATGCTATACGTTCACGTCCGCTATTGGTAGGTACAAGTGCAGGCACAGCCATTCAAAGTGGCGGCAGTAACCAGTTTGGTAGTGTTGCTATGATCACTAATGGCACTAGTTTAGCTGCATTACGTGATGGTGCGCACGCAGTTTCTGCACCGAGTGAACGTTGTGAAGATGATTGTAATCAAGGGCTAAGCGCAGATACATTAACCTATCAAACTAATGGTGGGCTGGGCAGCTTTAGTGCAGGTATAGTTGACACCCATTTTAGTGAGCGAAATCGCACTGTGCGTTTAGCGACATTGCTTGCAAAAACAGGGCAACAGTATGGCTTTGGTGTTGATGAAACGACAGCTTTAGTGTTCATAAAATCACAACAGAGTACGATTGTGACAGTGCTAGGTAAGCATGGGGTTGTGCATTTAAATAAGGGCAAAGATAAATACAGTTTTGATTATTCATTTTGGCCAGCTGGTGCGATTATTGATGTAACACCTCAAGGCTACCAATTAAACCAACGTACTATAGACAGTGCTTTGCCTGCAATTAAAATACCGCCTTTGCCAATGCAGCGTTTTAATAACATACTCACTGATGCTAAATTGCGCTCGCTTACTCAAGCAATGTGTTTAGCTAATGAGCAGTCAGCGGTAGGTCAGCAAGATGAGTTTATAGTGACTTTAAATGCCAGCAAAAATACCCAGTATCAGAGAATAAGTCCAAGCAGTTATGGCTGTGCAATTGAACGACTTAGCGTTAATATTACGACGATTCAATGATGCTTTGATGTAGAGCTACTGTTACTCACAGTAGCTTTTCTTTAAATGACAAAGTAATGTGTTAAATTGTCAAAAACACCAATTTGGATATATTAGCTACCCATTTCCCCTCAAATCTCACAACCGATGATTGAACATCTGCTTGCTGTGTCGCTTTTAGTTCCAGACGTTCAAAATGACTACTTTTAATGTTTACTGCAGCTGCATTGTTATGCTCATTAAAGATAAAATTAACTCTTTTTGTACCTGCAATTAGCAATCGAGTTGTTCTGTTTTTTAGCTCACCGTCAAGTCTTTTTACATCACTTTACATGCTCTTAGATCTTTTAAAAATAATTCTCAATTAACATTGGAAAATGTAATAATTTAATTTAGAATGATCGTTCATTCTAAATTAAGGGTAGTTAACATGCAGCGTTCTCGCGTCGTTCTTTTTACTGTCACCGCTTTGGCAAGTGCAGTTGCTTTATCCGGTTGCGATCAAACTCAGCAGGCGAATGCGCCTGCTTCGCAGCCAGCTCCTGTTGGCGTAATTACATTAAAAAGCCAACCATTAACACTTACTAAGGAGCTTCCTGGACGAGTAACTGCGTCTCAAGTGGCGGAGATTCGTCCTCAGGTAAGCGGTATTATTCAATCACGTTTATTCACTCAAGGTGCTGAAGTTAAAAAAGGTCAGGCTTTATATCAAATCGACCCAGCTACATTTGAAGCGCAAGTGGCAACCAGTAAAGCCGCTATTAGTAAGGCACAAGCAAGCATTGCTAATGCAAAGGCTAAATCAGATCGTTATTCTGAGTTACTAGCAATAAAAGCGGTCAGCCAACAAGATTTTGATGAAGCCGACGCAAGCTATAAAGGCGCCCAGGCTGATTTATTAACGGCTCAAGCGCAGCTTAAAACCGCACAG
The DNA here is from genome assembly GCF_014164535.1 of Pseudoalteromonas sp. SG41-2. Taxonomy (NCBI): domain Bacteria; kingdom Pseudomonadati; phylum Pseudomonadota; class Gammaproteobacteria; order Alteromonadales; family Pseudoalteromonadaceae; genus Pseudoalteromonas; species Pseudoalteromonas sp. SG41-2. Next base: position 64,368 of record NZ_JACJFK010000012.1, on the reverse strand, counting down.
ATCAATTTTAACTATAGTAAGGTTTCATCACCTATTAGTGGTCAAATTGGCAAATCGAACGTGACCGTAGGTGCTTTGGTAAGTGCTAATCAAGCAACCGTGTTAGCAACCGTCACTCAGCTTGACCCAATTTATATTGACCTTACACAGTCAAGTAGTGAGTTGACTCGCTTGAAAAAAGCGATTGCCAATGGTGAGCTTGACAAAGATCTTACTGCGCAATCAAAGGTTGAACTCACTATGGAAGATGGCTCAGTGTATCCGCACACTGGCACTTTGCAGTTTTCTGAAGTGGCTGTTGATCCAAGCACTGGCTCAGTGACTTTACGAGCAGAATTTCCAAATCCAGAAAAGCTATTATTACCAGGTATGTACGTCAGAGCTGTGGTTGTTGAAGGTGTTAAGTCTGATGCTATTTTAGTACCACAACGTGGTGTGAGTCGTAATAGCAAAGGTGAGCCTACAGCGATGGTGGTGAGTAAAGACAATACTGTTGAAGCGCGAGTATTAAAAACTGACCGCACAGTAGGTGCTAACTGGTTAGTGACAAGTGGCTTGAACGACGGCGATCAACTGATTGTTGAAGGTTTACAAAAAATAGCACCGGGCGCACCTGTTAATGCAGTGCCTGCCGACTCAGCTGCTAAAACTCAATAACGGAGCATTTTAATGTCACGATTTTTTATCGACCGGCCTATCTTTGCATGGGTACTGGCCATTATTGTTATGTTGGCGGGTATACTTGCAATTAAAGCGCTACCTATTGCTCAGTATCCGTCTATTGCGCCTCCGGCAATTAGTGTTCAAGCTAATTATCCAGGTGCTTCCGCACGTACGTTAGAAGATACTGTTACGCAGGTTATTGAACAAAAGATGAAAGGATTAGATGGCTTGTTGTATATGTCATCAACCTCGGAATCAAATGGCTCGGCAACTTTAACACTAACGTTTGATGCTGATACCGACCCAGATATTGCACAAGTTCAAGTGCAAAATAAACTTGCCTTGGCAACCCCGTTATTGCCACAAGAAGTGCAACGCCAAGGTGTATCAGTAGCTAAATCTGCACGTAACTTTTTAATGGTTGTTGGTTTTGTTTCTGAAGATGGCAGCATGAATAATATCGACATTGGTGATTATGTTGCATCCAATGTGCAAGATATCGTGTCGCGCGTTGATGGCGTAGGTGAAGTGCAGTTATTTGGCTCACAGTATGCGATGCGTATCTGGTTAGACCCTAGTATGCTGCAAAAATATAAACTGACTCCTGCAGATATTAGTGCGTCTATTAGTGCTCAAAATGCGCAAGTATCGGCAGGTCAACTTGGTGCTTTACCTGCGATTTCAGGGCAGCAGCTTAATGCCACTGTGACTGCGCAAAGTCGCTTACAAACACCAGAACAATTTCGCAATATTTTTGTCAAAAACAATGAGGATGGTTCTGTAGTTCGCTTAGGCGATGTCGCAAAAGTCGAACTTGGCGGTGAAAGCTACGGTGTTGTGGCGCGCTTTAATGGTAAACCAGCGTCAGGTTTAGGTATTAAACTTGCCAGTGGTGCAAACGCTCTTGATACTGCTGCGGGTGTTAAAACTGCATTGGCTGAACTAGAGCCTTTTTTCCCTGAAGGGTTAGCCAGTGTTGTACCTTACGACACCACTCCGTTTGTATCATTATCAATTGAAAAAGTAGTGAGTACATTAATCGAAGCCGTGGTGTTAGTGTTTTTAGTTATGTACTTGTTTTTACAAAACTTTAGAGCAACTCTAATTCCTACTATTGCAGTGCCTGTGGTTTTATTGGGTACATTTGCTGTGCTGCAAGTACTCGGTTATTCAATTAATACCTTGACCATGTTTGCTATGGTACTGGCCATTGGCTTGTTAGTTGATGATGCCATCGTGGTGGTTGAAAACGTTGAGCGGGTGATGACCGAAGAAAAACTTTCACCGCTTGAAGCTACGCGAAAATCGATGGATGAAATCAAAGGTGCACTAGTTGGTATTGCTATGGTGTTATCGGCCGTATTTATCCCAATGGCGTTCTTTGCAGGCTCGACAGGGGTTATTTATCGTCAGTTCTCAGTAACCTTAGTAACTGCTATGAGTTTATCTGTTTTAGTGGCACTTATTTTAACACCAGCACTGTGTGCAACCATGTTAAAACCGAGCCACGTACATAATAACTCATCATTTATTGGTCGCTTTTTTATGGGCTTTAACCGTGGCTTTGAAAAGACCAATACCGGCGCACAAAACTTTGTAAGCCGTATGATCAAGCAAAGTAAGCGCTATTTATTGTGTTACGGCTTAATTGTTGGCGGTATGATCTATATTTTCTCACAACTTCCTTCAGCATTTTTACCTGATGAAGACCAAGGTATTTTGTTCAATCAAGTAAGTTTACCAGCAGGAGCAACCACTGAGCAGACATTAAAAGTCGTTGAGAAAATGGAAAAACATTTCCTAGAAGATCAGTCTGAAGCTGTTCGTTCTGTGTTTAGTGTAACTGGCTTTAGCTTCGCAGGCTCTGGGCAAAATGCAGCGCTTGGCTTTGTTGGTTTAAAACACTGGGATGAGCGTCAACGCGATGATTTATCGGTTGGTGCAGTTGCAGGTAAAGCTATGGGTTATTTTTCTACGATAAAAGAAGCCTTTGTTTTTGCTTTCCCACCACCTGCGGTTGTTGAGCTTGGTACTGCCAATGGCTTTACCTTGTTTTTACAAGATAGGGTTGGGCTTGGTCACGACAAATTACTCGAAGCGCGAAATATGCTACTAGGCATGGCTTCACAAAGTCCTGTATTAGCGGGCGTTCGTCCTAATGGTCAAGAAGATAAACCAGAGCTTGAACTGGATATTGATTTAGCAAAAGCGCAAGCACTTGGGCTGACCCAAGCAGATATCAATAGTACTTTGTCTACCGCGTGGGGTAGTAGCTATGTGAATGACTTTATCGACCGTGGTCGAGTAAAAAAAGTGTTTTTACAAGGTACGCCAGAGTCTCGTATGGTGCCGGAAGATTTAGATAAATGGTATGTACGTAATAGTAATGGCGATATGGTGCCATTTAGCGCGTTTGCTCAGTCGTACTGGACCTATGGTTCGCCGCGTCTTGAACGCTATAACGGCTTTTCGGCAATGGAAATTCAAGGTGCAGCAGCGCCAGGCTATAGTACCGGTCAAGCCATGGATGAAATGGAGAAATTGGTTAGCCAGTTACCAACCGGGATTGCCTTTGAATGGACTGGTATTTCGTATGAAGAGCGTTTAAGTGGCGGACAAGCGCCATTATTGTATGCGTTGTCGTTATTAGTGGTATTTTTGTGCTTAGCTGCATTGTATGAAAGTTGGTCGGTGCCTGCTGCGGTAATGATGATTGTTCCTTTAGGTGTATTCGGCGCTGCAATGGCTGCCTTTATAGGTAACTTATCAAATGATATTTACTTACAAGTAGGCTTGTTGACTACCATAGGGCTGGCATCTAAAAATGCCATTTTGATTGTTGAGTTCGCAATTCATAAAATGGATGAAGGCATGGGGCTGGTGGATGCTGCAATTAACTCTGTTAAGCTACGACTACGACCAATTTTAATGACTTCTATGGCATTTATTTGTGGCGTTCTACCTTTAGCTATTGCATCAAGTGCTGGTTCTGGTGCACAAAATGCTCTAGGTATCTCAGTCATAGGTGGCACGCTCGCATCGTCAATATTGGCTGTGATATTTGTACCGTTATTCTTTGTATTAGTGCGCAGAGTTTTTCCAGGTAAACACAAAGCTGTGACACAGGAGCAACCATAATGACATTCAAAACGTTAAGCCTAGCGAGTCTAAGCGTATTCGTGCTCAGTGCTTGTCAAATGGCTCCACCGCTTGAGGATATCGTGTTGCCGGTGCCTGATAGCTACGCAATACAGAGCGAACAAGGTAATACGGCTGATTTAAGATGGCAGCAGTTTTTTGCGAATGAAAAGTTGCAACACTTGATTGAACAAACATTAGCTCATAATAAAGACCTTAAACTTGCCGCACTTAATGTGCAGCAAGTTCGTGCGCTTTATCAAATCGAAGACTCTGCCTTATATCCGTCAATCGATTTTGCTGCGTCGGGCACGCGTCAGCGCTTACCGGGAGACTTAACGTCAACCGGTAATGCACAAATTAGCGATAGCTATCAAGCTACCGTGGGGATGACCGCGTATGAGCTCGATATATGGGGCAAAATTCGTAATCAATCTGATCAAGCACTGCAAACTTTGTACGCGTCAGAGCAAACTCAAACGAGTGTAAAAATTAGCTTAATTTCTGAGTTGGTAAGTGCGTGGCTAAATTACGCTGCTGATAAAGAGCAGTTAGCGCTTGCTACGCAAACCCTAAAAAGTCAGCAGGCATCACTGGCGTTAACCGAAAAAACCTATGCACTTGGCGCGGCATCAAAGTTAACGTTGGCACAAATTGAGAGCACTGTAGCCACCGCAAAAGTTGATATTGCTAACTATCAGCGCTTGTTAAAGCGTGATAAAAATGCCCTTGATTTATTAGTCGGTCAGCCGGTTTCAGCGCAGTTGTTACCTGTTGAGAGTTTAGATGAAGTACTAAATTTCCCGACCGTGCCTGTAGGCTTACCATCCGAGTTACTTGAGCAACGTCCTGATATTAAAGCAGCAGAGTTTCAGTTATTAGCTGCTAACGCTAATATCGGTGTTGCGAAGGCGGCATTTTTTCCGAGCATTAGCTTAACGGCTAATGCAGGGAGTGCGTCGAGTGATCTAGATAATTTGTTTTCAAGTGGCACTGGCACTTGGAGCTTTATGCCATCGATCACGATACCGATATTTAATATGGGTCGTAATCAAGCAAACTTAGATGTTGCGCAAACTCAACAACAGATTGCGCTAACTACCTATGAACAAACGATTCAACAGGCATTTAAAGAAGTCTCTGATGCGCTTGCCGATAGGGAAGGCTATATGCAGCAGCTAAGTGCGCTTGAAGATCTGTATAACAGTAATCAAGTGTCGTTTACACTCTCTGAAGCTCGCTTTGAAAAAGGCGCCGATAGCTATTTACAAGTGCTGGATGCACAACGTAATTGGTACAGTGCAGGGCAACAACTCATTAGCGGTAAAAAAGCCTATATTACGAGCCAAATTAGTTTGTATAAAGCGGTTGGAGGCGGTTGGCAACGATCGGCTCAACAGAGTGAATAGCCGCTAGGCTGCACCACTATATAGTTTATCACTAGTTTATTAAGTTCTTTGTGGCAACTGACAAAGTTGATGTAAAAGGGCATATAAGCTAGTGATAATTATTAGGTTAAAGAAAAGCAGCGCTTTTCGGAGTTACTATGAAAGAAAAATCTAAAAGACAAACCGACCCTGCACTTGTGCAAGCACGCCGTGAGCAAGTGCTTAGTGCTGCGGCCGATTGTTTTAGACGAAAAGGCTATCATGGCGCAGGAATGGCCGAGATCTCAAAGACCGCAGGGATGAGCGCAGGACATATTTACAATTACTTTGCTAGTAAAGAAGCGATCATTGAATCGATTATAGAACAGGATATGGAAAAGCTGTTCTCTATTTTTCAGGAGTATGAAGATCAACCTGGTGACTTAGTAACGATTCTACTCGATGGTCTAGACTATGCAGTGGAACATCATACTGATGTAAACCAAGGAGCACTCGATTTAGAGATGTTCGCTGAAGCTGCGCGCAACGATAAAGTGGCAGAGCAGTTGCGAAAGTCTGATTGTTACGCCAGAGAGAAAATGCGAAATCTTTTATTGAGTGAACGCAGTTTGATAAAAGATCTTAGTGCAACTGAACTTGAAAGCCGTATCGAAGTGATGTTTGCAATGATAAATGGGATCACCATACGCAAAACCCTTAATCCACATGTTGATAAAGCCACGCTATTATTAGCGCTTCGCCCGGCAATGCGGGTGTTGCTTATACCGTTCTAATTAGAGCCGAGGCCTTAACCGCAAAGAGGTGTCGTTTAATCCTCTTTGCTGCGTTATTTTGGGGCTTAAAGCGCAAACCTTAAATTATAAGTTAAGTATATTTTAGTTTGTTCAGTAAATGATTCTTCACGGCTGGCCACTCTGATGCAATAATTGAATAAACAACAGTATCGCGAATCGATCCATCTCTTGTTATTTGATGGCTGCGTAAAATACCATCTTGTTTAGCGCCTAGCCTTGCAATTGCCTTTCGCGACTGTTGATTAAAAAAGTGTGTTCTAAACTCAACTGCAATGGCATTGTGAGTATCAAATAAATACTTCAACATCAAAAGTTTACATTCAGTATTTACAGGACTTCTTCGTACAGCCTTGGCATACCATGTGTAGCCTAGTAATGCGCGCTGATGCTGTGCGTCTACGTTATAGAATCGAGTTGTGCCAACTATTTTATGGCTACTATTACACCTTACGGCGAAGGCGCTATTGCCGTTTTTGGCTTCAATAATTGCCCGCTCAACATAACTGTGCATTTGTTCTGGCGAAGGAACATTGGCATACCATAATTTCCAAGACTCTCCATCAAGCACCGCATGTTTTAATTCATCTATATGATGTAAGCTTAACACCTCAAGCGTTATAAAGTGCCCAACCAATGGCATTGGTTTTAACCACTGCATATATTTCCCTTACTCCTAAAACCATTGTTTAATATCTCAACGTTTTGTACATAGAGATGATCCTTTAAGGATTCAATGATAGCAACTTACACAGTGAATTTTACAATTAATTTGTTGATTTCAGCTATAAATCAATACCCTCAAATCCGTTCTATTGACCACTGCACCGCGATGATCGCGATGGCGAGTGAGCCTGCAGGCATCACCCATTTTTGATACCAGTGATAGTTTCTTGCCCAAATAAGGACTGGTAATGTAACTGCTAATATAGCCAGTTGGCCTATCTCTACACCTAAATTAAATGCTAGCACGCTGAGTAATTGATAGTCACTGGATAGCCCTAATTCACCTAATACACTCGCAAAGCCCATGCCATGTAATAAACCAAAGGCGAATGTGACCCAGCCTAAACGCACAACTAATGGCCAAATATTGTTAAGAGCTGCAAACAACACAGATATAGCGATCCCCAGTTCTACCCAGCGACTGTTAGGTGTAACTAATTGTATTGCAGTGGCGGTCAGAGTGATTGAATGCGCCAAAGTAAATGCGGTAACTATCCATGCGGTGTGTTTGAAGATCGTGACTTTTGATTCTACACCTTGCCATTTTGCTGATTTTTTTACTAATACACAGGTAAGCAACAATGCAATTAAAAATAAGATATGGTCAAGTCCGAGCCAAATATGCAGCACTCCTTGGTAAACATATTGATTAAAAGTGGTGAGGTAACTGCTTTTAGTAAAATCAAAAGTTTGAAGGGTATTATTTTTACTCATCACACGAGTTTGATCATTGATAGTGACAATTGCTTTATGATTGGCATCAGTATCGAAAAATGCCTGATAATGAAATGCTATGGCGCTGTGGTTGGTGTCCAGAGCTGGGCAGGATAATTGCAATTGAACAACTACATAGGGTTGATTAAAATGAGTATCAAGCTGCAACGGAGCGTCGCTGGTAAGCGTACATGCTTGCTTGTCCGCTGATGTTACTGTCAGTGAGGTCAGGACAAAATCACTTATGGCGCTATGTTTTGCATTGATCTCATGCCATGCGATAGCCCCATCTTGATTTAAATCAAACGCCACCTGTTGCTCTAAATCGGCAACGTTGATTTGCCAACTACCCGTAAAATGGCTGTCATCGGTTGCGTTTAAATTAATATAGCTGGTACTTAATTGGTGTGCTTGAGCTGTTCCTTGTAACATGAAAAATAAACACAGGTTACAAAAAAACGCAGTTACAAATGCGTTCATAAAGAGGCTCCTTGCGCACGTGTAAGTAATTGCTGATCGGCATCAAGCTTAGCTTGTTGCCAATTTATTTTTGCCCAGTATAGGGCTTTTTCTGGCTGTTTATTGATGTCTAAATAATAGTGAGCTAAATCACTGGCATGAAAACGGTCTTGACGTAATTCACGCAGCGCCACTCTTTGCGCCATTAAATTTTGCCATTGTTTCAGCGAGGTATCGTTGTAGTGTTGCTCTGCAATTGCCAAGCGCAGCAACAAGGCATCTTCTAAATTTTGTTGATCATTTACCAGTGCAGGCAAAGTGTTTAGGACTTTTTGATAATTCCCTTGCGCTAAATAAATATCTGCCCATAACACTACAAGGCTGACGGGGGCTGTTTTTAATGGCAATGACTGGATATGAGCGAGCGCTTCATCGGGTTTATTGAGTCTCAGTGCCATTTCAGCCAATACATGGCGGGTATCATCGCTTTGTTTATTACTTGTAATACTGTTCGCTAAACTTTGATAACTTTGTGCTAATTGACCGTCTTGGCTTAGTACATCAAATGTACAGGTATTAATTACATCCATTGCTGTTAGACCCAAGAGTTTTAAGCATTGTTGTTTAGCGGCTTTAAAGTCACCTTGAACCATTAGCATATTGGCGCGTAATAGATGGGTGTTAACATGGTTAGGATCGCGTTTTAGTACTGCATCGGTGATTGCTAAGGCTGCTGAAAATTGATGTTCACGTTGTAAAACGCGTGCATACATGTAGCCAATTTGTGGTGTGGGAGATTGCGCATAGCGCTGCTGTAACTGGTTTTTTAATAAGCCTTGGCGAAGCTCAGTTTGACCTACTTGTTGGCTATTTATCAGTAACGTCATTAATTCGTCTTGATTAAGGTGTGCGGTATTTATTGCGCGGGCTTTTGCGATGATCTCGTCATCTGCTGGCGTATAAGGTTCAGCCCCTGCATTAACTGAGATCAATAAACAAAGGTAAGTAAAAGCACGGGTGATCATAGCATTCTCCTTAAAAAGGCCATCCATGGCCTGCAAGTATTATTGTGTGATTTAGTTGTTACCTAACAAATCGTCAAATGTGGCATTTTCATCCGCATTTGTGAATGTACGGCCGTTCACACTCAGTGGCTTATCGGTAGCCGCTTGGTTAAATGCTGCACGGCCTAGTAGTGCAAAATCGACTTCAAGTGCTTCAATAGTGATATCAACCATCGCAGTAACTTGGCTGTTTACCCCATCACTGACTGCAAAGGTAAAGCTATCAGAGCCAGTAGTTTCAAGGTTCGGCGTATAGGTGTAACTACCATCACTATTAACCACTACCATGCCTAGCATTGGCTCAGTAACCAGACTGAAGGTAAGAGTATCTCCTTCAGGATCAGAACCTTGTAGCATGTCTTCAATTACAACTTCGGTTTGTGTGGTTACCATATCAGCTGTTGCTGTAGGTGCTTTATTTACCATCGGTGGTATCTCGACGGTGTTATGGTCGTCATCATTGCTACAGCCGCTGAGTGTAAGCGCAGCAAGCAATAACCCAAGATGTGATAATTTAAAATGTTGCATGAGTGTTCTCCTTATTTAGACCCTGCAAGTGGAGTTGCTAGATATGGAAAGCTTGCATCCATCATCGTAGCGTTCACTGGTGCACCATCGGTAAATGGTACGTTACCTACACTGGCATCATCAGATGTACACAGGCCTAAATCAGTATTTGTGCCATTTACTGGAATTGGGTAGCATAAGCGACCCATTACCACACGTAGCGCAATATCAACTACATCATCACCAGGACGACGGCCATTTGGGAAACCGGCTAAATCATCACCAGCAACACCAAATGCTGATTGATCTGCCTGTGCTTTAGCTGCAATTGCTGTGTTTAAACGTAACATTTCAGCACCTGTAACAGTGGCTAATTGATTAACGCCCGGGAAACCAGTTAGAAATGCAGTTACTAAGTCATTACGTGGAAAATTCGTTGGTGCAAGGGTCGCTAGATTTGCCCCTAAGGTGGTATTAACCGCATCTTTAAACAGAATATTTAAAAGCTCTGGTAAAGAAGGGTGGGTAACATAATCAATAAATTGAGCATCGTCTTTAGGCTGTGAACTTGAGAAGGTATCTTTGTCTTTTAAACCAATTACCAACTCATTAACAAGTGGATTACCTAAACGAGATACTTGAGTAAGCGCACCACCGTTTACTGCATTGTTAGCAAATTTAGCATTCGGGTTTAGAATACGCGCCTGCGGTAAGCTTGCTGTAGTCCATGTACCAATAGTGCCGTTGCCATTACCAACTACACAGCTTTTAGGTACTTCGATAGCAATTGCGGTCACATTTTTATCTGCTAAGTCATCATTATCTGCCGATTGTGTAATGCCTCCAGGGAAGCCCGCGCCATCACCTGCGCCCGGCGCACTGTCGCCTTCTACCGGCACATAGTTCACTAAGTCAAAGGTTTTGCCTAGGTTCACTACGAATGGGTCTTTACGTTGGCCAACAAATACTTTTGCCATACCGTCACAGCCTGGGATCGCTACTTGATATACAAATTGCGCTGCGTAGCTTTTATAACCATCCATTGATGAAAACGTTTTATCGCCAATATAATCAAGTGGCTTGTGGAATTCATTACTGCTGGTCATGGTATTAGTTAGCATGGTTTTGCTACCTGTACGCTGATCACCAGCGATCATCGTCATAGTGTATGATTCGCTAAAGTTAACTGCGGCATTATTGCCAGCTGCAACACCACCAACATTTTTGAGTGGTACAGCAACAGTACGTTGGTTGCCTTCAGGGCCAACGGTTAATGCAACACCTTGATTGTCATTAGGCAGCATACTTTTGAAGTTAAAGGCGAAGCTAATATCTTCAATCGCATCGCCATCGTTATCAATATGGATGCTGTAGGTTGCATCAGGATCCATGGCAAAATAGTTAGGTCCGCCATAGCCATCTTGCAATGGAATATAGTTTGCAATCAGGGTGACATAATCACCACGGCCTTGTTCATAACTGTTAAATGCATAAAAATCTGTTGAATCTAAAGTCGGGAAGCGACTGATATTTGGAGCTTCACGGTGACTTGACGCCTCTGATGGGACGCTTACTAAGGTACTACATACTACAACTGCTAATATTGAGGGAGTTAAAGCTTTCATGACTTTGTCCTTTAGTTTTAGATAGTGGTCACTACTAATACGCAAAGCAATTACCATTGGATGCAATAAAAAGTAAAAAATATTAATGAAATGTATATTTAAAATTACCTCGTTGAATTTAATGGAATAAAACACCAGCTTTTGCTGGCTTTTTATTGCGTGTTGTTGGTTTACTTACAGTAAAATTAACTCAGTTGTGTAAAGTACTTCGGTGGGAGAGCCTGTTGGTGAGCCTCCAATAGGTTCTAAACTTATGGCAAGTAATGCGATATCTTGCGCGTTGAAACGTGAGTCTTTTAATAGCGATTTAACGCCATCTTTTGGTAAAAGGCCCAACGAAATAGGTGCATCTTGACCTTTTAATATCATCCACAGTTCATAATCCTTATCAGTTCTGGCGGTCAATTTGTCGCTGGCTTTTATTGATAAACCTTGTTCGTTGATATCGATAAACCATAATGGTTTTTCGCTGGCATCTTTAAACAGCGCAATTTGCTGAGTGTTTTGCCCGACAGGCGTTTGTGGCTGCCAAATAATCAAAGCTAATACGATACTTGCTGCGGTAGCAATTAACGACCACGCTTGCCAAATACTTGTTTTAGGTTGAATAACATTGTTTGGTACCACTGCTTGCTGTGGGTCAATACGCTGTGAAATTGCTTCCCAAACGTGGCTATCAGGCGGCACAGATTTAATTGAGCTGGCTAAATTATTTAAATGTTGCTCCCACATCCAGGTTGCTTCTCGAACACGATTTGATGAGAGCATTAAACGTTGAAAGCGTTTACGAGCAGAGCCTTTTAAGGTCCCTAACACGTATTCAGCCGCCAACATATCGATAAGTTTTTGATTGTCATAATTCATAACGTTAAGCACCTTTGCAACTGTTGCAGGCCGCGTCTGATCCAGCTTTTTACTGTGCCAAGCGGAGTATCAATATGATCAACTAACTCACTGTGAGTCAAGCCTTTGTAGTAGGCTAAGTGGATCGCTTGTTTTTGCTGTTCATCTAGTTGCTCTATACAATCAACGAGTTTACTTTTATCTTCGTAATCAATAGCTAAAGGTGAGTCAGTTAAATCATCTGAGATTGCAGAGTCGTCATCTAAGGATTGCTCTTTACGCACTTTGTGATAGCGCAAAGAGTCTAAGCTACGATAACGAACAATGCTGATCATCCAGCTGATCACTGTGCCTTTGGTTACTTGATAATCAGATGCATTGTGCCAAATTTTCACAAATGCATCTTGCAGCGCTTCCTCGGCATGAGCACGATTGCCTAACATTTTTAAGCTGATCGCAAACAGCTTTGCGCTTGTGGCATTATACAATTTAGCAAATGCCTGTTTATTGCCCTGCGCGGTTGCACTTAGTAGAGGTAATAATTCGTCGGTTTCCATAGAGTTCCTATTATTATTGTCAGTTAGTAAACGTATGATGATGTAAAATGGATGCAAAAAACCAACTAAATGATGGGTGCTTATCATTATTTTCATGCTTTTCCACCAGTTAGCCTAGCAGTAAAATACGGCTTATCAAGTTGCGGCGATCAGTTTTATATCTGAGACTGCAGTCCTACATTCATCGTTTAGAGAGCTGGAAATGACGCCGCAAAGCAGAATAATAGGACCTACCAAAGTTAAATACTGACGAAATTGCAAAAAATCCTGTTACTTCCAATAAATGCCTTGTTTTAGTTATGGTTAAACAGTGCATGAATGTCATACAATGGGGTAAAAGTAGACCACATAAGAGAGATTAAAATGGCCGCATTCGGTACCGTATTTATGCCGCAGATGATTCAAGCACGTTTTACTGATAACGCTTGGAGCGAAAGCTCTGTTGTTCCGTCAGATAAAATTGAACTTCATGCTGGTGCACATGTTCTTCACTATTCAAGTACATGTTTTGAGGGGTTAAAAGCATTTCGCCATGAAGACGGCTCAGTCTATATTTTCCGCATGGACGCTAACATTGCCCGCATGAAACAAAGCTCGCATTTATTAAGCTTACCTGAAGTTGATGGAGCCAAGCTTGAAAAAATGATCATTGATATTGTCCGCCAGTATGCTGATGAAACGCCGTTACCACCGGGCTCTATGTATATTCGTCCAACTCATATCGGTACTGAAGCTGCCATTGGTAAAGCGGCTGTGCCGTCATTAAGTTCATTATTGTATGTGCTATTATCACCTGTGGGTGATTACTTTGCTGGTGGCGCGACTGCGCTGCGAGTATTACTAGAAGAAGATGGTATGCGCTGTGCCCCGCACATGGGTATGATCAAAAGTGGTGGTAACTACGCTAGTGCATTAGCACCCATTACGGCAGCACGCTTGCAACATCAAGCCGACCAAATTCTATTCTGCCCAGGCGGTGATGTACAAGAAACTGGTGCCGCAAACTTTATTTTAATTGATGGTAATGAAATTATTACTAAAGCGCTAGATAGCACCTTTTTACATGGCGTGACGCGCAGCAGTATTTTAACCATAGCTAAAGATTTAGGTATGACAGTATCCGAGCGCAATTTTACAGTCACTGAATTACTTGAGCGTGCTGCAAAACCGGGTACTGAAGCTGCTTTATCTGGCACTGCTGCGGTATTAACCCCAGTGGGTACTTTTATTCATAATGATAAAGAATACAAAGTGGGCAGTGGTGAAGCAGGGCCAACGACAATGCGTTTGCGCCAAGCCCTTAACGATATTCAATGGGGTAAAGCACCAGACACCCATGGCTGGTTAACCAAAATCGACGTGTAAAGTTAAACGATATGTTTTTATAAAAAGCCTAGGTTATTTATAACCTAGGCTTTTTTATGGTCTAAATTATTTAATAATCTATACTTTCAACTGTGTAAGTTAGCTGCAAAGGTGTGTAAAAATAACGTATGTAAACACAGGAAGTATCACTAAACTAATCAGTTGATATCTTAATGCTATGAAATATATATGAATATTTATTTCTGTGAAATTTTATTAGTGGCGCATAGATTGCATTTCTGTTTGGGTATAACTAACGACAAAAGGAGCGTTTATGTGGGCCGCAATAAGTTACTTATTACTGGCAATTGTATTTATCATTATGGGGTGGCAGGTTAGTCCTAGCTATTTTTCGCTGCTATTCTATTGGACGGCTTTATCTCTATTACTGGTAAGCGGTGCCTATTTTTTTAATATTGCAAAAATTTTTCGTAAACGAGAAAACGGTGTTATCCCGTTTTACATTCGTTGGGCTTTCATACCTTTTTTATTGGGGGCACAAGTTTATAACGCGTGGAGCCGAAAGCACGATAAAGTACCGCCATTACAACAAATTAACGAACACTTATTTTTAGCCTGTCGCTTATTCCCTTCAGATATAGATACTTTAAAAGATAACGGTATTACCGCGATTTTAGATGTAACCTGTGAATTTGATGGACTTGAATGGTCATCAACACAAGAAAACATAAACTATTTAAATATCCCAGTGCTTGATCATCGAGTCCCAACACGTTCGCAGCTTAATCAAGCGATTAACTGGATTGCCCATCATATTAAAGATAATCGTCGTGTGGTGGTGCATTGTGCGTTGGGTCGTGGTCGTTCAGTGTTTGTGATGGCGGCTTATTTACTCAGTCAAAATAAGGAGGCTGATGTACATCAAGTGCTTGCGCAAATAAAAGAAACACGCGAAACCGCTAATTTAAATAAACACCAACTGCGTCAACTAGTTAAACGCCATAAAAAGGGTGAGTTATTAATCAAAAATAAAGCGGTATTAATTGCTAATCCAGTTTCCGGCACTAAGTTATGGCAGCAAAAAGAGCATTTAATTGTTGCGCGTTTATCTGCTTATTATAACTTAAAAGTGATGATCACATCAGTCGAGCAAAATGGGATTGTGTTGGCCAAACAAGCGATAGCTGATAAACCAGATATGATCATCGCCTGCGGCGGCGATGGCACAGTGGCAGAAGTGGCAAGTGTTTTGGTAAACACAGACTGTAAATTAGGTATTATCCCATTTGGCACGGCCAATGCTCTAGCACATGTGTTAATGGGAATTAAGTCAAAGTTGATCCCTGTGGAAGTAGCATGTGATTTGATTATTGAAGGGCAAACCAAGCAAATGGATACAGCATATTGCAATGGTGAGTTGATGTTGTTGTTAGCAGGGATTGGCTTTGAACAACACATGATTGAAAAAGCCGATCGGGATACTAAAAATGAGCTTGGTCAGTTCGCATATTTACAGGGCTTCTGGCAAGCTTTGGGTGAACAAAAAGCCCAAGATTTCACCGTACAGCTAGATGATAACGAGCCGCAGCAAATACATACCAATAGTTTAATTGTCGCTAATGCTGCACCTTTTACTACTTTACTAGCGCAAGGTGGGGGACAGCCAGATCATTACGATGGCTTGCTCGATGTTAATTGGCTCACTCCAAACCAAGACGCATCAGCCAATGTATTAAGTATTGCTGAGCTGGTATTTAGCAGTATTACCCAAGCACATTTTGCGATTAATTCACATCATACCAATGCGCGCCGCGTTGCAATATCGGCGACTCAGGAAATAAAATATGTACTTGATGGTGAAGTTAAAAGTGCTGATAAATTGATCATTGAAATTACTCCGCAATCACTGGCGGTGATCTGTGCAGAGCAGGTCGAGTAACTGAACTTGTTGCGCGTTATAAGCTATAACGCGCAATGGCTGTTACTTCTTTTTAATACTAGGCCACACAAAACCGCTGTTTTGCGGTTGTGCATCGACACAGTTATCGAGGTATAACTGCTCGACCTTGGTACGCGCCCAAGGTGTTTTACGTAAAAATTTAAGGCTCGATTTTACACTTGGGTCAGATTTAAAACAGCGAATATCAACATGCTCACCCATTGCTTTCCAGCCAAGTGTTTGCTCGAGTTTTACTACTATTTGTTCGAGTGTAATGCCATGTAACGGGTTGTTTGCTTGCTGATTCATAAGTCACTATTGCTTGATAAAAGTCGCTGCTATTGTAACGTAACTGTGCGTTGATACCAATTCTATTAATTAACGCGAATTGTTTTAGGGGCGGTTGGGTAAATAATTTCATTTTGCTCGTTGAGCATTAACCAATTTAACGCGCTATTATTGTGATGAGGGTTTTTTGCTGCACAGATCACCCGCACATTAGCCATTAAAATAATCGCACCTTCACTGTAGCGTTGATCTTCAAACCAACAGAGTTGCTGCTCGCTAACTTTATTTTTTGCGTCAAGAAACAAGGCTGGTTTTTGATTATTACTGAAACTATTAGCCGAGTAAATTACACTGATAAAACAGATGCCTATAATCGTTATAATTCGCATATTTAGCCTTTGCATTAAAAAATAACTACACTAAGCTTATACCTAAGTTACCCCAAAATACTAGTTTCAGTTGCAATTAAATGCGTTTAAACCAGCCCACTTAGGGTTTTAGGGTGACTTGGCCATAAAATGTGTTAGGGTAAAATCCACAAAAATAATTTTCTAAAGACAAGGTGAACACATGCAATTTAAACAAACGATGATTGACGAATTTACACTGTTAGCAAAATTTCCATTAACCAGTAAAATGCAAGGTATTAAGTTACATAGTGATGCTGATGAAAGCTTATTAAGCGCGGCACAACGATTGTTTGATAAAGGTATTATAGATAGCCCAGATGGCGGTTACTTAACCGATCTGGGCTTAGATCTGATAGAGCACGTAACCGTGCTACACAGTGCGTTGGGTAATTAAAAAATATCAGGCTGCATCCGGTTGGTTTTGTGGTGCAGCATCAATAAATGCATCAAGCTTGTTACAACGTTCATAAATGGCTGCTATTTTCGGATACGCAGTCATATCGACGTTAAAACGATAAGCATTAAATACTTGCGGCACTAAACACACATCAGCAAGGCTAGGTTTATCACCCACACAATATTCATTTGTATGATCAAGTAGCTGTTCAATTTTTTCAAAACCAACCTCTACCCAATGACGATACCAGGTATTTTTGATTGCATCGTCAGCACCAAGTTCACCACTTAAATATTTCAGTACCCGTAGGTTATCAATAGGATGAATATCGCAGGCAATGGCATAACATAAATTACGGATCTGGGCTTTTTGCCAGGCATCACCAAATAATAGTGGTGTGTCGGGGTGTGTTTCTTCAAGGTATTCTAAAATTGCCATCGATTGTGCGAGTACACCGTCATTGGTTTCCAGCGCAGGTAATAACCCTTGCGGGTTTTTATCTAGGTATTCAGGTGCTTGTTGCTCAGATTTTAGTAAGTTAACAGTTACTAACTCATGCTTAATATTTTTTAAATTAAGCGCAATACGCACGCGATATGCGGCAGATGAACGAAAATATGTATAAAGTTTCATGGTTCAATTATCCTTGTGGGCCACTGTAGTGTTTTTTAATAGTTCGCCAGCAATCAGTGTAGTTAGGTTGGCGCTCTTTGCCTTCTAATGCGTATTTTGTTGGTGAAATAACGTAACGTGATTCAAACATAAACGCGAGGGTATTTTCGTAGCGTTGCGGTTCAAGCTCTGCGTTAGAGGCCTTTTCAAATACATCAGCTTCTGGGCCATGCGGTGACATACAATTATGTAAACTCATGCCTCCTGGTACAAAGCCGTGCTCTTTGGCGTCGTACACGCCTTCAATTAAGCCCATAAATTCACTCATAATATTGCGGTGATAATAGGGTGGGCGAAAAGTGTTTTCTGCCACCATCCAGCGTGGAGGAAAAATTGCAAAATCAATATTAGCAACACCTTCTGTGCCTGACGGGGATGTCAGTACTGTGAAGATAGACGGATCAGGATGATCAAAGCTCACTGTATTCATTACATTAAAACGTGCTAAATCATATTTATAGGGAGCGCTGTTGCCCGTCCAGGCTACAACATCTAAAGGGGAGTGGCCTATATCACAGCGGAACATATTACCGTTGAACTTAGCAACCAACTCAAACTCACCTTCTTTATCTTCAAAGGCAGCAACAGGGTATTGAAAATCACGGTCGTTAGCGTAGCCGTTGGCTCCCACTGGGCCGCGCTCAGCTAACACATAAGCATGACCATAATTTTCACAGATATAACCACGAGCAGTATCACAGAGCAAAACGACTTGGAATTTAATGCCACGCGGGATCACTGCGATTTCACCCGCTTTAACCGTTAAATTACCACATTCTGTTTTCAGCAGTAACTGACCTTGCTGCGGCACAAATAACATTTCGCCGTCGGCATTATAAAAATAACGATCAGTCATTGATTTATTCGCTACATAAACATGGATGCCAATTCCTGTTTGGCCATTGGCGCTGCCGTTTGCAGCCATAGTGATCAAACCATCAATGAAATCGGTTGGCGTGGTTGGAATATCAATTGGATCCCAACGAAGCATAGTAGGTGGAGTTGGGACTTCGGTAATTGGAGCGGTGCGAATTAAACCGTTATCAATTGCGCTGTAATCACTTTGGACAACCGATGGGCGAATACGGTACATCCAAGTGCGGCGGTTATCAGCACGCGGCGCGGTAAATGCGGTGGTACTAAATTGTTCAGCGTATAAATCGTATTTTACTTTTTGCGGGCTAAACTGCCCAATAGGCAATGCGCCAGGCAGAGCTTCGGTTTCAAACTCATTGCCAAATCCTGTCATATATTTTAATTCGCTGGTCATCACTCGACTCCTTTATGTTTTACTGTAAGATACTCTCAAGTGAGACTAAATTCAAACATCATGCTTTTTGCCACTGTACATATTTATGGACACTTAAACATGATTGTAAATTAACAGGACATAGCCGTTATGGCTCTCGATTTAGAGACATTTTTACCTTATCGTCTGGCTAACTTAGCCAGTAAAATGAGTGAACAGTTTGCACCCGTGTATCAACAGCAAAGTGATTTAAGCATTCCTCAGTGGCGTATTTTGTTTAATTTAGCCCAGTTTGGACAAAGCAACGCAAAAGCATTGTGTGAGCAAGCTGCAATGGATAAATCCACTGTATCACGGGCAATTAAGGCATTGATAGATAAGCACTATGTAGAGAGTTTAATCGATCCGGCAGATAAACGCGCCAGCTTGTTAGCGTTGAGTGAGCAAGGGTTGGGCTTGTATCAGCAGTTAGCCCCAGCTGCTTTAGCGTGGGAGAAGAATCTGTTGGATGTTTTAACTCAAGCCGAGTATCAAACCTTGCTTAGTTGTTTAGATAAGTTAACTAGTAAATTAGATGAATAAAACAAAAAGCCCATCAAAAGATGGGCTTTAAAATTAATTTAATTTGTAAGTTACCTTAGCAAATTAGAACGTGTAACGAACACCTACACGCATTTCCCATAAAGAGGCATTGCGTTGTATTGACTGCTCTGCACTGCGTGCACTGAAGTTTGAGTAAACGTATTGACCTTGGTCATTGACGTTCACTTCAACCATTTTATTACCAACGAAAGAACCTTTCTTCAATACACCCCAATCATCGTTCAACATATTAGTTAAGTTATCGATAACGAAGAATGCTTCACCTTTATGACCGTCCATAAAGCCTGGGATTTCTTGAGTAAGTTTGAAGTTAAATTTAACAAACCAATCAGAGTTTTGCGCATTTCGAGAAGAAATTTCACCACGTTTCAAACCTTCAGAAGCGATAAAGTCGTTAAACTCGTTAATTTCATCAGCGCTCATGTTGTAAACAACATTAGGATCGTTTTCTAGTGGTACATATAGCAATTGACGTGCGCCATTAGAGTTTCTATCGCCAAACTGGATATCACCTGCATTTGTGTTTCTATTGCTCTTATAAGTAAAGCTATATGGTAAACCTTTATAAGCTTCACCAAATAGGTTAAAGCGGGTGTTATAACCATTGAAGAACTCATGATTATAAGCAAGGTTTAATGTAAAGCGATGTGGAATTTCGTAATCTGATGTAGCTACTCCAGGATTTCCTGGGTTAGTTGTTGCTAAGTTACCGTAGTTTGAGCTAGCAACAGAGCTGGTCATTGGATTTACGTCGTTAGCATCAGTATAAGCATAAGAGAATTGTACTGAGATACCGCTATCGAATGACTTACTTACTGCTGCGGATATGATCGACGAATCACCACTGTCACCATTTACATTAGTTAGTAATAGTTCGCCACTACGATATTTACCAGGGTTTAATGGATCTTCCTTTCTTTCATAGATAGGGCGTCCATCGAAAGTAGTATCACCAGAATCTTGTAAAGCAATATCTACAAGCGTAGCAGCATCACGTTTTTTGGTATACAAATAATCCAAAGCAAACACGTAATCGTTTTCAGTTGTGTAAGTTGCTCCTAAAGAGTACTTCCACTCAGATGGGATTTCAAAGTTAGGATCAACTGCGTTTGCAGTTGCATCACCAGAACCAATTTCAGTGTTTGCAACTTTATCAAACATATCTTGTGGAACTTCATAACCTGGAGTGCCACTATTTACATTTGGCGTATCAAATAAGTCAACTAGAGTAACTTCGTCATCACCAGAGCCAACTTTATAAGAGTTACTGATATCGCTAATGTAAGTACCAATATTGGTAATACCATCATTAGAGTATGAGTTAGATAGCCATACATTTGGGTTACCGCCTGAGAACAAGCCAACCCCCGCACGCACTTCTAATGCATCAGTTGCATACCATTCAAAGCCAACACGCGGTTGAATTAAATCAATACCATCAAAAGTTGACTGGTTGCTATAGCCATAGCGATTAGTAAAGTTCTGATTAAGTGTTGGTTTATCATCACTTGAATAGCTGTCGTAACGAAGACCAAATGTTAGAGAAGCATCGATATCTGAGAAGCTGTATTCATCTTGGACATAAAATGTATTTTGTGAATAAGCAAAGTTAGCTGCGGCATCATCAGGGTTATTCGTGCTTGCAGAGTTATTATAATAAACTGCATTAGCTATACCATTTCTATACGCATCAATTGATGCAAAACGCCACTCACCTTCAGTGTGTTGTACGAATTGGTTAAATACTTCTAGCTTTTCATACTCAAAACCAGCTGTAATTGTATGTTGGTTAAGGTAGTAAGTACCGGCAAACTTAGCTGTAGTAGTATCGTAGTTTAAGTCATTTGATTGACGAGAATCATCTGGGCCTACGTATACAGTTGCATTATCAGTGCTGATTTGGAACTCACCGAAACTACTTGCTGCATCTAAAGATTCAACTCGTGCGTCTAGTTCTGATTTACCTAAACGGATTTCTGAAGAGAAGTTATCATTCCAGTCAGAGTATAAAGAAGCAACGATTGATGTAAACTCGGCGCCTTGCTCATAAAAATGGCTATCAAAAGCGAGTTCATCACCATCAGCATCTGATTGTGACAATGTAAATCCATCGTTATAGTTATAGATAAGGTTTGCACGGTGATTGTCGTTAATGTTCCAATCTAGTTTTACTAAGATTTTTTCATCTTCAACTGGTGAACTAGATGGTGTAGCGCCTGCATCATAGCCATATACATCTTTAGTAATTTGTTTAATTTGCTCAATTTCATCAGAAGAAACTAACGATGAGTAATTAAATTGTTGTACACCTTCAAGTTTTTCATAAGAGGTAAACAAGAATAGTTTATCGTTAATTAATGGTAAGCCAACATTAAAGCCGTAACGCTTTTCGCTGAAATCGCCATTATCAACTTTATCACCTTCAATTTTGTCGCCTTTCATCGAATCGTTAGTGTAATCGTAGAAAACTCCACCGTGGATTTCGTTACCACCAGACTTGGTAACGGCATTAATGTTACATGATGTGAAGCCACCGTACTGAACGTCAAATGGCGCTAACTCTACCGCAACTTGCTCGATTGAATCGAAAGAGAAAGGTGCACGAACAGTTGGGTAACCATTTGAGCTAAGACCGAAGTTATCGTTCATACGAACGCCGTCAAGCGTTAAGCTGTTAAAGCGTGGGTTACCACCACCACAGTTGATTGTGCCACGGCTGTCATCGATAGCAACACGTGGGTCGATTCGAATAATATCTCTTAGATCACGGTTAATTGCAGGTTGGTTTTCAAGGTCCGTAAGAGTAAATGTTGAAGCCGGACCTGTACCACCTGACATTGTGCTAATAGCACGGCCAGTGACTACAATTTGTTCTATACTCGATTGTGGTTCAAGCGTTACGTTTACTGGGTAATCAGCACCTACTTGCAAGTTGATGTTATTAAATGATTGGTCAGCAAATACATCTGAATCAACAACAACACTGTAAGGACCGCCAACACGAAGACCTTTCGCGGTGAAGTAACCAGCATCGTTTGTTTCAGTTTCTTTTGTTGAACCTGATGGAACGTGAACGATAGTAATTTTTGTGCCTGCAGCAGGGTTACCATTAGGTCCCTTGATCTGACCTTTAATTGCAGAGGTCGTTTCATTTGCAAACGCTGCGCCACTTACGCCAACACAAGCTGCGATAGCAAGTGAAAGTGCTGTTTTGCGGAGTTGAATTTTCATTATTTATTTCCCGTGTAAGGTGTAATATTTTTTAGTTTTGGTATTAATTTGCTCGGATTTTCCAAGCAGCTAAATTGTACCCTATTATTTCATTACAAATAAGTTACATTGCACATAAATTTGTAATAAAAGTAGTTTAGAACAAAATTGCGGTTTTTCGAGCAATTTAGTACCCATGGGTCAATTTACTCATTAAATATGACAAAAGTATGAAACCCAGTGCTTTATGCATAAAAAAACCCGCTAAAAGCGGGTTTTACATAGAGTTTTAAAAATTAGAACTTGTAGCTGATACCAATCTTAGCTTGCCATGTTGATGAGCTCGTTATTTGGCTATAGTTTCTTACATCAGCTCCACCAAAGCTATTATCAATAATATAGCGTCCTTGGTCATCAAGACCACCAAAATCATAAATAGATTGGTCTGAATAGCCCAAGCTTTTTTCTATACCCCAATCGCTATTAAGTAGGTTAGCGAAATTATCAATCATAAGGTATAGCTCGCCACTATGGCCGTTAGCAAAGCCAGGGATTTCTTGTTTAATGCTGATGTCCATGGTGGTAACCCAAGGCTGCGTTCCAGTATTTTTACCGATAATGCCGCCACGTTGAGAGATACCTGCGCGATCTAAACGCTCTGCTAATTGTGCCCAATTCATTTCAGAATCAGCCCAATTGACATTCGCATCATCAGCACCCGTTGGAATATAGGCCAAATAAGCACTGCTACTAAATAAAGAACTTGTGTCACCTAAGTGAGCATCTTTATGCATATTCATTGTATAACTAAATGGACGACCAGAATGGCGTTCAAAATACATATTAAATTTAGTCGCATAACCGGCAATAAATTCAGCATTGTAGCCTAAGTTAATTTTGAAACTATGCTCAACTTCATAAAAGCCACGTGCTGCCACATCTTGATTACGATTAGCAGTAATATTGTGCTTATAGTTACCTTCGGCTTGCGACGCTGATCCAACAGAAGACTCAGTAACATCTTGATGAGCATAACTTGCAGAAACAAATAAACCGTTATCCCATTCTTTAGCAATACCAGTAGAGATAATGATAGAGCGACCATCGTCGGTTGAATTAGTCATTGCAATATCAACATTATCTTTCAATGCACCACTGTAGATGGTTTCATTAATTACACGCTCGCCGTCAGCCGCTAAACCGATAGGACGGATAGAGGTATTATGCCATACAGCTTCATTTTCTTTTTTGTGGTAAGCAATTTCGGCCTGCCATTTAAAGCCATTACCTAATAGTTCAGAATCAAATTCATATTCAAAGCCAACTTGAGCGCGAATACTTGAAGGTAACTTGAAATCAGGATCAATGTAAGCAGTACTTCCTGCCCCTTGCTCTAACGAATTTTTAATAACATCAGGGACCTGAGTGATATCTGCTGGGTTATTTTGGTAGTAGTCGTTTATTACACTATTTGGTGCAGAAACGAGGGTAATACCATCTTTTTGAAATGAGTTGTTATACCAGACATTTGGAATACCGCCTTGGAAACGACCAATTCCACCGTTAATAGTTAATGCTTCAGTTGCATAATATTTAAAGCCAACGCGAGGTAGAATAATATCTAAACCATCAAGGTTCTCTTGATTACTAAAACCATAGGTGCTTAGAAAGCTTTCATTAAGAGTCGGTTTATCATCAGATGATAAGCGCTCATAGCGAAGGCCAGCTGTCACTTCTAAGTCATCATTTAAGTAAAAGGTATCTTCAATATATAAAGCTAATTGACTACGTGTTACATCATAGGCGGTATCTGCTGAATTATTAGTGTACGCATTTTGATAAGAGAAGTCATAAGCACTTACTTCGCGGTTAGCAAAATTTTCTAGACTAGTGAATTTCCATGTACCTAATGAGTTTTCAGCAAACAAGTTATATAAACGAAGTGACTCATATTGAGCACCAAAGTTAATTTCATGCTCGTCCATTAGATAAGTTGCATCAAGTGTCAGTGTTAAGTTTTCAGTTTCAGATTTGTTCGCATGGCGATATCTATCAGTACCAAAATTAAAGTTAGGGCCCTTTCTGCCATTTTCTTCTACGGTAATGCTACCTAAGTTTGAGCGAGTAATACTGTCAGAGGTCACATCTTTATAGGCAATACCAATCTCTGTTGAAAAGTCTTCAGTCCAATCAGAATAAAGTTTAGTGGCAAAATTATTAAACTTAGTAACATATGCATATGTATTTGATTTTAAGACTACTCTATTTCCACCTTTACTCTCATTTTTCTCAGCTTGATCGTCTTGCCATTGATATGTGAAATCTAGGCGATGCTCATCACTGGCATTCCAGCTAAGTTTAACTAATAAATTTTTGTTGGTGTCTTCAGGCGCGCCTGCTAATGAATCGGTTAAACCATATTCGTCATTTAAAATAGCAATAAAGCGATTGTAGCTGTCTTCGGTTATTTTAAATTCATTTGCAGCACCAGAATCCTTAAAGCCATAATCTAAATCCTGCTCACTTGACCACTGTGCGTAGTTTACAAAGTAAAATAGTTCATCTTTAATAACTGCGCCACCGACATTAAAACCAAAACGTTGTTCAGTTTGAATCGGTTTTACTTTATTCGTTGAATAAGTTTTATAACCGGCTTTATCAGTATCTTCTTCTTTAATTGTTTGAACATCGCCGGCCATATCAGGTGTAGATGTTTCATAGAAACCTGAAAATTTGAATTCATTAGTACCAGACTTCGTTACGGCGTTTATTGTACCGCCGCCAAAGTTACCTTTAGAAGCTGAAAAAGGCGATACGTCAACTGAAACTTGCTCTATTGCGTCAAGTGAAACAGGAGGTTGAGACGTCGGGTAGCCACCAAAATTTAAACCAAAGTCATCGTTTTGACCGATACCATCAACAGTTAGACCGTTAGTACGAGGGTTGCTCCCCGCAAAAGTTAACTCGCCATTACCATTGATACTTGCTAAAGGATTTAGACGGGCAATATCTTTAATGTCACGGTTAAAGCTTGGCATGTTATTGATTGTATCTTCGCCAAAGGTACTGCTTGAACCACCAGATTGCTGAATAATTTTATAGCCTGATACTTCAATTTTTTCGATGTTAGCTGCTTGAAGCTGAGAATTAAGACGATATGTATCGCCCAGTTCTAAATATATATTTTCAAGCATGGTATCGGTAAATTGGTCTGAATCAATAAACACAGTGTAAGGGCCGCCAACACGTAAACCATTGGCAATAAAGGTACCGCTTTCATTGGTTGTTAATTCGCTTACAGTGCCAGTTGGTTGGTGAATAACTTTAATTTTCACATTTGCAGCTGCAGTGCCAGAAGGTGTAGTAATTTTACCACGCATAGCGGATGAGGTATCTGCTGCCATTACGCTTGTAGAAACACCTAAGGCTAGGATCACAGCCCCAGTTAATTTCGAAAGGCGAAGCTTATTCATTTTGTTGATTCCCGTGGAAAGTTAAGGTTTATTACTTGTTTGTGTTAGCTGACATCTTAAGTGCCTTTGCTAACGGTTTTGCTGAACTATCAAATAACGTATTTAATAATCCTGCTAATCGAATACCGGCTTGTTGTAAGCGAGTTTTAATAATCGGTGTGTTTTCGTAAATGTAGCTAAAGCCAATCTCGTCATTATTTAGCTTGTATAGTTTGTCAGCTAAATTGTGTGACTCTGTTACCCATTGCTCTGGTGAACTGGCTAGGTACTCAGCAATTATTTCTGCATTATTAGTATCAATAAACTGCGCGAATTCAGTGAATGATAGGTTCTCATTTTCGATTAATTTAGTGTCCCACAATGAGTGCAGGTTGGTTGGCTGGCCAAAAAAGGTAACGTTAACACGGTTACCACCTCTGTCTTCTGCACGTCCGGCATGAAACGGCTGATGGCTATCGCCAACTAAATGAACAAGAAAGCGTAAGCTAAAACGTTTTGCATCTATTGAGCTGTTTTTGTTTTTTAATGTATCGATGGCAAAATACATCCCTTCAAGAATGTTGCTTACATTATCTTTATTTAAATTTTCATCGTGGCTGTGAGTAAATGTAGATGAGTTGCTTGGCGCGTTAATGTAATGCCAACGAGAAGATTTTTTTTGCCAAAAAGGACTCGGATCAGAGCGCATTTCATCAGCCCAAGTAGCAATTTGCGCTAGGCTTTGCCCTTCTAAAAGTTCTTTAAGCTCTGCTTTAGTTGCGTCTGTTATGTGATTTTCGGCAATTTTACCGACAATTCTGTGGCCATTTTGTCCCCAAGCCAATACATTTTGTGATGATAAAAGTACTGCGCCGACTAAAAGATAACTAAATCCATGTGTAATTTTGCGTAACATTTGTGTTTTCCTCAATGATCTTATTTGACAAGAGCGGCCTCTTCTATGGCGCGAATTGTCCTGATTTTGAGATAAATAGGAAGGACTCAAAGAAATTCATAATTTCCCATTGATAGTTCTTTCAATTCATAAGCTTAACTGTTTTGGGTAAAATTACTTGTTGTAATAAGTAATTTAAATTGGTCAAATAGGAGGATGAATCGTTTTGGATTGTTGAACTTTTGAAAATTAAACAGCTGCTTTTGCAACACAGCTTCTTTGTTACTGTTTTGTTACTGTTTTTTTTGTTGGTTTGGCTCAGTGGCCAGCTGAGTGTGGTTACATCAACGGGGACCTTGAAGCCTTTAATTGAAACATCTAGTCGCTGTCAGACGAGGGCAACAGAAAACCAATTGCAATTAATTGTCTATGCCTCGTCGCAAAAGGTTGCTCGTTTTTTAACACAAAACCTGTGTGACGATCCCGTTGTAGCAAAACAATATGGCGAAGTGATCGCTTTATGGGGTTACCGTACTGCCGATAGCATTGAGTTCATTGGTAAAGGTATTGCTGATTTAATTTTAGCAAAAAACAACATTATGTCAGCCTTCAAAGCTGAATCGACCTATAACTACCAGCCTGTGGTTGGCTTTCCAAGTTATACTGCGTTTTTTATTTCAGCTAAAGAAAAGCCAAAAATTAACAAGCAATACTTTTTGGGGAAACGGATTGGCTTACTTGATTATCCTACAAGCCGATCGGGGCATATACTACCTAAACAAAAGTTTAAAGATTTAGGGATCAACCTTGAAAATTTAAAAATTACTTACGCCAGTTCACATAATGAGCTTAGGGAGTTATTAGCCAATGGACAGGTTGATTTAATAGCCTCTTTTTGGAAGGAAGCAGATCAGGCGCATTTTTCTAAAAATTATATAACTCCAATCAGCGATAATGTAATAGGCACACGTTGGTACTTTAAAATGCAGCATGAGAACACTGATTTGCTGTGCGCTATCCAATCTCAATTAATCCAATTATCTAAGCAGCAAGTGTCGACTTATTTTAATCATGTTGAACCATATTGGCATTGTTCAGCGGGTAAAGCTGAATTCTTAGGAGAGCAACGTGATGAATAATAAGCGCTTGTTTGGCGTGACACTGCTTATTTTTAGTGCGGCGCTATTGACGTTTAAACTCTCTAGTTATCTGCAGCAGGCGCAACATAACGATTTAATAATGGCTGATATTGAAAACCGAATTGCACTAGATTTACCTCGGTTAGACTTATCAAATCGTTTTTTGAAACACTCGGGTAATCATGATGCTATTGTTGGTTATCTACAACGTTTGAATATGCAATTGATACAACAGCCAATTCAAGTTAATACCATCAATGATGTCTCACTGGCATTAACAAATAATGGCCGCGAAAGTCGGATAGAGTATCTTGAAACAAGTGATCAAAAAGTTGCGATTACATTTTTAATTGAGACGCGTTGGTGGCATATAAGCGATATTTATACCTTTATGGTATTGTTATTATTGGCTTTTTTATTTTCTAAGTGGGCTGAACTTATTAACCGAACATCGCTGAAACACTTAGCATTAAAAGAACAAGTAGAGCAACTTCCACTGATTAATGTGCAAGTGAAACTAGTGATTGATTTGCAAGCCAAAGTTTTGGCTATTAATGATAACGCTGAGATAAAAGCTGGCTTAGCTAACAAACCACTGTGTTTTTACTTGGCTTTAATCGAGTTTTGCGTTGAGAATCCGGACGTGATACTTAATCAAAACAAAGATGTGCCGGATGAGTTAATTGAACTTGCTAATAAGTATTTTTACCGATTAACACAACTTGGCCATACTATTCGTAAACGGCCTAATTTTACTAACAGTCTAGAAAAAACCTTGAGTGAAATTAGGGCTGCATTGGATGAGGTACTTATTGAACACTCACAGCTGAAGGAGAAATATTACCCTCCTAAGGCACATGGTGAAGGCTCTCGGTCACGGTTACATAGTTATGGTTTATCGAATATCAAAGCAGATGATATAGAGGTGATAGGCAAATAACCTTAACCTGGTTAGTAAGTTAGTTCAGAATAAAAACCTCACACTGCTAATACTTAAACTGTGTGAGGTAAGCTCTGATTATTTAGGAGCAAATTCAATGGCTTTGACTGGACTATTTTCAATAAAGAAGCGTTTCAATGCCTGTGCATCTGTTTCGTCAGTGCTGACAAATCCTTTATGATTTATCAGTATCGGGTAGCCGTCACCGCCAGATGCATTGTAGCTATTAATGCTCGTGCGATAGGTTTTGTTTTTATCCAGAACTTTGCCGTTGATCATCACTTTAGTCAGCGCATTATCGTTACGCTCGAAGCTTAATTTGTGGTATTGCAAATAAGCACCAGAATCCGGTGGGAAACTAGTTACAGTCTCAAGGTAATCCCAAAGCTCTTGGCCTTGCCAATCAACATACGCGATGCGATTTTTAAAAGGGTGTACTTTTAAAATATCTTTATAACTAACTGCACCTGCAGCAATACTATCACGTACGCCACCGCCACTGATGATACCAAAATCAGCGCCAACAACATTCATTTGTGCTTGCACAATAACGCGCGCTAAGTTGGTTTGTTGATAACGAACTTTATTGCGATCGCCCTCAAGCTTTGCATCAACATAACCAATTTCACCTTCAATTTGTTTTGCACCTTTGGCTTGGTAATCAGCTAAAAATGTTTTTAAGGCAGCGTCTGGTTTGATGTATTCGTTGGCAAGCTCAGGCTTAATTGAACCATCAGCTTGCGTTTTATCAACGTATAAGTTAACTGGCAATAGTTTATAATCTAATAAGGTTAATACGCCGTTTTCTTGTTTAAACTCGGCTTTGCCGACATATTTACCCCATTCATGAGCTTGCATTATCCACGTACCATTTTGTTGGTCTGGTTTACATGTCATACCGGGTTTAAAGTTATCGTCATTTTTATTTTCGCTTGCCATGCACACAGGTTCTTGTGAGTGACCGCCGATGATCATATCAAGGGTATGAGCTGGTAAAGAGCGGGCAAGGGTAACATCGCCAGGTGCATTTATACCATAATTCGCATCAACATAATGACCCATATGAGTTACTGCAATCGTGATATCCGGTTGATATTGTGCTTTGATTTTCTCGGCTAAAGCTTGGGTTACTGCAACGGGCTCTTGAAATTCAAGGCCGCCGATATACTGCGGGTTGCCTATTTTAGCGGTATCTGTGGTTGTCAAACCAATAACGGCGATTTTCAGCCCCTGTTTGTTAAAAATCTTATAAGATTCGAAGGCATTTTTACCGGTTTTTTTATCAATTATATTAGCCGAAAGAAGCGGGAAATTTGCCCACTGCTGCTGTTGTTTTAAAACACTCAGTGGATTATCAAATTCATGATTACCAATCGCCATCGCATCGTAACCAATTAATGACATTCCTTTAAAATCAGGCTCTGCAAATTGCAGGTCTGATTCTGGAATGCCTGTATTTATATCACCACCAGATAGAAGTAGCACTGCGTGACCTTGTTGCTGCGCATCAGCACGTAACTGGTCTATTAAGGTTTTACGTGCAGCCATACCGTATTCACCTTTTTCGTTATGCCAAAAACGGCCATGATTATCATTGGTATGTAAAATGGTGAGATAGTGAATATCTGCTGTGTCAGCTTGTTGAACGGAGGTTTGATGATTACTACATGCAGTAATGCTTAGTAATAGGAAAAATGAAAGTAATATGCGCATAATATGACCCGTGTTGTCAGTGTTGTGCTATTTATTAAGCGCATAGTTTAAACTAGTTTTATTGTAAAATAACGTAATTATTCTATTTTAATGTCATCTTGGAAATTTAACTTTCCAGTTGCCGCTAATTGACGTCGCTGTAACTCTTGTTCTGCTAATGCTGATTTTTCATGGTTATTACCCACCATCCAGTTTAAAAAGCTTGCCGGTAACTTAGTGTACGCCTCTCCTTGGTGTAAACCAAAATCACAGATGTGTTGCTCTTCATACGACATAGTTGTTAATCCTGTTGTGTGTGTTTTATTGTTATAAATAATACTAACAAAATAAACTCGGCTATTAAGACGATTTCGTTTTAAACAAAATTTATTTATAACGTGAGTGAATAACAACACATTGTAACCACATGTAATTTAAATGTAATCAATTCGGTTTGATTTGTTTAAAGGTACGTTTTGCTATCGTAATCTCCACAAGAGTTCTTTACTATTTGCATTAAATTCACATAACCACAACATTCTTCAGGATAAATATAATAATGAAAAAACTATTACTATGCGGTTTGTTAACCGCAACCTCATTTGCAAGCCATGCAACTGTAGTTGAAATGCAAACTTCACAAGGTGCTATTAAGGTTGATTTGTTTGATCAACAGACCCCCAAAACGGTCGAGAACTTTTTAAGTTATATACAAAGTGATGCGTACAATCAAACCGTGATCCACCGTTCAATCAAGGATTTTATTATTCAAGGTGGAGGCTTTACTTTTACCGATGATTTTAAAGCGATCACAACGTCACCAGCTGTTGTGAATGAGCCAGAATTATCGAATGTAAAAGGCACGATTGCCATGGCTAAATTAAGCAATAATGCGAATAGTGCCACAAGTCAATGGTTTTTTAATCTCAAAGATAATAGCGCAAACTTAGATAAGCAAAATGGCGGTTTTACCGTATTTGGTCAGATTACAGCAGATAGTTATGCTGTGCTTGATAAGATCTCTGCGTTAGTGCATTGCGGTGAAATACCGGTAGTTAATCTAACTAAAGACCAATGTGCAAGTGCAGATACCACGTTGACTATTGCTAATTTAGTGTCGATCAATAGTGTTCTGGTACTTGATGATGATCCAAATTCGTCAGTAAATTTATCTCCAAAAGAAAATACGCTAATTGACGATCCGACTCCAACTCAGCCTGATGATGGGGATAGCTCAAGTGGTAGTATGAGCTGGTTACTACCATTATTATTGCTTGGCTTTAAACGCCGCCGCGCAGCTTAAAGGTATATACTTGCTATCGGGTTATGTGTCCCGATAGCAAACGTAACGCTTTAGAGTGCAAATACCCGCATTACTAATAACACCCACATAGTTAAAACCAGTAAACAGCCAAGCAAAAAGCTATAATAGCGAGGTTTTACGCTATTGCTGCCTAAATGAATAATACTGTGAATGACGCGCGAAATCACAAAACCCCAGGCTAAAGTAATAAATACATAACCCGCTGCATTGAGCTGTAAAGCAGCTAAACAGGCTACAAAAAATAGCACTGGTATTTCAAACTGATTAATAAAGTTTCTACCGGCAATATATACATCATCACCCGCATTATTTAATTGCATAGTGGCAAAATCTTGCATAGTAATCGTTTTGTTACGCGCCGCACTAAAACGGCGGCGGCCCATGACTACCATTACCGTAAAAGTGAGTAGTACCTGAGAAAACATCGCGAGTAATACATATTTTTCCATTAAGAGTCTCATTTGATAAATAACGTAACTTTAAGCCTAGCAGTTTGTCTTTATAATTCACAATGTGTTACAAAGTATTTAGAAAAATGATTGCAAGCTTTTTGAATTTTACCGATCATTCAAACAACAAATAAGTATGGATCACATTCTCAATATGAAAAAAATAATTACTTTAAGCGCTATTGCTTTAGCAGTATTAAGTGGCTGCGGGACTACCACCACAGCGGTACAGCAGCAAACGTCATTACTTTCAGATACGCTGGTAATAAGTCCCAACGATACTCGTCAATATAAAACCCTTAAACTTGCGAATGAGATTGAAGTAATTTTAGTGTCGGATCCAACTGCTGAAAAATCAGCAGCTTCATTGAGTGTGGGTGTTGGTTTATTACATGATCCAATTAGCCAGCAGGGAATGGCGCATTATTTAGAGCACATGCTATTTTTAGGCACAGATCGTTACCCAGATACCAAGGGTTACTCTGATTTTATGACTAAAAACGGCGGCGCCCACAATGCTTATACATGGTTAGATATTACTAATTACATGTTTGAAGTAAATAACGATGCTTACGATGAAGCATTGGATCGTTTTGCTGACTTTTTTAAATCCCCTAAGCTTTACCCAGAATACACCGATAAAGAAAAAAACGCAGTAAACGCCGAATGGTCAATGCGTCGCGAGATGGATTTTTTTGGTCAGTTTAAGCTTGCCCGACAAATGATGGGCGATCATCCAGCTAATCGTTTTTTAATCGGTAATCTTGAAACATTAGGTGATAAAGACGGTAGCTCTTTACATAAAGAAACCGTTGATTTTTATAATAAATACTACTCTTCTAACATTATGAAAGTAGCAATGATTTCCAATCTACCACTTGCGGAAATGGAAGCGAAAGCACAAAAATACTTCGCTGATATTGAAGATAAAAAGATCGACAAACCAACTGTTACCACAAAGCTAGATTTTGATAACGTAGGTGGAAAACGCGTTCACTACGCGCCAAATGAAGACGTAAAAGAGTTACAACTTGATTTTACTATTACCGATAACAGCAATGAATTTGCCGTTAAACCTAACCGTTTTGTAGCATACTTATTAAGCAATGAAATGCAAGGTAGCCCGGCGCAAATTTTGCGTGATAAAGGCTGGGTTTCACAACTTTCAGCCGGGGCAGCGCCAACCCAATATGGTAATTACGGTGCGCTGACGGTTAATGTGCAATTAACAGACGAAGGCATGAAAAACCGTGAAACGATCGTTGCAACAATAATGCAATATATTGATTTGATCAAAAAAGAAGGTGTAGATAGTAAATACTTTAATGAAATTCGCACTTCACTTAATAATGAATTTCAATTTTTAGAAAAAGGCGATGAATTTGGCTATGTCAGTAATTTAACTGGTAGCATGCAAGATTATCCACTAAACCACGTTATTAATGCGCCTTTCTATTATGCTAAGTTTGATGCAGCTGCGATCAACAACGTACTTGCGCAACTCAATGCTGATACTCTGCGTATTTGGTATACCTCACAGCAAGAAGAAACCGATTCGCAATTGCATTTTTACGATGGTAAATACCGCATTGAAGATATCAGTGATGCTGAAATTGCCAGCTGGAGTAAGCCTAGTCAGTTTGCCTTAGCATTACCCACGGTAAACCGTTTATTACCAGAGAGTTTTGCGATTAAAACAGCACAATTTGCAGAGCAAAAACACCCTAAGCTGGTATATGATAAAAATGGCGTAAAAGTATGGCGTCAAGCGAGTCAAAACTTTGCCGAGCAACCGAAAGGTTTGGTCGAAGTTTACTTAAATACCCCAGATGCTTTGACGGATATCAAAGCTAAAGTACTTTATTCAGTATGGTCTGACTTATTTAACTTACAACAAAGCAAGCTAAGTACCGAAGCTGCCGTGGCAGGTATGAGTGTTGGCCTTGAAGCAAGTAACGGACTTATCCTTTCAATGAGTGGTTTTACCGATAAACAAAATGTTTTACTCGCGCAAGCACTGACAAATATTGATGTGCAAGTAACTGAGCAAGGTTTTGCTCAAGCGCTTGATCGTTACCAACGTGATTTATTAAACGCCCAAAAACAATTCCCATATTATCAAGCGTTTGGTGAGTATTCTAAATTAATACGAACTGGCAGCTTTGACACCGATGCACTGATCAATACGGCAAAAGCATTAACCATTGCAGATTTTGAGCAGCTTAAACAGCATACCTTCGCTAATAACGAAATGCGGGTGTTTACTTATGGTAACTATAACCAAACAGATGTTGAAGCGATAGCTAAAGAGTTAACGGCAGTTTTACCAGCGGCGCATATAAGCACTGAATTTGCGCGCAGTAAAGCGTGGTTACCGCAACCAGGCGAAACGATTGTATTGCAAAAAGATATTGATGTGGCTGATGTAGCTATCATTGATATGACTGTACACCCGATTGCAGGCTATAAGCAAAAAGCGCAAGCGCAAGTCTTACAAGGTCACTTTAGCACCGTCGCGTTTGACAAGTTACGTACTGAAGAGCAATTAGCGTATGCGGTTGGTGGTTTAGCAAGGCCGATTGAAGATTACTCAGCGATTGGCTTGTTTATTCAAACCCCAGTAAAAGATGTAAAAACCATGCAAGCGCGTTTTGAAGAGTTCAAAATGCAATATGCAGTAGAGCTTGATAACATGAGCGAAGAAACCTTCGAGCAGCTTAAAAATGCCGTATTAGTGTCGCTTAAACAGCAGCCTAAAAATCTTAGCGATGAAATGGGCCCACTGATTGGCGATTGGTATCGTGAAAACTTTGATTTTGATTCAAAGGATAAGTTAATCGCTGAAGTTGAAAAAGTCACGCTTGCTGATATCAAAGACTACTACCAGCAAACTATGTTAAACCCACAAGCTGCGCGTTTAAACGTACAGCTTCGTGGTAGCAAATTTGCCGACAAACCGTTTGCAGATTTACCAAAACAAACATTGGTAACAGACTTACAAGCGCACTTTAATGGCATTAAATTGCAAAAGTAATTTAGCACATTGAAGCGTTGAAAAAGATTAAAGCCCAAGCGATTTGCTTGGGCTTTTTTATGAATCATTATCTTTTAAATAATTTACAAAATGTATGTACAGTGTAACTATATAAAAAAGGAACAGCTCAAACCGCTAGGATTTTGATGAATAAGATAGTGTGCATATTGCTACTGCTAAGCCCTTTTTATAGCTTAGCCAACTCATTTGCTGATGATTTTGTAAACGCTGCAAATGATAGAACAACACAAAGCGTGCGCTATGACGGCGCTTATCACCGTATTGCCTATCCAAATGGCGATGTACCTGCCAATATTGGCGTATGCACAGATGTGATTATTCGCAGCTACCGAGCACTGGGTATCGATTTACAAAAGTTAGTTCATGAAGATATGCGCGATAATTTTTCAGTCTACCCATCAACAAGAATATGGGGGCTTACTAAACCCGATAGTAATATTGATCATCGTCGCGTGCCTAATTTACAGGCTTTTTTTAAACGCCACGGTACAGTACTGCCCATAACTAATAATGCTCAGACCTATAAAGCAGGCGATATTGTCACGTGGATGCTGCCGGGCAATTTGCCGCATATCGGTATCGTGGTAGATACATACACTGCAGATAACAAAACCCCATTAATAGTGCATAACATAGGCGCAGGGCCGCAACTTGAGGATGTACTGTTTCGTTATAAGATCACCGGCCATTATCGGTATGAGCCAGCCGTTAATTGATTGCGGGTATCTGGAAACATTCAGAAAAGCCGGCATGGTTAGCTAAAAAGCCGAAGTGGCAGGGCAAAATTTACTCAGCACAGATAAACAAAGTAAAAATACTTGAGTTAACGAAATAGCCTAATTTTACGACTCTTTAAGGAGCGTTAAATGAATCAGAGTGTTAAACAAAAATTTACGACGTACCCTGAAAATATCGCGGTTGTATTACATGAGATCAGAAGTCTGATTTTGCAGGTAGCTGTGCAGGATGGCATCACTGAACTTGAAGAAACACTCAAGTGGGGAGAGCCGAGTTATATTTCAAAAATAGGCACTACCATTCGTTTTGATCACAAACCAAAATCAGCTGAGCAATTTTGTATTTACTTTAACTGTAAAACTAAACTTGTTGAAACCTTCAAAGAGCTTTATGGTGATACGTTTAGCTATGAAGGTAACCGTGCTTTGGTGTTTAAGCTTAATCAAACCGTGCCAGTTAAAGAGTTAGCCCATTGTATATCGTTGGCTTTGCGCTATAAAAAAATAAAGCACCTGCCATTGCTAGGTGCTTAAATTTAAGAAGTTATTGTCCGACAGAAAGAGTAACAGCGCGATATAAAATCCCGCCTACGCAAATCTCGCGCTGACAATAGTTATTTGGCTCTTGCAGCGCGAGCCCCATGCAGTTTTTTATAGCTGTCGATCAAACGCTGATGACGATCTAACCCTTCAAGTTGCATATTGGTTGGAGTTAAACCGTAGAACATCACATCACCATTGATAGAGCCGACTACTGCATCCATTACTTCTTGGCCAAACATGCGGGTGAAGCTGTGAATGTAGTCTTCAATTTCTAAGTCATCATTTAGCGCAACTTCTAAAGTCGCGTGCATTGCTTGATAGAACAACCCGCGTTCAACGGTGTTATCGTTAAATTGCAAGAAGGTTTCAACCAGTTCCATCGTCGCTTCTAAGTCACCCAGTGCTAAGTAAATTAACAGCTTAAGTTCAAGTATCGTTAACTGACCCCAAACGGTATTTTCGTCAAACTCAACACCAATTAGGGTAATAATGTCGATGTAGTTATCAAGCTGGCTGTCTTCTAGGCGCTCAACTAAATCGGCAAGCTGATCTTCATCTAAGCTGTGCAGATTTAAAATGTCTTCACGGTACTTAAGGGCTTTGTTGGTGTTATCCCAAATTAAGTCTTCTACTGGGTAAACTTCAGAGTAATCAGGCACTAAAATACGACACGCTGTGCCTAGGTCTGAAAACTCAGCAATGTAAGCTTCTTTACCTAAGTCTTTTAAAATACCGAACAAGCTTGCGGTTTCTTCTTCGTTAGTGCCGGAGAAATCCCATTCAACAAAGTCATAATCGTGCTTCGCACTGAAAAAGCGCCATGAAATTTTACCTGTTGAGTCAATAAAGTGCTCAACAAAGTTTTCAGGCTCTGATACGGCCATGCTGTTAAAGGTGGGTTTTGGTACGTCATTTAAGCCTTCAAAGCTGCGACCTTGTAATAGCTCAGTTAAGCTGCGCTCAAGGGCGACTTCAAAGCTTGGGTGTGCACCAAATGAAGCAAATACGCCACCGGTTTTTGGGTTCATTAAGGTAACGCACATCACTGGAAACTGTCCGCCAAGGGAGGCATCTTTTACCACAACTGGAAAGCCTTGCTCTTCTAAGCCTTTAATACCAGCAACAATACCTGGATATTTAGCAAGTACTTCTTCCGGTAAATCAGGCAGTACAATTTCTTGTTCGATAATTTGGCGTTTAACCGCGCGCTCAAAAATCTCAGATAAACATTGTACTTTGGCTTCTGCAAAGTTATTACCGGCACTCATACCGTTACTTAAAAATAAGTTTTCAATTAAGTTTGATGGAAAGTATACGGTTTCGCCGTCAGATTGACGCACATACGGGATAGAGCAAATACCGCGCTCAATATTACCTGAGTTTGTGTCGATAAGGTGCGAGCCGCACAGTTCATCTTCAGGGTTGTAAATGCTCAAGGTATAGTCGTCTAAAATACCTTCTGGTAGTGAGTCATCATCAGTGAGCTGAAACCATTTTTCGTTCGGGTAATGAACAAATTCGCTGTTGGCAATTTCTTCACCAAGGAACTGGTCATTGTAAAAAAAGTTACAGTTTAAACGTTCAATAAACTCGCCAAGGGCTGAACATAATGCGCTTTCTTTGCTGGCGCCTTTACCATTGGTAAAACACATCGGTGATGCAGCATCACGAATATGCAATGACCAGACGTTTGGTACAATATTACGCCATGATGAAATTTCAATCTTCATGCCTAAGTCAGCCAAAATCGCAGTCATATCAGCAATGGTTTGCTCAAGCGGTAAATCTTTACCTAAAATAAAGGTGTTTTCGCTGCCTGCTGATTTTGCCATTAACATGGCTTGCGCGTCGTTATCTAAGCTCTCTACGGCATCAATTTTAAATTCAGGTATGGTTTGAATAACACGCTTTACGGTACAACGATCAATAGAGCGTAAAATGCCGGTGCGGTCTTTTTCAGAAATACTTTCAGGGAGTTCAACCTGGATTTGGAAGATTTGGTTATAACGATCTTCAGGATCAACAATGTTGTTTTGCGCAACACGAATACCGTCAGTCGAGATATCACGGGCATTACAATACACTTTAATAAAGTACGCAGCACATAAAGCCGAAGATGCTAAAAAGTAGTCAAATGGACTTGGCGCAGAGCCATCGCCTTTGTAACGGATTGGTTGATCCGCAATGACTGAGAAATCGTCAAACTTAGCTTCTAATCTAAGATTATCGAGAAAATTAACTTTAATTTCCATTGAGTTGGTCCACCTTCATGCGCACTAATAAGTAAGGCTTGCAGGTGTTTGCGCCAGACTTAGTCAGTGTATTTTCATTTAGCTGCAATTATCCGCTTTTTAGGGGAGCAGATACAAGTAATAGTCGTGGTTAATTGGAAAAGAGTAATGCTCGCGAGGGTAAAGTTAGCAAGGTTAAAGGCCAAAGTTGTTAGTGTGTTTGAATTTACTCAAGAGAGTACTTTACATTAGACTGATACAGAATTAGACAAATTGCATGGTGCGCATGAGATGCAAGAACCCCAGCGGCCATCTCGTTCAGCTATCAGTGAATAGCGCTATGTCACCTTGCTAGTTTTGACACTTGGTATTATAATTAACGACAATTGTCGCTGGAGGTGTTTATGGAAACTTTAAAGTTTGATTTTATAAAAGTAGTGAGTGGTGGGTTAATCACTAACAACTCTAATGCATTAGAAGAAATTACTGTTGCTACTACAGGCTTGAAAGCTTCGTCCATTTTCCTTCTTAGTAAATCGCTTGGATGGGAACAAAAACTAATAGCTAAGACTATTGGTACTACTACGCGGACATTGGAGCGACATGTAAAAGAGCGCAAACGTTTAGGTATTAACTTAAGTCAAAATGCATTGGAAGTTGCACGTTTGTCGTCTATAGGTATTTCATACTTTGGTGATGTAAAACGTTGGAATGAGTGGTTGAACACCGCTCATACGCAGTTCGATGGCAATGCGCCAAAAGAATTTTTGCATACCATTCGCGGCCGTGAGTTAATTAAGCGAATTATTTATGGGCTAGAGTATGGATTCACTGCTTGATGATTTGTTATAGAATTGCCCCAACTGAACATAACAATTCAAATAACGCGCTATCAGGCCTAGGTGGGCTTTATGCAGAAGGTAGATGGCACATGGCTGGTAAACCTGTTGTTTACACAGCAAGTAGCCGTTCACTTGCAATGCTTGAGAGGTTAGTGAACGACTCTACGGATATACTTAACAAGCAGCTATCAGTCACATCTATATTGATACCTGATAAACTGAAAATTAAACGCTTGGTTGTATCTGATCTACCAAGTGACTGGGATGATCACCCTTATATATTAAAAACCCAAATAGTGGGTAGCGACTGGTTAACGAGTATGGGAGAAGCTGTACTGCAAGTTCCTTCATCTGTTTGTTCAGATGAGTATAATTTTATAATAAATCCCGCACATACTGATGCGCATGAAATAAAATGCGTTGAATGCCAACCATTTAGTTACCCTAAAAGATTAGCTTTAAAGCTTTAGTGATTTAGTAAGTGGCTGATTCGACCACTTACTATCAGCTTGAAAATATATTTTCAACCACTTAGGCATGTTTTTAGAGCCTATTTTCATTGCTTCCAATAAGTGCTATTTATACAAAACAGTTCAGACTGTAAGCAAGAATCGCTATTCACTAATTGTACTGGGTTTAATTTCTTAAACTTTGTGTCTGCCACAATTTAACAGAGCGTAGCGAAAACCTCGGGTGCTTGATTGCAGACCGGGAGGGGAGTGTTCAAAAATCAGTTAGTCGAATTAGATAATAAAGAAAAGCACAGTGCTTAGTTAGGACTCCTTTAAACGGGGGGGCGCTTGCGGGCGATTCTTTAATCTATTGATTTGATAGATAGAATAACTTAACCTATCTCATCTTAAATTTATTTAATAATCTAGGCGACAATAAGCACTCATGAAACAATTCTTTGTTAAAACACTGTCGGTCATTTGTAGTCTTTTATTTCTAATTATTAGTATTCTATTGATTTTCGGAATACTCACTCGTAGCGACGAGAGCTTAAATCTTTTTTTGTATATCCCATTCATATTTGCTCCGTACCTGTATGTTGTAGTTCGAGCATGGGAAGATAATATTTTAAAAAATCAGCATTTGATCATACGATTCATCATTCTCTGCTCGGTATTACTATTGATATTTCCTAGTGTGTTTGGTTACTTCTTATCAACAAGAGTTTATAAAATAACCTCTATTTTCTATTATACTAGTTCTACCTCTACTGCTGAAGTAGCGGTGTGTGAGCTTATAGGTTTGTTATTACTTCATTCGTTATTAACTTATTATACGAAAAAGCGAATAATACCAAATATATAAATTTAGTGAACAATTTGTTAGCGTGTATAAATTTTCAATAACAAGGTGCGTGATTGACTATGACATAGGGCCCGTAGTGGAATATTACAGGAGTAATTATTGAGTAATAGTTGGCTTATTATTTTGATTGAAAGCAACGTAGCTATTAGATAGTTAGGTCGCCTTAAAATGAACTTTCATTTAATGCAGTTGGCGCAAAGCCTACGTTAACAGACACTTTACTAAACGTTGTGTCATCGACGACATAATAGGTAGAAAGTAGAAGGCAAAGATAAGTAAAGAGATAAGTAACTTTCAGATTTTATCTCTGCTTATTTATCTAGGAGTATGCCAAGCCAATAAAGACATTGTTAAAGCCGCCCCCTAATCCCATATCACTCTAATTAATGGTATTCTTAACTTTATTTTTCTATTTTTCTATTTTTTTCTTTTTTCACAATAGAAAGTGCCGAGATTAATCACCAAAGGAATTACCAAACCGACCAAAAAAGCAATTAACAATATGATTGACAAGTTGGTGTAATAGATAATGGAAGGCCACCCTCTTTGGCTTTTTTTATAAGTTAGAGGCCAACCATGGTTGATAACTATTTTGGTAGTGAGAGTTTCAAGGCTGTACCCCGTTTTTATGCTTGATTTTTCTTCATGTGAAAGCATTATGGATGCTACTATTATAAAAATAAATAAGAGCTGGATAAACAAGCTTTTGGATGGATAAATAGTCTTGAGCATAATGATTATGGCTTTTTTAGATGGCTAAGGATATATGCGTTCAGTATAAAGAGGGCGTTCCTATTTTACAACTCATGCATACCAGCGTGAAAAACGCTTAGAAAGTACAATCACAGGCAAACAATCTAAAAGATCTTACGTTTTGCAGGCATTTCACGCCAAAATAGTTGTTAGCTTAAAAATCCGGCCACTTAGTAAAAAGTTAAATAGTATCAGTCAGTTATTTTTTTTCGAATAATTTGACTTTAATAGGGATAATGACCCATTTAATAGCTGAAATTAAAGTACCAAGTACCAAGTACCAAGTACCAAGTAGCAATAGAAATGTTTTGAGCCTAAAAAGTAAATTTAGTTGTACAGTTTTGTTTGCTCAATTAAAGTGGCTGTATAGTTAAATGGGTTTGTTTTTAACCTTCACCTCGCTAACTTTTTCCTGCACCTAATTCTCCTAAGCTATCACAGCTGCATTAAAAGCTAGTAATTAACTACACTAAAAGCTAATTTTCAACTTCAGCAAAAACTAGCTGTGTTAACATGAATCAAGTGTCAGTAAAGCTTACACATTCTCTAGAGCGATTAAAGCTATTGCAAGATAGTGGCATTATTGCTGTGCAATCGAAAATGCTTGAGCGCACCGATAGAGAGCGCTTGACTAAGCATGGCTTCATTAAAGAGGTAATGCGAGGTTGGTATATTCCTTCAAGCCCAGATGAACAGCAAGGCGATGTAACGCTTGCTATACGTCCTTTTGTGTGGCATATATGGAAGCTTTAGAAATGGCAAGTGTAGAGCAAAATATTACTCCTTTTACAAAATTTCTAGCTTCGTTATTATATCCGATTCTTTCCTTGATAAAAAATTAGCGCGGGTATTTATTTCCCGCGCTGAAAAGCTAGACCATTTTTAACCTTTGTCGTTATGCTATCACTAAAAACCCGACAAATGCACAGGCGGCTGCGATGAGTGTATAGGGCAATTGAGTAATTGCGTGACTCATTAAGTTACAGCCTGAACCTTGTGCTGCAAGGACAGTTGAATCTGAGTAAAAACATGCTTGGCTACCAAATGATGAGGCAGATAACAGCGCACCAATCACCAGCGGTATATTTGCATCAACCGCGACTGCCAGAGGCATCACAATAGGAATTGTTACCGCAAAAATACCCCAGCTTGAGCCTGTAGTAAACGCCAAAATTGACATTGCTAAAAACACCACTGCAGGTAAATAGCCTGCGGTCATGAATGGGCTTAAGGAATCAATTACAAACTGTGGTAATAGTAGTTGGTCGCACACATCTTTAAAAATAAATGCGGCGATCACAGTTCCTATTGCTGGCAACATGCTTTTAAAACCATCGAGCATTTTTTCAATCATTTCGGCAAATGGCATTAGCTTTTGCAGCATATAAAATGGCAGCGTCACGGCGAATGTGGCTAATAACCCTTTGTACACGTCGATGTCAAAATACACAGTGAACGCAACGAGCAATAAAATAGGTAGTAAAAAGTTGTACAGTTTGCCGTGGCTGTCTGCGCTTTCAAAGCTTTCTTCAACGGCTTTTACTGCGTATTCATCGGCAGTTTGTACTTCGTTGTACTGTGCAGGATCTACTTGCGGTTGTTCTTGCATCGCTTGTAGTTGTGCTTTTTTCATCGGCCCAAATAAAGGGATAACACCAAGTACCACTAATGGCACAAGTAACACGGCAAACCATGCATACAGCATATAGGGGATTGCTTGAATATACACAGCAATACCTTGGCCTTCGACGGCGATGTTGTTATCAACCAATAAGCCACCAAAAAATACTGCCCATGTAGACAGTGGTACTAATACGCAAATTGGCGCTGCGGTAGAGTCA
Source organism: Pseudoalteromonas sp. SG41-2 (assembly GCF_014164535.1). NCBI lineage: Bacteria > Pseudomonadati > Pseudomonadota > Gammaproteobacteria > Alteromonadales > Pseudoalteromonadaceae > Pseudoalteromonas > Pseudoalteromonas sp. SG41-2. The sequence continues at coordinate 20,589 of NZ_JACJFK010000012.1, read as the reverse complement.
ACTACGTAAGCAAGCATCTCACGGCTAATTTTGAATTTATCGGTAATGCGTTTCATGGTTTCACCCACGGTAAGCGCATTGAGGTAGTCATCAATAAAAATAACGATACCAAGCAAAAAGGTCATGAGTAAAGATGAGCGTGGGCCTTTACAAAAACGCAGCGCAAAACTACCAAATGCTGCTGCACCACCGGTACGCACTAGTAATGCGATTAACGCACCAAAGCCACCACACACTAGAATAAGCCAGCCGATTGTTTCATCTACCATTACTTTTAACGATGCCGCAGCAAAGTTGCTAAGCATTTCAACAGGATTTAGCATAGCAAGGCCAACAAGGGCACCGATCAGCAAAGATAAAATAGGACGACGTAGCACGATCGCCAAAACCACCACTACAACTGGCGGCACAAGACTTAACGCAGAAGGTTCGAGCATTTAAGTATTCACAAAATAAAAAGCATTTGAGTAATTGGCTCAAACTGCTTAACAAAAACAAAGAATGTTAGCCCAACGGCTGATATTCCAAGTCACTGCTTTTGCACGCAGAAGTCACTGTTAGGTTTCGCGGTGGGTTTAGCACAATTGCGACACAGTAAAATGCGTTGGCTTGGCGCCAGACGGTGCAGGGGATGCATGCCGCTATTGTTATGCCGATAAAAACATCAGCGGGAAAATAATCTGCAATTGCGTTCGAGTCAATAAAAACTTTTAATTTAGTTAAAAATTCTTAATAGATGAATATTAATGCTTGCATTGTTTAGGTGAAACACCAAATTTTTGCTTAAACAAACGGCTAAAGTGACTGGGGTTGGTAAAGCCAAGATCGTAGCAAACTTGACTTATTTGTTGTCCTGATTGTAGAAGTTGGCGAGATCTCTTTAATCTTAGCTGTTGTTGCCACATGGCCGGAGTTTGCCCAAAGGCGAGTTTGAATTGCTGGTAAAATTTACTACGGCTCATGCAGGCTATTTTACATAAAGTATCGATATCTAAAGTTTGATTAAGATGTTCTTTAATAAAATGTAGGGCATCGGTTAATGGGCATGCAATAGTTTGTTGGCAATTGGCGAGCATTAAATCGCGGCTTTGTTGTTGTAATAATCGAGTGATTAACTCATTTACTGATAGATCAATTAAATAATGACGATCTTGCTCGTTTTCGCTAAATAACCCAATCATCCGTTCAAGTAATTGTTGGGTTTGTTGATTGTGTTGGGTATGCACCAGCTTTGGAATGTAATGAAAAAAATCATCGCTGCTTATTTGCTGCTGCATATTTAGCGCGTCAGCTACTTGGCTGATTTTATCGCGGCTAATTTCGATAGCCAAACAGGTGGTAGGTTGCTGCATTGATGCTTCTGGGAAGTCGATTAAAACCCCTTGTTCGGGTGCTAATACAAATGATTGCTGGGGTAAAAATTCTTCATGGTAGTTACTGTCAGCAACGTGCATCACTTTTTTACCGCTGATCATGCCGCAAAACAGCAGTTCGCTGGAATGCAGTGCTACTTTTTGTGCGTCTTGGTAGGTGTCGTAAATGCTCAGCTCGGCGTTGTCTGAGGCAAAAGTAATTTTATTTTCGATCAGTACATCAACCGCTTGGCGCTTTTTAGTCAGTTTTTCAGTCAATAACGTGGTATTCATTTTATTTCCTTTAAACACGACCAACAGAGTTTGGACGCACAGACATGTTTTTTGGACAGCTAATCAAGTTTTTATGCTTCTTATAAGCTAATGTCAACAGGTGACGGATAAATAAACAACAATCTCCCGTCAAACTTAGTCAATTTGATTAAATTTAAAAAGCAACATTTTGAATAAAGGACACACACAATGATCTATGCAAATCCTGGCAGCGACGGCGCACTTATTAACTTTAAATCCCAGTATAGTAATTACATTGGCGGACAGTGGGTCGAGCCTGTAAATGGTCAGTACTTTGATAATATTAGTCCCGTTAACGGTAAAGTATTTTGTAAAGTACCACGCTCTGATAAAGCGGATATTGAACTTGCCCTTGATAAAGCCCACGCTGCAAAAGCTGCTTGGGCTACAACTTCAGTAACGGCTCGTAGCAATATATTATTAAAAATAGCTGATCGGATAGAGCAAAACCTTGAGCTTCTTGCAGTTGCCGAAACGTGGGATAACGGTAAAGCCATTCGCGAAACATTGGCGGCAGATATCCCACTGGCGGCAGATCATTTTCGTTATTTTGCCGGTTGTATTCGCGCCCAAGAGGGCAGTATTGGCGAGATAGACGAAACCACAGTCGCGTATCATTTTCATGAGCCACTGGGCGTTGTTGGACAAATCATTCCGTGGAACTTCCCAATTCTAATGGCCGCATGGAAACTTGCACCAGCGCTTGCCGCAGGCAACTGTGTGATACTCAAACCGGCTGAACAAACACCAGTATCTATTTTAGTGTTGATGGAAATCATTGGTGATTTATTGCCTGCAGGCGTGCTTAATGTAGTAAATGGCTACGGTAAAGAAGCGGGCGAAGCGCTGGCAACCAGCACGCGTATAGCTAAAATTGCTTTTACCGGCTCAACCCCTGTTGGTTCACACATTTTAAAATGTGCCGCTGATAACATTATTCCATCAACGGTTGAGCTCGGTGGTAAATCACCGAATATTTTCTTTAACGATGTAATGGAAAAAGACGATTCCTTCCTAAGTAAAGCCATTGAAGGCGCAGTACTTGCGTACTTTAACCAAGGTGAAGTGTGTACTTGCCCATCGCGACTATTTATCCAAGAAGATATTTACGAGCAGTTTATTGAGCGTATTTTAGAGCGCACATTAAAAATTAAACGCGGTAACCCGCTTGATAGTGAAACCATGGTAGGCGCACAAGCGTCTAAAGCACAGTTTGATAAGATTCTCAGCTATATTGAAATTGGCAAAAAAGAAGGCGCACAAGTACTTACTGGCGGCAATGTAGAGCAACTAACAGATGAGCTAAATGGCGGTTATTACATTCAGCCAACGCTGTTAAAAGGCACTAACGATATGCGGGTATTCCAAGAAGAAATTTTTGGCCCGGTGATTTCAATGTCGACCTTTAAAGACGAAGCCGAAGCACTCGAACTGGCTAATAGCTCTGAATTTGGTCTAGGCGCAGGGGTATGGAGCCGCAACATGAACCGTGCTTATCACTTTGGCCGCAAAATAGAAGCAGGCCGTGTATGGACCAACTGTTACCATATGTATCCTGCACACGCTGCGTTTGGTGGTTATAAAAAATCAGGCATCGGCCGCGAAACCCACAAGCTTGCGCTTGACCATTACCAACAAACTAAAAATTTATTAGTAAGCTACAGCGAAGATCCGCTCGGCTTCTTTTAAATAAAGCGGTTAAGCTTAAACAAATAATTTTTATGAGTAATGAAAGCGCTGTATTGTTGCAGCGCTTTTTTACTTTTCTAAAGCACTGCGCTTTATATCCTCAAACACCTGTAATAACTTCCAAAATGCCAATTAAAACAACACCAAGTCCTCTTTTTATATTTTTCGTGAAATAGAAGTAACCGATTGAATCAAAATAGGAATTCGACTGTGGTTAGTACATCAATAAAAAATAAATTAAAAACGAATTATTCTTCAGGCTCGTTAGATTTTTATAGAGGCTGGAGTGCAATCTAAGCTGCTAAAAATTAAATCCCAATTCCTTGAAGTCATTTAGATATTTTGAGCTCTTATATGCGCAAAAATATTGAGTTTGCAAAAAGCGAGGCGGAGCAAAAGGATCCCTTTGTGATGTCGTATTTTATGAAAAAGATGATGAATTTGAATATATTTATGCAAATATCTTTTAATGTCCTAAATTTTGTGAGGCTAGATATGCACTATCTTAGGCAAAGATATTTATGCCTGTTGCTTTTTCGTTTTACCCAACACCCTTAAATTTAATGAGTTTAATATAGCAATAAATAAAGTTGTTTGTTAAAACACTTTGAGTGTAAGTATGTTATCGGCAGTACTATGAGTGAGTATAGTATGCTGATTGCCCCAGCAAAGAAATTCAACAAAGAGCCTGCACAAAGAAATGCACCTTGATACTATATGTCTAATGATAATGGGTATAGCAAGTAATATGTGAGGTTATAGCAATGAATCAATTAACTGAAAAAACGATAGCATGTCCTTATTGTGGTGAGAATATTGACGTGCTGCTCGATCCGGCAGATGTTGATCAACAATATATTGAGGACTGCCAAGTCTGTTGTAAGCCTATTAATTTTTTGGTTTTTGAAAATATAGATGAAGAGCTTTCAGTGACGGTTTTTAGTGATGACGAAGCTTATTGACTATCTTTATAGGCACTTACACTCAGCAAGGTTTGGGCAGTATGTTTAGCTGCAAAGCAATGCAGTAATATATAAAAGAGTATGATTAACCAACATAAAAAGCGCTGCAATTAATTGCAGCGCTATGGTTGCATTACTTAATGGTTATTAACGGTCTAAGTTCATTACTTTAGTCCATGCCGCAACAAAGTCTTCTACAAACTTTTGCTTTGATGTATCAAAGGCATATACTTCTGCAACTGCACGCAGCTCTGAATTTGAACCAAAGATAAGGTCAACTGAAGTGGCTGTGTACTTTTGCTCACCTGATTGACGATCAAAGCCTTGATAAATCCCCGCATCTGATGACTTTTTCCAAACCGTAGACATATCCAATAAATTAACAAAGAAATCGTTATTTAGAGTGCCTGGCTTGTCAGTAAATACGCCGTAGTCAGTGCCTTTATAGTTTGCATCAAGCGAACGTAATCCGCCTACTAATACCGTCATTTCAGGCACTGTTAGATCAAGTTGATCTGCTTTATCTATTAGCATTTCAGTTGGCGATTTGTAGCTTTGTTCAGCATCAAAGTAGTTTCTAAAGCCATCGGCAGGCAGCTCTAATAAACTAAATGCATTAACGTCAGTTTGAGCTTGCGTGGCATCGCCACGGCCAGCATTAAACGGAACAGTGACACTGTAACCGGCTTCTTTAGCTGCTTTTTCAATCGCTGCATTACCAGCTAACACAATCAGGTCGGCCAGTGACACTTGGCTTTTACTAAAGAAGCTATCATTAAAGTCGGTTTGAATCGCTTTTAAGGTTTTGATTACTTTTGCTGTTTCAGCTGGATTATTCACAGCCCAGTCTTTTTGTGGTGCAAGTGCAAGGCGTGCACCATTAGCACCACCGCGCATATCGGAATGACGGTAGCTTGCTGCAGATGCCCATGCAACACGTACTAGCTCTGATACGCTAAGACCTGAATCTAAAATACTGGCTTTAAGCTCTTTTACTGCGCCAGCATCAATGTTTGATTGAGTCTCTGCTGAAATAGGATCTTGCCAAATTAAGTCTCCTTTAGGAACTTCTTTACCTAAGAAGTTACGTGGTGGCCCCATATCTCGGTGAGTCAATTTATACCATGCTTTAGCAAATGCCAGTTGATACTCTTTAGGGTCGTTTAAAAAGCGTTCAGCAATTTTGCGGTATTCTGGATCGAATTTAAGTGCTAAATCTGCAGTCGTCATGACTGGTGAATTAAACTTACCTTTCACATGAGCATCAGGTACGGTTTTGTGCATAGATTCGTCGGTTGGGATCCATTGGATCGCACCCGCGGGGCTGCGTGTTTGTTTCCACTCAAAGTTAAGTAGATTGCTAAGGTACAGTGATGACCAGCGAGTAGGAGCTTGTGTCCATGCGCCTTCTAAACCACTTGATACGGTATCTTCAGAGTGGCCTTTACCACATTTGTTTTTCCAGCCTAACCCTTGTTCTTCAATGCCTGCTGCTGCGGGCTCTGCACCCACACAATCTTTCGGTTTGTGCGCACCATGCATTTTACCAAAGGTGTGGCCACCTGCGATAAGTGCAAGAGTTTCCTCGTCGTTCATGGCCATGCGAGAAAACGCCACACGAATATTTTTAGCTGAACCGATTGGATCAGGAACCCCTTTAGGGCCTTCAGGATTTACGTAAATTAAACCCATGTGAGTTGCACCCAATGGGCGTTCTAATTTGCCGCTGGCATCTTCACGGTCGCTGGCAAGCATTTCTACTTCAGGGCCCCAGTAAACCATGTCTGGTTCCCAGTCATCAGTCCGGCCGCCGGCAAAACCATAGGTTTCAAACCCCATGTTTTCTAGAGCAACGTTACCGGCTAATACGATTAAATCTGACCATGAAAGTGCTTCTCCGTATTTTTGTTTAATAGGCCAAAGTAGACGACGGGCTTTATCTAGGCTTACGTTGTCTGGCCAGCTGTTGAGAGGTTCAAAACGTTGTTGACCGCCACCAGCACCACCGCGGCCATCAAGCGTACGGTAAGTACCTGCGCTGTGCCATGTCATACGGATAAAAAATGGCCCATAGTTACCAAAATCCGCCGGCCACCAATCTTGAGATTGTGTTAGTAGGGCATCAATATCACTTTTTACTGTGTCTAAATCTAGGCTATTAAATGCCTTGGCATAATTAAAGTCGGCACCGTAAGGGTTTGAGCGTTCATCATGATCACGCAGAGGTGAAAGGTTAAGTTGATCTGGCCACCAAAACTGGTTTGTTCTGGTTGCGCCCATTTTAGCTTCACCCATGCCAACAGCACCTTGTGGCTTTGACATTTGTGGTTTTTCTTGGCTAACAGCGGTGCCAGATATAAGTGCCATACTTATAAATCCAACAAGCGCTTTTTTATTGAATGAACGGTTTTTCATTGTCAGCTTCCTTAAAGTTAACGAATTTCGTTATACAAAGCGTATTACTACTTTAAACAGAGATCTCAATCGTTTTAAAAATTATTGAGTTGTAAATTTGTTTGCTCAAGTGAGGCTTAATCAAGCCTGAATAACAAAGCAATGAAAAGAATATAGCAACGGGCTGAAATGTGTGTGCGAAATAAAGCGATTACTACAATCTATAAATATGATTGATTTTGTTTTAGTGATTAGATAAATGGATTGTTTTTACTTAAGGCGGAGGGAGTAATACAGATAAAAAAGCCCAGCCAAAGCTGGGCGACTACAAAAAATCTAGTGCACTTTAATTAATTTACTCGTTATAACACCTGAGGTCATTGACCCTGATACGTTTAATGCGGTGCGTGCCATGTCTATTAATGGCTCAATTGAGATCAGTAACGCGACTATCTCAACCGGTAATCCCATGGTCGGTAATACAACCAATGCAGCAAACGTTGCGCCACCACCTACTCCGGCAATACCAAAAGAGCTTATAACAACAATGCCAATTAACGGTAAAATAAATTCGAATGTCAGCGGATCAATTCCTACGCTGGGTGCTACCATCATTGCCAGCATGGCTGGGTAAATACCGGCACAGCCATTTTGGCCAATAGTGGCGCCAAAAGAAGCCGATAAGTTAGCTATAGCAGGCGGCACTTTTAGCTGGTTAATTTGTACATCCACATTCATAGGAATAGAGGCTGCTGAACTACGCGAGCTAAATGCAAAGGTCAGTACTGGCCAAATTTTTTCAAAGTAACTCTTAGGGTTCACACCAACTAGGCTAAGTAATAAACCATGAGCAATAAACATTAATAATATAGCGACATAGGAAGCCACAATAAACGCCAGTAAATTAACAATATCATTGCTACTTGAGTTTGCCACAACGCTTGCCATTAACCCTGCGACGCCATAAGGCGTTAGCGCTATCACCATTCTTACTAAGTTCATTACTATGGCTTGTAAGGCGTTAACACCGTTGCGAATTGGATCTGCTAGTTCGCTACGTTCAAGCATCACCTTGCGTGCGGCAATCCCTACAAGGACACCAAAAATAACGACGGCAATTATAGAGGTTGAGCGTTGGTTACTTAAATCAGCAAATGGATTTTCTGGAATAAAGCTCAATAGCATTTGTGGCACACTTAAATCAGCTACATTGGCTGCTTTACCCTCTAGCGTGCTCATTTTTGCTGCCTCACGGGTTCCCGAAACTAAGCCTTCAATACTTAAATTAAAGCCATAGGTTACGGCAATACCAATTAAGGCTGCAATTGCCGTAGTAAAGAGTAAAACAGCAATACTAATGAACGATATTTTGCCCAAAGAGCCTTGGTTTTCTAGTTTCACCACGGCGGCAATCATAAACACCAATACCAATGGCATGATGATCATTTTTAATAGCCCAACATAGCCTTTACCAACAACACTTACCCAACTTAAAACGTCATTAATAGACTCTGGGGAGTGGGAAAATAAAAATTGTAAGGCTAAACCAAAAGCACTACCAACAACTAAGCCAAATAAAACAGTGCGAGATAAGGTTTTACTTTTTTGCGAAAAAAGATAAATCGCAAACAGCAAACCGACAAATAATGCCAGCATTAATAAAACAGCAAGCGACATAGCATCCTCTTTAAAGCTGTGAATAAGCGCGGCACTTTAGCGTTTTGTATCGGGTAACGAAAATACACTTTTGATATGCTATAGAACAAATTGATATGTGCTAATAATGTTTGAGTATAAAAAATACTATTGTACACAAATATAACCGTTGAGCTTCTATTTAAAGGTGCTAATAATCAATGGTAAATTAAGCAATGATAAAAAACAGTATGAATGGACTTCTTTGGTTGTTATTTAGATCTTAATAGCGTGTTTATTCGTATCAAAAATTTGTATTCAAAAGAATTTTTCCTAATCGTTTATTAATTAATAGTGAGAACAGAGATGTTGAGATCAGTTGTTGGTTTAATGTTTTTTATTTTTTTAAGTGGGTGTTCGAGTCAATACCCAAATCAGAACTTAGTCGGTAAACAGTTTCCAACTATCAGTGGTGAAAGCTTGGAGCAACAGCAATTTACTATCCCTACAGACTTTAACAACGCACAGACATTACTGTTAATTGGGTATAAACAAGATAGTCAATTTGATATTGATCGCTGGCTTATTGGCTTGGATATGAGTGGCATAAACGTCACCGCTTATGAGTTACCCACAATTCAAGGCATGGTGCCGCGTATGTTTAGTACTTTTATTGATAGCGGTATGAGAAAAGGCATTCCTAAAGAACTGTGGGGCGGGGTGATCACTATTTATAAAGACGGTGATGCAGTACAAGCGTTCACTGGTAATGAAAATCCGAATAATAGCCGCATCGTATTAATTGATGGTAGCGGTAAGATTATTTACTTTTATGATCGGGGTTTTTCGGTTGCTGCATTAAATGAACTAAAAATGGTGATAGATAAAAAGCAGTAATACCCTGTAATGACCCAAACATAGGCTGCATGTTTGGGTCATTTATTTTTAACTTAAGCTGCCTCTTACTCCGTTATTTTTATCAATCATTTTTATAGCAAGGATAGTCACTGTAACCTTGCTCAGTCCCGCCATACATAGTGGCTGCATCGGCTTCATTTAATGGCCATTGATTTTTTATGCGCGCTGGTAAATCAGGGTTTGCAATAAAAGGGCGACCAAAAGCAAATAAATCACCGTAGCCTTTAGCTAACATCGCCACCGCTTTTTCAACAGTGTACTTACCAGCGTAAATAATACGCCCAGAAAATTCAGCTCTAGCTGCTTGATAAAATTGCTCTGGTAAATCAGGGGCATTGTCCCAATCAGCTTCTGCAATTGAAAGGTAGGCAATACCAGCTTGTTCAAGTGCTTTAATCGCTTCAATGTAGGTATGATGCGGGTTTGATTCTACTAACCCTAAATAAACACGGGTTTCATCAGTACTGCTAAATAAGGGCGCAAATCTAACCCCTAAGCGCTCCGGGCCTACTACGTCACTTACTGCCGCGACAATTTCTTTTAAAAAGCGCAGGCGATTAGTAAGAGAGCCGCCGTATTCATCATCTCGTTTATTGGTGTGCTCAGAAATAAACTGATTTACTAAATACCCATTAGCACAATGCAGCTCTACGCCATCAAACCCCGCTTCTAGCGCATTACGGGCAGCTTGTGCATACATGCCAACAAGCTCTTTTATTTCATCGGTTGTTAAAGCTTGTGGTTCACTTGGGTTGGCTAAAGCGCCTTGAGCCGGTCCTGTTTCAATAAAGACTTTAACGCTATCAGCTATTAGAGCTGAGGGGGCAATAGGTTTGGCTTCATTAGGCTGTAAGCTGGTATGTGAAACGCGGCCAACGTGCCAAAGTTGGGCAAAAATAATTCCACCTTCTGCATGTACTGCATCAGTTACTTTTTTCCAACCAGCTATTTGTTGATTAGAATGAATGCCCGGTGTCCAGGCATACCCTTGTCCTCTTGGTTCAATTTGAGTGCCTTCGGTAACCATAAAACCAGCACTAGCACGCTGTGCATAATATGTGGCCATCACCTCGTTGGGGATATTGCCAGGAACCGTGCTACGTGAGCGGGTAAGTGGCGGCATTACAATACGGTTTTTAAGTGTGTATGGGCCTAAATTGATTGATGAAAATAGACTGTCGATATTTTTACTTGGTTGACTCATTTTAATACCTTTTAAATTAATAATGCTGGTGAGCATAGGGATTAAAAGGTACAATTTGAAACAATGCTTTTTTGTTTAAGATACAATTATGAATGGTATATCTCGGCTTGATATAAAACAATTACGAATATTGAGTGCATTACTTAAACTAAAAAATGTGTCGGATGTGGCGCGCAAAATGGGCTTAACCCAGCAGGCTATTAGTGAGCAGCTGCGAAAATTGCGTGACTTATTTGACGATCGGCTTTTTATTCGCCAAGGCAATACAATGGTTGCAACACCTAAAGCAATTGCACTAGAGAAGCCCATTAATCAAATATTAACTCAGGTAGAAGCGTTATTAATACCTAAACAATTTACCCCAAGTAGCTACAAGGGCGTATTTACAATAAGTGCGACTGATTACGCTATAGCAGCTCTTTTGCCACAATTATTAGAAATAACAAGACGCGAAGCGCCAGGATTAAAGCTGATTATTCGTGACTTTGCCTCTGATAATGTTAATCAATTAATAAGTGCAGGAGAGCTGGATTTATTAATTAGTTTTCCTGAATTTATCCCTGCAAACTTAATCTATGACACATTATTTGAAGAACAGCATATTTGTATAGCAGGGAAAGACACGGTGTTTTCTTCATCGACGTTGAGCCTTGCTGAAGTGGCGGCACACTCTCAATTAGTGGTTTCGGCGTCCCGTGCTAACTTACGAGGCTCTCACGACCAATGGTTTGCTGATAAGGGCTATGCGCGCAATATTGTTATGTCAGTGCCTGGCTTTTCATTTGTCCCCGATTTGCTTTGCAGTACTGACTTAATTGCTTTTTACCCATCGCGTTTACTGCCAAACGCCAAAGTGAAACAGCTTGAAGTTGAATTATTACCACCGCCATTTAAGGTGATTGCAGCGTGGCATCCACGTTCAAATAACAGCGATATTCACCAGTGGTTAATAGCGCAATTAAAACGGATTTAGTGACTATTTAATTAGTTGACGAATATCGTTCCCTGTTGGTGCCTCATGGGCACGTAACGAAAAGGCGGATAATATCGCTAATATATGGTCAAATATATCTGACTGTATATTTTCATACTCACCCCAATTAGTTGTATTGGTAAATGCATAAATCTCAATGGGTAAGCCATTTTTAGTTGGCTCTAGCTGCCTTACCATCAGTGTCATTCCCTGATGAATATGTGGGTGATGTTTTAATAACGCGACTAAATAATGACGAAATGTGCCAACATTAGTGAGCCGACGACCATTTAACGTACAGCTCATATCTATTTTTTTCGTGGTATTTTGCTCGTTAATAGCCGGTAGGGTAATTTCGAGGTAGTGACTTAATAAATCTGCTTTTTTCAGCGCGGTGATCTCTTGCTCATCTAAAAAGCGCACACTGCTCATTTCTATATGGATACTCCGTTTTATGCGCCGCCCACCGGATTCTGACATACCGCGCCAGTTTTTAAATGAGTCAGAAATTAGCGCATAGGTTGGGATAGTGGTAATGGTTTTATCCCAATTTCTTACTTTAACTGTGGTCAAGGCTATATCAATCACATCGCCATCTGCGCCGTATTTGGGCATTTCTAACCAATCACCAACCGCAAGCATATTGTTTGCTGAAAGCTGAATACCGGCCACCAGCCCTAAAATAGCGTCTTTAAACACCAGTAGCAGTACAGCCGATAGCGCACCTAAACCACTGAGTAATATTAACGGGGATTTATTCATTAATAATGAAATCGCTAAAATACCGGTTAATACGCTGGCGATCAGTTTAATTGTTTGTAAAAAACCACGTAATGGAAAGTGAGCTGCAATGGGTTGCCTGTCAGATATTGCTTGAAAAATATTGAGCAAAGAGAACAGCGAGAGCAGTGCAAATAAAATGATCCACTGATCAGTAAACATCTCAATGATATGTAAAAAAGCCGTTCCTTCTGGAACCCAGAGCCTTGCTTGTATAACAACCACAGCACCTTGTAAAACAAAGGAAATATTACGTGTTAATTTAAGCGCTAAGTCAGCAGGCGTGTGGGTAGCGGTTTGAACAACTTTATCACTAAAGCGGCCTTTAAGTAGTCGTTTTGAAACTGACCTTAAGATGAGGTGCAATATGAGCGCAAATAAGCCAACCCAGCACAGTACTAATATGTTGTACCATAAATGCGCACTCCCAGGAAAATAAAGACTAAACCATTGCAGTAAAAATTCTCGCAGCTGCGATCGTATTTCAGTCATTTATATTCCCAAGAGATTTATTTGCGTGAGTTTCATCTATTTAATGAAATCTAGTTAAGCAGATGGGGCGAGAAAAGTCTATTTAAGCCGCGCTTAAATAGACTTTTTAAAAATAATATTTATATTTTATTTTCAGCAAGTTGCAGAGTTAACTCCTCAAAAATACTCGGATCGTCAATGGTTGATGGAATTTGTAGTTCTTCACCATCAATAAGTTGACGTAAGTTTTTGCGTAAAATTTTACCTGAGCGTGTTTTTGGTAAGCGCTCTACACACATAATATTTTTAAGACACGCAATAGCGCCGATTTGATTACGCACGGTTTGCACCAATTGCTGCTCTACTTCTTTATGCGAACCATGAAAATCATTTTTTAATACCACCATGGCCATGGGGTTTTGACCCTTGAGCGCATCATTAACACCAAATACGGCACATTCAGCAACCGCGGGATGAGCGGCTACAATTTCTTCCATTTCACCGGTTGATAAACGATGCCCCGCGACATTAATCACATCATCGGTGCGGCCCATAATAAATAGGTAGCCATCATCATCAATATAACCGCCGTCGCCAGAGAGATAATAGCCTTCATATTCACTTAAATAACCGGCTTTAAAGCGTTCGGTATTTTGCCAAATAGTGGGTAAACATCCTGGCGGTAAAGGCAGTTTAATAACGACTGCACCTTGTTCATTGGGGGCGCATTCGTCACCATTCATATCTAAAATACGTACGTCAAACCCAGGAGTCGCAACCGTTGAACTGCCTGCTTTTGTAGGTAGGTGCTCAATGCCGACAGGATTACAGGCTATCGCCCAACCAGTTTCGGTTTGCCACCAATGATCAAGCACAGGTAGGCCTGTTTTTTCTTTGAGCCAATCGTAGGTGGGAGGATCTAAGCGCTCGCCTGCTAAAAACAAGCGTTTCAGACTTGAAGTATCGTATTGTTTAAACCCATCGGCATTGGGGTCTTCTTTTTTTATCGCTCTAAAGGCTGTCGGTGCGCTAAATAAAGCCGTTACTTTATACTGTTCAACCACTCGCCAAAATGCACTGGCATCTGGGGTTCTAACCGGTTTACCTTCAAATAAAATAGTGGCGCAGCGGTACATAAGTGGGGCATACACTATGTACGAATGGCCTACAACCCAACCAATATCTGAAGCGGCCCAAAACACGTCACCAGGTTTCATCCCGTATACGGTTTCCATGCTGTAATGCATGGCAACAGCGTGGCCGCCATTTTCACGAACAACCCCCTTGGGAGTACCCGTTGTGCCTGACGTGTATAAAATATAAAGCGGGTGTTCGCCACTTACAGGAACAGGATCAACGCCAGTAGCTGTTTGCATTGCAATAGCCCAGTCAATATCACGCTCAGGCATAAGTGGTGCAGTTACTTGCTCACGCTGATAAATAATACAATTTTCTACTTTATAAGAGGCTGATTCGAGGGCGTTATCAAGTAACTCTTTGTATTCAATTACGGTATTCACTTCCACACCGCAAGAGGCACTGAGTACTAACTTAGGCTTGGCGTCATCAATTCTTACGGCAAGCTCATGTGCTGCAAACCCGCCAAATACGACCGAATGAATAGCGCCGATGCGGGCGCAGGCTAACATACCAATTACGGCCTCGGGGATCATGGGCATATAAATAACCACGCGGTCGCCTTTTGTTACGCCTAAAGACTGCATTACTCCTGCGAATTTAGCGACCTCTTGTTGTAGTTCAAAGTAGCTGTAGCTGCGCGCGGTATGGGTTACGGGTGAGTCATAAATTAACGCTGTTTCATCACCATGGCCGGCAATAACATGCTGATCTACCGCTAAAAAGCAGCTATTAAGTTGGCCGTCGGCAAACCAGTGATATAAACCGTTTTCATCTTGTGTGTAAGCTGTTTCGGGAGCCTGGTACCAAGGGAGGCGTTTACTTTGCGATAACCAAAACGCTGCCGGGTTTTGTTTAAACTCGTTGTAGTGTTGTTTGTATTCACCTGACATAAAGGCTCCTGAGCAAAATTTAATTAACTTTATTTAGGGTCTGTTGACCTTTGCGGATTAAACCTTGAAAGATCAACAGACCTTAAAAGTAAGCGCTTTTTATCAGGAGTGATATTCGACTATGGTCGGTTAAATAATGAACGAGTTGTTTGGTTTTTAGCTAACGCTATGGTTTATAAAGAACTAACGACTAGTTTGATGATTTAAATGAGGTAACATATAAAAATGATGAACTATTTAATGTGGTAATAATGAATCAAGTTGTCAGAGTAGGCGTTGCAGTGATAGTAATGCATGATAATAAAATTTTACTCGGTGAGCGAATAGGCGCACATGGTGCAAATACCTGGGCAACCCCTGGGGGACATTTAGAATTTGGTGAAACGGTTGAGCAATGTGCAGTGCGCGAAGTAGCAGAAGAGACAGGGCTTACTGTTACTAATATTCGTAAACTCGATTTTACCAACGATATATTTAGCGCCGAGAACAAGCACTATATTACTTTATATGTGCAGGCAAAGTATGAAGGTGGCGAGCCTGTGAATAAAGAGCCTAACAAATGTTTACAGTGGCGTTGGTGCGATATTAATAACTTACCTTCACCTTTATTTACTTCATTGAAAAATTACTTAACGCAAGGCGTTTTACCTACTCAATACTAAAGGCGCGTTGGAATAGGGAGTTGTCATTTATTTAAAATTTGTTGGTATTCACCGCTTTCTTTTATAGCGTTTAATCTATCAGTAATAATTTTCGCTGTTTGCGGGTTAAGCTGCTTACTTGCTGCAAAGTGAAGAGAAGAAGGTAGCTCATCTAAGTGTATACGCTTAGTAATTAAGCTTGGGTCGAGCCCTGCTCGCTTTAACTCGTTTTCAAGAGTGAGGGTGTTAGTCACCACAAAATCGATACGATTTTTATACAGCATTCTCCATAGCTGCTGGTAGTAACTCACTAAGACTAGATTCTCACTTTCAGTAAAGCCTTGAGCTTCTAAATAAGCTTGTGCAGAATAACCGCGAATAGTGGCTACTTTGTATTCTTTGGCAAAGTTTAAGTGAATCACTTCATCGTTATGACTGCGTAAACTTACTAGGTATGCATCTGCAAAATACACTTTTCCCAGCCACTTAAACTGGCTGTTTTTGTTTGGTGTTTTTAACAGTGACAGCATGATGGCATTAGGATTGGCTTGTTGTTGTTGAAACATACGCGCCATCGGCATTATTTCAAACGTTGCTGTTAAAGCCGTGCCTTTTAATACTGCTTTAGCGATATCTACTAAGGCACCCTGCGCTTCACCTTGAGGGTTTTTAAAATGATAAGGGGGCAAATCTTCAGCGATGAAGGTAACCGGGTTTGCGTGACAGGCCGCACTATAAAAAACCAATACAAAAACAGTTAACATCATACGCAAACGCATAAATAATTGTCTTTAAAGCAATACATGAGGCTAGTGTAAATAAAATCAATAAAAAGGTATACGTTAAATGTGTGTTTTAGGTAATCAAATTGTTTAATTATTGTTTTTTATAAATTGACGAGGTGAGCATTGATACCAGCGCTTAAAGGCGCGATTAAAAGAGCTTTGATCATTAAACCCCAACATAGTTGCAATACTGCTTAGCGAATAATGAGGAATATATGTTAACAAACGGCGTTTTTGCTCTTGCTCAAGGAGAGCGGCAAAATTGGTGTTTTCTTGCTTTAGATGACGTTGCACTGTGCGCGGGGTCATATTTAAAGCACTAGCCGTTCTGATCAGTGAACAGTCCTGCAAATCATATTTAGCCATTAAAATATGATTAATTTTTTCTGTTAATAATTGCTGACTTTTAAACTGGGATAGCTGTTGCTCTGACATTTGCTTTAGCACAGCGTTAATCTGGGAGTTATCGGTTTTAAAAGGAAGGGTTAAGTAACTACTTGGAAACTCTACTTGATTAAAGTTAGCGCCAGCTTTTACTGGGCAATTAAACCATTGCGCTAATTGTTGTAACTCACTGTCTGAAAAATGTGCTGTAAAATAAACGCAACTAGGCGAAAGCTGAGGATTAAGCAGTTGGCGTATAACACTTACCCACGCGGTCATATTTCGTAATACGGCCTGTGGGCTGCACTGTGGATCGGCTAACCAAGTTACTTTGCAAAGTGTTTGTTGCTGTTCAAACTCAGCACGCCCTATGTTAGCCACTAAACTGTCGTAGCTCAGTAGTGCAGTAATGGCACTGGCTAGATTAGTACTCGATTCAATTAAATACCCAAGTACACCAAAATCAGCGGTACGTATTTGTTTTCCTAATTCAAACCCGAATAAGGAGTCATTTAGCGTTTGCTGTGCATAACTAAGCAGCGCATTATAGCTTTTTAAGCTAATACGAGGCGCTAATTGTTGTGTTTGCTTATTTGTATATTCATCAAATTCAATGGCAGTTAGTATCTCTTGGCTATCTAATCCTGTGCTTTGAAGATAATCCAAACAGCTAGAAAAGTAATGATCGGCTAAGGTTTTCATTTGTCGCCTAAAGCTAAAAAATAGTCATCTAATCGCAAGTTTGCCATGCAATATTTTTATATGCTAGAGATCTATAAAAATAATATGGGGCACACAATGATTGAGATAAACGTTAAACATAGTGTGGCAGCAACGCCTGAACAATTACGCATCTTATTATTAGCGCATGATGATTTGGGGCGCTTTTTTAATGCGCAGTTTGAAGTGTTAACACCGCAAGATTCGGGTGAAATAAGTGGTGGAAAAGGCACTATTAGACAAGTAAAAATGCAAGGTACAACATTTAAAGAGCAAATAATAACGGCCGATAATAGCCACATTTGTTACCGCATTTTAGGGGATAAACCCGTTGCACAGCACCGTGGTGATATTTACTTAAAAGCCAATAATACTCAGCCATCACTCACCGAGATCAGCTACCATATTCGTTGTATTGCGCCTTTGTGGTTACCCGACTTTATACTGGCTTTTTTTATAAAAAAAGATGTTAGCCAAGCACTTAAAAAAATAGCCAGCTATTTTCAGGAGAAACGTCATGAGCATTGAAATTATTTTATTGGCACTGAGCCCTATTTTTTTGCTGTTTGTAGGGGTTGAGTTTATAAAATTTAGACGTTACTACGATATAAAAGACAGCTTAGCCAACGCGTTACTTGCTTTATTACATCAAGGCGCTGATGCCATTGCGTTATTATTATTAATGCCGTTTTTTTATTGGTTGTATCAGTTTCGGCTATTTGATATTGAATTGACGCTATTTACTGTATTAGGCGCTTTTTTACTGCAAGACTTTTTATACTATTGGTTTCATCGTGCATCACACCATATTCATTGGTTATGGGCCGCTCATGTAGTGCATCATAGTTCTACTCAAATGAACTTTACCACGGCATTTAGGCAAAGTTTAATGTATCCGCTGGCGGGAATGTGGCTATTTTGGTTACCGATGATATTAATAGGCTTTGAGCCTGTGATTGTTTTTGCGGTGGTGGCACTTAATTTGGCTTATCAATTTTTTGTACACACGCAAGTGGTAAAAAAGCTCGGTTGGTTTGAAGCATTATTTAATACCCCATCGCATCATCGGGTGCACCACGCTATAAATAATGGCTACTTAGATAAAAACTTCGCTGGCGTTTTAATTATTTGGGATAAATTATTTGGCACTTATGTAGAAGAGGATGAAAACAAGCCCTGTAAATACGGCATTATTGGCCAACTAAACAGTAATAACCCAATCAAAATCACCTTTCATCAGTGGCAGTATTTATTTAAAAGTACCTACCAAGCTAAAGGGTTAAAAGCCAAGTTAAACGTGCTGTTTGGTTACCCAACAAGCTCCGTAAAACCCAGTGATTAAAAGTAATATTGAATGGCTAGTTTAGCCGACGTACTGCTTGTATACCATCGCTGGTTTTTTAGCTCTGTGCGTATAGATAAATTTCGTGACAAAGCGTAATTCCATTTTAATGTTAGATCAGCGTGATTATCTACGTCTGCATCGACAAGCCACATTATATTTGTTGTAAGGGCAAGCTTATGACTATTATTGATTTGCCAAATAACACCAGCTTCTGTGCCAAACCCCGTTGTTAACTTATCCGTTATATCGCCATTGTTAAACTCAACTTGTGCTAATAAATAGCCATGAAGGGTGTTTGGGTTGCCGATTGATTTTCCATAGCCACCTTTAGTAAACCAGCGGCCTTGTTGAAAGTCATTATTTGGCTGTCGATCAAAGCCCATTTTAAGGTTCCATGACCAGCTATCAAAAATCCGGTTATCGGGTGCAAGTGACATTGCATCTAATAGATAAAAATGTTCTAGCTGAGTGTTACCGTTATCTTTTATAGCGCCTTCAATATCAAAAAAGCTAATTTGAGCACCAGGAATAAACCCAGCAGAGGTGTCTAGTAAGTCATGGTATGCGAGGCGATATGCAAAACTTGTTAAATCACTTTGTTGATTATAATGGGTTCTTGCTAGCGTTATTTTAGAAGAACCATGACCTTGCTCTGGAGAGGCTGCAGGTCGATTTGGTTTGGTAAATGGCGAAGCTATTTTATATTTGCTACGCATGAGGAGTAACTTAGCAAGTCGTGGGGCAATTTCTTCACGGTTTAAATTTTTATCGTAAAACTCAAAATTTAACCACTCATAGGCCATTTCTAATATAGCGACCAATTGTGATTCGGAGTAGTTTCGGGTATTGAGTGATCCACCTTGCATAAGCGCTCTTGCGTCATTAAGTTGCTCGTCAGTCATTTGAGTAGAATAATGATACAGTTTAGTACCAAACGCAGGACGATAATTAGGTGTTTGTAACAAGTTATTATTTCTAAGTACCGCAACGGTATCAGATGGAATGGCTTGTAAGTCAAATGAGGATGTTAAATTGAGATCGTTTTTTGCCAGTTGTAATAATGCGAGCAGCTGATAAGAGCAGTTTTCATCTATAAAAAAGTAATCAAAAGTGGCTAATTGTAGCTCCCATAGATGTAATAAAATAAGCTTAACTTGCTCCTCGGATAAATTAAGTTTGTATTCCCAAATATCACGAGATTCTAAATCATTATACTCGCGTACTTTTTTATAATACGGCATCAGTGAAAATTTGCCCGGATAGCTACCAATTAAGCCTTTTAATGCATACATTGCAGCATTATCAGAACCATCTGGCTCTGCTGCAAAATTAACGGCAAATGCGAGTAATTCTTTATGCCGAGTTTGATCCTTTGCATCAATACGTAACAAGGTATGGCCAAACATTGATGATGGACTATTCATAAATGCAGTTGGAAAGACTAAAGTAACGCCCTTAGGGTTTATAATTTTTTGCCAAGTTTGTAGATCTGGGCAATTAAGTTCTGGCCAGTTATTTTTTATTTTTGTTTTAAGCCACGTGTAACGTGCAGGAAATTGGCACCGAGTTTGTTGTGTTTGTTGAGGGAGGCTATTATCGCCATTAAATGCGTTAATTGTGGTGTTGAGCTCATCCCTTGGGCTTACCTTTCCTTTAGGGGATAAAAAAAACTTAACACTGTCTACTTCACTTTTCCAACCACCTAGCGTCGTCGGACGATAGTGACCCAGTTTAAGCCAGTATGGATCTGTTGCTAATGTATTAATTTCAATACTTTTAGCGTTTGAGTAAGCACTGAACAGTGCAATTAGTAAAACAAATAATATTTTTTTCATAATCACTAATAAAAGCCGCTAGAGATAAACCCCAGGGCAAGAGCATGAAAAAAGCCTATGATTTCAATACCTTTTCAAGGTAACCTGTACTGCGCATAGCTTTTTTCTGTTTTGCGGGCATGCCTTTATTAAAGCTTGTTTCTGCTTTTAGCTGAT
>NZ_JACJFK010000129.1:0-404 GCF_014164535.1 Pseudoalteromonas sp. SG41-2 | reverse complement strand
ACTGAAAACGGCGGAGTAATTGACACTCAAGCGCCTACTTTTGATATTGATCCACTTGCTGCAACGAACGATACCACGCCAACCATCACCGGTAGCAGTGATGAAATCGGTGGCATCGTCAGTGTCATCGTCACTGATGCGACGGGGGCAGTACAAACCTTAATCGCGACAGTGCTTGCAGATGGTACGTGGTCGGTGGATATACCGACGCCGCTTGCAGAGGGCGCATTCCAAGTGGATGGCAGCGTCACTGATGCGGCAGGTAATACCGCCAGTGACACTGAAAACGGCGGAGTAATTGACACTCAAGCGCCTACTTTTGATATTGATCCACTTGCTGCAACGAACGATACCACGCCAACCATCACCGGTAGCAGTGATGAAATCGGTGGCATCGTCAGTGT
>NZ_JACJFK010000128.1:0-407 GCF_014164535.1 Pseudoalteromonas sp. SG41-2 | reverse complement strand
GGTTTTAACTCCTCAGGAAATCCGTGTTTTTCTGTTATATCTTTATCTATTTTGAAGTAGTGCTCTATTGATTGATATAAGTGTGTCCCAAGCGGGATTGATGTATCCATAAAGGTCATGGCTGTTGCATATTGCAGCGAATCCCACTGACGATTAAAACCACCTACGTAAAATGTCGGTTTAGTGAGTCTATAATGCTTAGGGTACTTTAATGGCACCATGAGAGACACAAACACGCGTGAACCACCACGGGCTGAGCCTACATTGCGCTCATTTGCACCAAAACAAACAATGTCTTCGTAAGGTAAATAAAACGGTTTTCTAAACAAAGTATGAGGGGTTTTTACAAGCCCGGTATGGCGATTAAAATAAAACTTATCTCGGTGCGATAATATGGCGCGGTGTTT
>NZ_JACJFK010000127.1:0-420 GCF_014164535.1 Pseudoalteromonas sp. SG41-2 | reverse complement strand
AGAAGCCATATCAATAATTTCCATATCACCCATGTCGGCAATTAAATTCAAATGGGCAAAAATATCGCACTTTTCAATATTCTTGATTTTTTTCTCGCCACCCATAAATAAAAATGGCGCAAAGCCGTACACTTCATCAGCATTGAGTGGGCCATGTTTTTTTAATGCCGCAGGAAAAAGTGGTTTCTTTTGGTTATTTTTTATATCAAGTCGCTCAGGGTCTTGCAGTGCTATAAAATCTTTTGCAGTTTGGTTAGCCTTGCCAGCTTCAATATCTTGCTGATTTCCTTTTTTCGTTCGCATCCAATTAAGGTAAGGGCTGATTTCCACAGAATGTCCGGTTTTCTCACCGTAGAGTTTTAAATTGCCCCAGGCATTACGCGCTATAACATAATAAATATCATCTTGCTCAAACGGGGT
>NZ_JACJFK010000126.1:0-431 GCF_014164535.1 Pseudoalteromonas sp. SG41-2 | reverse complement strand
GCGATGATGGTGGCGTTGCCTTGGCTATCGAGTTTAATTTCGCCGCCGGCGTTATGAATGATTAAATCGCCTTGCCCAGAGCCTGTGATGTTAATTGACTTACTGGTTTGTAAAAACGTTGAACCATTTGGTACGTTGAGCTTTAAATCACTGTTATTAGTCTTTAGTAAAATATCACTTTGCGCGTTTATTTTAACCGCACGCCCCGAAATTAATGACAGCTCTTGGTCAGCTTTTACATCGATTTTTTTACCTGTGAACGCGTTGTTGCCGGCACTTTGGTAATTGATATTGCCGTTGTTAGTTTGTTGTTTGAGTTCATTTTTAACATCAATAAATTGATTGTTCTTTATCACAAACTGTACATTGTTTTGCTCGGTTTCTAGGCATAAATCGCGCCCGGCGTGTAAGTTTATCGTCCCAAGTTGGCT
>NZ_JACJFK010000125.1:0-435 GCF_014164535.1 Pseudoalteromonas sp. SG41-2 | reverse complement strand
GCTGTTTCAGCTAAGGCTTTATCTTTACGATTAAGCTCTTTTTGCAGCTGTTTTATTTCTTGCTTTAACTGTTTACTGTCTGATTTAGCTAGTTTCGTTGTAGGTCCTTGGGCAAAGTCGTGCTTCCACTGCTTAATATGATGCGGATAAAGCCCTTTACTACGACAGTATTCATTAATCGCTGCTTCATCTAAATGGCCACAGTCAATAATCGCGCTGAGTCTTTCTTCTAAACGCCAGTCTTGTGGTCGTTTTTCTGCTGTCATTTGGCTACCCGTCTGGTGTGTTTCAAGTTGATGTTTTTTTGCGAGTGCTATCCAGCGTTGTAACGTTGAATAACCGACACCTAAATCATCTGCAATATCTTCTAGACGAACATCATCACATTGAGATAATGCTTTTTCAACCGCTTGAACTTTAAATTCTTGTGTAAAT
>NZ_JACJFK010000124.1:0-437 GCF_014164535.1 Pseudoalteromonas sp. SG41-2 | reverse complement strand
GTGCTGGTTGCACTGGAGGTGTTACCCGCCGCATCAGATTGTGTGGCGCTGACGGTGAGCGTGCCATTATTAAAGCTGCTGACATCAAACTCACTACCACTGATAGTCCATGTACCTGCGCCATCAGCCGTCACGGTCCGCGATTGGTTATTCGAACCATCGCTGATAGTCACACTGACACTGGCATTGGCTTCTGCGCCAGAGCCGGTGATCAATACACTGCCATCTTCTACAGCATTGATCCGGCCATCAACCTCAATCGGGGTGGCAATCGTCAAGGCATTCGGTCCTGCGTTATCTAAAATCACTGAGGTGCTGGTTGCACTGGAGGTGTTACCCGCCGCATCAGATTGTGTGGCGCTGACGGTGAGCGTGCCATTATTAAAGCTGCTGACATCAAACTCACTACCACTGATAGTCCATGTACCTGCGCCATC
>NZ_JACJFK010000123.1:0-455 GCF_014164535.1 Pseudoalteromonas sp. SG41-2 | reverse complement strand
GACTGGCTCACCATCAATAAGGATTTAAAGCAGCACAAACATTTGACGTTGCAGTTAGTATTCGATGAAATGCGTGAGAAAGTCGCTGAGCCTTATTACAGCTATAGCCACTTCTGCCGCGCCTATCGGGAATGGGTGGGGAAACAACGGTTGTCGATGCGTCAGCATCATAAAGGCGGTGAAAAGCTGTTTGTGGATTATTGTGGCCCCACGCTGACCATCACGTGCCCTACAACACAGGAAACACGACCTGCTCAAGTGTTTGTTGCCGTGCTCGGCGCATCAAATTATACCTATGCTGAGGCAACGTATAGTCAACAACTTGAAGATTGGGTGATGAGTCATGCCCGTTGTTTTGCGTTTTTAGGCGGTGTGCCTGAACTTGTTATTCCCGACAACTTAAAAAGTGCTGTTAGTAAACCCTGTCGCTACGAGCCTGATCTAAACCCCACTTA
>NZ_JACJFK010000122.1:0-474 GCF_014164535.1 Pseudoalteromonas sp. SG41-2 | reverse complement strand
CACCCGTAGGCGTTGAGCTTGCTGACGCACAAATACCACACCAAATTTTGAATATCGCGATGGCAAGCCACTCGCCTACAAGTAATTAATTAGACACCAGAGTAAACTTTAACACCGTAGGCGTTGAGCTTGCTGACGCACAAATACCACACCAAATTTTGAATATCGCGATGGCAAGCCACTCGCCTACAAGTAATTAATTAGACACCAGAGTAAAATTTAACACCGTAGGCGTTAAGCTTGCTGACGCAAAAACACCACACCACATTTTGAAACGCGGTGGCAAGCAACTCGCCTACAAGTAATTAATTAGACATCAAAGTAAATTTAACACCGAGACAAACTTTAACACCCGTAGGCGTTGAGCTTGCTGACGCACAAATACCACACCAAATTTTGAATATCGCGATGGCAAGCCACTCGCCTACAAGTAATTAATTAGACACCAGAGTAAACTTTAACACCGTAGGCGTT
>NZ_JACJFK010000121.1:0-476 GCF_014164535.1 Pseudoalteromonas sp. SG41-2 | reverse complement strand
CCACGGAGTGATTCATGACTGGGGTGAAGTCGTAACAAGGTAGCCCTAGGGGAACCTGGGGCTGGATCACCTCCTTATACGATTTAGAACTTATTTGTTCGTAGTGTCCACACAGATGATTGTTAGTTAGTTTTGCCCATTGGGTTTAACTAATTAATATGCTCTTTAAAAATTTGGAAAAGCTGATAATAAAATTCGTATAAATACAGTGTATTTGTACAGAGTTTTCAAAAGTAAAAAAGAATGATAGCAGTATCATTCAGTGCCATTTAATGAACGTTTCGTTTGTTGATTGGTATCTACTTTAGTATTCAATATTAACTTCTGGCGAAGTTAAACTGTCACAAAACAAAGACCCGTTTGGGTTGTATGGTTAAGTGACTAAGCGTACACGGTGGATGCCTTGGCAGTTGGAGGCGATGAAGGACGTATTAACTTGCGATAAGCCTAGTCAAGCTAGTAAAAAGCACTTGAGA
>NZ_JACJFK010000120.1:0-477 GCF_014164535.1 Pseudoalteromonas sp. SG41-2 | reverse complement strand
CATATTCTTACCCGTAAATACGCTTTCTGGAATAATCCTACGCCTGTCAGAGCCATCCATGCGCGCTGAAAACAACGTTTCTATACCTATCCACTCAACCTCAGCTCTAAATAAAATACGCGGAGTTGAAAACGTTTCTTCATCGCCATACACCTCATTGCGCACCTCTTTAGGCCATTCAGAGTGGTATGTGTGGCGATACGCCATTTTATCTTTACTAAATCGGCTGGGCTGCTCTTCAACAGCTTGTTTAGCAGGTGGAGCAGGCTCCTCACCACAGCCAGTTAATAGCAATGTAGCGACACTTAGTAACATTATGACTGCACGGCGTGAAAATGACTTAGTTAACAGCGGCGTTATTGGTGATTTTTTTACTGAAATTAATGACATCAATAGTCCTTGATTGTACGGTGTAAATTGGTCGTAGAGGCAGCAATGCGAAGCATGAACGGGGTAGTTTTTTGGGCATGAAACGGT